>NZ_JBXWQF010000011.1:0-147108 GCF_059612245.1 Ruegeria sp. CDSA079 | reverse complement strand
GTTTTGCTGACGGGAGACCTGACGAGGGTGCCTGTAACGGGAGCGGAACCGGAGACACAGCTTCTCCTGGGCACCATATCCCATAGGCCAAAATGGTTTGACGGATATGACTTTTTCCTGACACCAACAGCCAGACACCCCGCCGGCCTCGTAAGCGGTTGCATCTGATCGCGTGCTTAAAGAAGCGAAGCGCCATCAATGAGCGCTTCTATCGAACCTCGTCAATCAGGCAACAGGTTGTTCCGAAACGATTTCTCCGAAGCGCGTGAAAAACTTGCCGGATAGTTTCTTGGCCGTGCCAGCGATCAGTCGACTGCCCAGCTGAGCGATCTTGCCGCCAACATCGACCTTGGCGGTGTAGGACAAAACCGTCTCGGTCCCCTCTTCGGTCAAGGTCACTTCTGCACCGCCCTTGGCAAATCCAGCCGCCCCACCCTTGCCTTCACCGGCCAGTGAGAACCCTTCCGGAGCATTCGCCGTATCCAGCGTAACTTCTCCGGCAAAACGCGCTTTGACGGGGCCGATTTTAAGAACCACCTTTGCCTCAAGCTCGGTTGGCGATTTCTGGGTCAGCTCTTCACAGCCAGGGATACAATCTTTCAAAATATCGGGATCATTAAGAGCACGATAGACCACGTCACGGGGCGCAGAGATGCGGATTTCGTCGGTCAGTTCCATTCAGTTTATCCTTTGATCAACAACATCTTGGGAATACGCGAAGTGCGACCTCTGCCGCCTCCTGCGCAGTGAGTTCCGGGCGCGCAGGTTTTCTGCGGCGCAAGCGTTCAAGCCAGCTTTTCATCATGAGAAACCTCCGTCGATTTGTCGCTGTTCCGCCACATCACGATCTCGGCCAGGATCGACAACGCGATTTCATGCGGGTCAATGGCATGAATATCCAACCCCGCCGGCGATTTCAGACGCGCGACTTTTGAGGGATCCATGCCTTGCGTAATCAGTTTTGCTGTAAGCGTTTCGGCTTTGCGGCGGCTGGCCACCATCGACACGCGCGCTGCCGAGGTTTCCAGCGCCGCGTTCAGTGCCGCCGCATCCTTGCGCCCCTGTGCCGCCACTACCACAAAATCCTGCGGTTCGACACCCAGCGCCTCAACCTGATCCGGATTGAATCGTATGTGATCACCGGCGACCTCAGCTCCGCTTTCGATAGCGGTACGGTACCCCGCCAGCGCCCCATGTGCTGCCAAGGCCGTGGCAATCAGCCCGTCACCAAAAATGACCAGCCGTGGCGCGTGTCTATAGGGTTCTACCAAAAGATCGACAGTGCCACCGGAGGGGCAACCGCTTTTGAAGGTTTGCACACCGTCCGGGTCCGTCATGTTCACCACCTTTTCCGAAGGTTTGACACGGATCATCTGCGGCGCCCCGCTAACCAACGCCTGCTGTGCCGACATTCGCACCGCGCGTTGCACACAAGCCCCCCCAAGATGACCCAGGATCTGACCGTCCCGCGTGATGACCGCTTTGCCGCCAGCCTTGGCCGAAGTTGCATCCGCCGTGCGCAACACCGTCGCCACACAGAAGGCTTCGCCGGTTCCGCGAAGCTGCTCTATTGTGTCAAAAATATCGAAATTCGCCATTGTTAGACTCCTTTCATAACTTTCGGAACTGCGGCTCCAATGCCGCCAAAGCGTCGAGAGTATTCGCGGGCAAATGGGCGTCCAGATAAGGTTCCGCCGCCCGCATCGCCGCCGCGATGGGCTGATAATCCTTCCAGCCTTTCAGTGGGTTCAGCCACACGATCCGCCGCGCCTTGCGCTTGATCCGTGCCAGCACATCACCAAGCGCCTGTGGGTTGGAACTGCAATACCCATCCGAGAGGATCAGAACCACCGTCCGCCCATTGAGCGCCCGCGCACCATAACCCGAAAGAAATCGATCAAGACTGCCAGAAATATCGGTGCCGCCACCAAATCCTTCGGCCATCAATGACAAGCGTCCCGCCGCACGCAGTGTATCATGATCCCGCAGGGCATCGGTTACGCGCATCAGTCGCGTATGAAACAGATAGGCATCGGCTTCGGTCCCGCTGCCGATCAGCCCTTTCAAAAAGGCCAGGAACACACGGGAATACACGGTCATCGAACCGCTCACATCGCACAACGCAACAATTCTCATTGGACGCGGGGGGCGCGCGCGGCGATACAAATCCAACGGCTCGCCACCGCGTGCCAGGCTGGCCCGTTGTATTCGGCGCATGTCCAATGCGGGACCTCGCAACGCTTTTTTACGGCGACGTGACCGACGATCTCGCATGGCGCGTGCCAAAGCCAATGCAGCCGTTTCGGCTTGTTTTAAAGCCTCTTCGTCCATCAATTCACGCAAATCCCGGCGCGACAGGTTGGCCGTTCGGGTCGCGATCAGCTTCCCATCCATCCCCTCGGCCGCCCCATCACCCGGATCCGGAGTGGTGGCGTTCCCGGTATCACTCTGCGAGGTGCCTGTTCCCTGATCTTGGTTCTGCCAGATCATGGGCTTCGCAGATTGCACCTGAACATGGGCATTTTGCGCAACGCCCGCACGCTGTTTTCCTGCGTTGAACCAGTACGCGTCGAACAACTCATCAAATCGCCGCCATTCCTCGGCATCCCCGGTCAAAACCGCGCACAACGCCTGACGCGCCCGCTCGGCATCCGTCGCCTTCACTGCTGACAAGGCCACCAACGCATCCCCAGTTTCCTTTGGCCCGACCCGCAGCCCGTTCATGCGCAAATGCTCGACGAACCCCGACATGCGATCTGCCAGCCCCGCAGCCCGAGAGGGAAAGTGCGTTACTCTCATCACGCGACCTTTCCGATTAGCCGGTCCATGACCTCGGGCGGGGCCGCGTCATAATCGGCAGCAGTCTTCAGCAAGCAAACCAGAGTGGACTGAACCTCATCGCGGGATTTGGCGAGGTCATTGACCCCCAAGCCAGACAGTGCAGCCGCCCAGTCGAGCATTTCTGCAATGCCCGGTGTTTTCTCAAGGTCTTCGCTCCGCAGCGCCTGGACGACGCCGATAATCTGACGGGCCAAAACACCCTCAACCTCAGGTATCCGCGCCCTCAAGATCGCCATCTCTGTTTCCTTCGATGGATAATCAAGGAAACTGTAAAGGCACCGCCTGCGCAGCGCATCCGACAAATCCCGCGTCCCGTTGGCAGTCAGGATTACGATGGGCCTCACCTGCGCTTTTACGGTTCCCAGTTCCGGGATGGTGATCTGAAAGTCAGAGAGGATTTCCAGCAAATACGCCTCGAACTCCTCATCCGCACGATCAATCTCATCAATCAATAAAACCGGTGGATTTTCTTCAGATATAGCTTCTAACAAAGGTCTTTTGAGCAAATATTCATCTGAAAAAAGCTGAGTTTCATCGGTTCCTCCCCGCGCCTCACTCGCACGGATCGCCAGCAACTGCCGCTGGTAATTCCACTCATAGATCGCGTGGCTGGCGTCCAACCCTTCGTAACACTGCAGCCGGATCAAACGCGTGTCCATCCACCCCGCCATGGCTTTGGCGACCTCGGTCTTGCCAACACCGGCCGGACCTTCCAGCAACAAGGGCCGCCCCAAGGTCTGTGCCAGATGCAGCGCCATAGACAAACGATCATCGGCGACATAGCCCTGCGCGGCCAATTCGTTCTGTACGTCCTTCAGAGTCAAAACCAGGATCCAATCTTCATCTGGCCAAAAATATCTCGGGGGAGGTTCGGAGGGAGCAGAGCCCCCTCCGTTTGGTCGGACCGGCAAAGCCGGTTCGAAACAGGT
Organism: Ruegeria sp. CDSA079; assembly: GCF_059612245.1. NCBI lineage: Bacteria > Pseudomonadati > Pseudomonadota > Alphaproteobacteria > Rhodobacterales > Roseobacteraceae > Ruegeria > Ruegeria sp. CDSA079. The sequence continues at coordinate 143,338 of NZ_JBXWQF010000011.1, read as the reverse complement.
TACCCGTGCATCCCCAACCCATTGGCGATCTTCCAAATCCGCCAATGATCATGCGGCATGTGGCTTTGCACCAAGCCAAAGGGCCGGAACGCATCATGCACCGCGTTCGAGAACGCAGGTACGCCGCCAACATTCGGACTTTCCCCAACCCCCTTTGCACCAATCGGATGGTGCGGAGACGGCGTCACCGTAAAGTCGGTGATATAGTTCGGCGTCTCCCACGCGGTCGGCAGGAAGAAGTCCATCAGCGTGCCTGTCTTCACATTACCCATCTCATCATAGGCAATTTCCTGACCCATCGCGATGGCAAGCGCTTCGGTTACACCACCATGGACCTGCCCGTCGATGATCATCGGGTTGATCCGGGTGCCGCAATCGTCCAGTGCGTAGAACTTCCGAACCTCCCATTCGCCGGTATCCACGTCGATTTCCATGACGCAGATATAGGCCCCAAACGGATAGGTCATGTTCGGCGGATCATAATAGCTGACGGCCTCCAGACCCGGTTCCAACCCGGGAATGGCCTGATTATAGGCTGCAAAGGCGATCTCCTTCATCGTCTTGAACCGCTCGGGTGCGCCTTTTACAGCGAACCTGTCCACGTCCCATTCAACGTCGTTATCATGGACCTCCAGCAAATAGGCCGCGATCATCTGCGCCTTGGCGCGGATTTTGCGTGCGGCCATAGCGGTCGCCGCACCAGCCACAGGCGTTGACCGGGACCCATAGGTGCCCAAACCGTAGGGCGCGGTGTCGGTGTCGCCTTCCTCCAGCGTGATGTCATCAGCAGGCAGGCCAATCTCGGTGGCGATGATCTGGGCAAAGGTCGTGGCATGGCCCTGACCCTGACTGATCGTCCCCAGTCGCGCGATGGCAGATCCCGTCGGGTGAATGCGGATTTCGCAACTGTCAAACATGCCAAGCCCGAGGATATCGCAATTCTTGACTGGCCCTGCCCCGACGATCTCGGTGAAATGCGTCAGACCAATCCCCAGCAGCTTGCGGGTTTTGCCAGCCTTGAAGTCCTCGAGCCGCTGCGCCTGTTCGGCCCGCAGCTCTTCATAGTTCACGGCCTTCAGTGCCTTGTCCCAAGCGGTGTGATAATCGCCTGAATCGTATTCCCAGCCCAGCGCGGACTGGTACGGGAACTGATCGGCCTTGATGAAATTGATCCGGCGCAGCTCGGCCGCGTCCATGTTCAGTTTGATGGCCAAAACCTCGATCATCCGTTCGATGAAATAGGCGGCCTCTGTCACGCGGAAGGAACAACGGTAGGCCACCCCACCCGGAGCCTTGTTTGTGTAGACACCATCAACAGCCAGATAAGCGGTGGGGATGTCATAGGACCCGGTGCAGATGTTCATGAACCCAGCTGGAAACTTGGTCGGGTCGGCACAGGCGTCGAACCCACCATGATCGGCAGTTGTGTGACACCACAGTCCGGTGATCTTGCCGTCTTTGGTGGCTGCGATCTTGCCCTGCATCCAGTAATCGCGGGCAAAGGCGGTGGACATCAGGTTCTCCATCCGATCCTCAACCCATTTTACCGGCTTGCCGGTCACAATCGAGGCCACGACCGAGCAGACATAGCCTGCATAAGCCCCAACCTTGTTGCCGAATCCACCGCCAATATCAGGGCTAATCACGCGGATATTGTGCTCGGCCAGACCCGAGATCAGCGACACAACAGTTCGGATCGCATGAGGGGCCTGAAACGTGCCGTAAAGCGTCAGCTTGCCTGTCACCTTGTCCATCGAAGCCACGCAGCCGCAGGTCTCCAGCGGGCACGGGTGGGTGCGATGGTAATACACCATCTCTTCAGCGACCACGTCGGCTTCGGCCAGAATGGCCTCAGTCGCTTCCTTGTCGCCCTGTTCCCAGGTGAAAATATGATTGTGATGCTTGCGGGGACCATGCGCGCCTTCGGTCTGACCTTCGAGATCTTCGCGCAGCACCACGTCGGATTTCAGCGCCTCGAACGGGTCAGTGATGACGGGCAGCTCTTCGTATTCAACCTCGACTAGTTCCACAGCATCCGCTGCGATATAACGGTCTTCGGCCACGACATAAGCTACCTCCTGGCCTTGGAACAGCACCTTGCCATCCGCCAGCACCATCTGCTTGTCACCGGCCAAAGTCGGCATCCAGTGCAATCCCAGCGGGGCCAGATCCTCAGCGGTCAGAACGGCGACTACTCCGGGTACGGCCAAGGCCGCCTCTTTGTTTACACTGACAACGCGGGCATGTGCGTAGGGGGAGCGCACAAAGTCGCCAAACAGCATCCCATCCAGCTTGATGTCATCAACGTAGTTGCCCTTGCCCTGGGTAAAGCGCACGTCTTCGACGCGTTTACGGGCGCAGCCCATACCTTTGAGATTGGCGGCGCGTTCTTCGGGGGTCAGAGTCTGATCGTTCATTCCGCAGCCTCCTTCTGAGCGTTCATCATGTCAGCCGAGGCCGAGATGGCTTTGACGATGTTCTGGTATCCGGTGCAGCGGCACAAGTTCCCGGCCATCCCGAAACGGATTTCTTCTTCGGTCGGGTTCGGGTTTTCCTGCAACAGGCGATGCGCGCGGGTGATCATACCCGGCGTGCAGAAACCGCATTGCAGCCCGTGATGTTCGCGGAACATCTCTTGCAGCACACCAAGGCTGCCATCGTCATTGGTCAACCCTTCGACGGTTGTGATATCGGCCCCATTCACCTGCGCCACGAAGGTCGTGCAGGATTTGACGGACTTGCCATCGATATCCACGGTGCAAGCGCCACAATGGCTGGTTTCGCATCCGATATGAGGACCCGTGATTTTCAGATCTTCCCGCAGGAAGTGGATCAGCAAAGTGCGCGGCTCGGCCAGACCTTCGACCTGTTTGCCGTTCACGGTGAGTTTGACGTGCATTTTCGACATGATGTCCTCCCCTCAACCCGCGCGGTTCTGTGCGCGGTCGATGGCGCGGCGCAACATTACGGCGGCCACGTGTTTCTTGAATTCGACGGGTCCGCGATTGTCAGCAACCGGATCGATCGCATCGAGCATTGCGGCCACGCAACCTGCAACGTCCCCACCAGCCAGTGCATAGCTCGCGTCTTCGGACCAAATGGGCGTGTCGGCCAGATTGGTCATTGCGACCGAAGCAGTGCCGTTGCCGACCATCACCGCGGCGGCTGCAGTGGCGTAGTCGCCAATCTTGCGCTTTTGCTTTTCATAAGCCTGGCCAATTCCCGCGCCCGGCTTTGGAATAGAAATCCGTGTCAGGATTTCCTCCTCCTCGCGGGCTGTGAAATATGCCGCCTCGTAGAATTCCCGCGCTGCTACGCTGCGATTGCCGTCCGGCCCCGACAGTTCGAAGGTGGCATTCAGGCATTGCATCAGCCCCGGCATGTCATTGCCCGGATCACCATTTGCCACATTGCCGCCAACAGTACCCACGTAGCGCACCTGAGGATCAGCGATTTGCAGCGCGGCTTCGCGGATCAGAGGAATTGCCGAGGCCAGCCCGTCATGCGTGATCAACTCGTGCTGCGTCACCATCGCGCCCAAAGTCACGGTGTCTGAATCGATCTCGATCCCCTTGAGTTCCTCGATAGCCTGAAGATCAACCAGATGACTCATGTCAGTCATGCGCAGTTTCATCATGGGGATCAGGCTGTGACCGCCCGCAATCACGCGGGCCTCGTCTCCGTGTTCCTGTAGAATGCCAATGGCCGAGGCGATATCGCCTGGCCGGTGATACTCAAAACCGGCTGGTATCATGTTTTTCCTCCCTGGGTCCGAGCGGTATGCCTTGGGGGACCTGGGGGAAGGAAAGAGCGGTGGATCTACCCGATCCAGTTAAGGAAAACGGGGCGCGCAGCTTGTTTCACGAAATGCGAATGGGCGGCACGAGTTGCGATCAAAGGCCCAGCGCCTCTCGAATGTCCGTTAGACGGGATCGGCTGACCGGCACTTTGGTCAGCGCATCCACACCATCGAAGTAACAGGTGCCGTTGTCCTTGTGTCGCTCGAAACTCGAGACATGTTTGGGATTCACCAGATAGCTGCGATGCGCCCGCAAGAACCCTTCGGGATGCAGTCGCGTTTCCGCATCGGTGATCGACCATGGGCAGAACAGTTTCTCTGCACCCATATAAAGGACGGTGTAATGCCCCTCGGCCCGAATGGCGGCAATCCGGGAAGGTTCAGCAAAGAACGTTTGGCCTTCACGCTCAAACGGGACACCGGCGCGCATCTGCGTTGGTTCGGGCATGGGTTCTGGGGCAGCGGCAGCGGGCTCGGCCTCGGGAGTTGGTTCAATGAACGTGATACCGGTCAGCAAGAAGGCGCCACAGATCAGGAAGACGGATACGGTCACCCCCATCGCCAACACTTGATTGTCCAGCGCAGGGCCCGCACCACCTGGGCTTTCACTTGCAACAAAATCGGTCAAGCCCGTGGCAACAAAATGCATGGTAAACACTGCCAGCCCGAAACAAACCGTGCCCAGAAGTATGTTGCGTTGGGTTCGGTTGCCATAAGCGACCCAAATAGCGGCCACGGACAATATCACCGATGCCAAAGTGGACAGAACAACGTCGAACACATTGTACACAGGACGACACAGCTGCATTCCCGCCATGCCGACATAATGCATCACGACGATACCCAGCCCCACAATCACCCCGGACCCAATCATCGTTTGCACCGATCGGGGTCTGAAATGCAGCAGCAAAAGCGCCAACCCAACCATTAGGATCGCAACCAGCGCCGACATGAGTGTGATCAAGGCATCGTAATAAAACAGGATTGGCAGTTGCAGACCCAGCATCGCCACAAAATGCATCGACCAGATGCCACCGCCGAGAACGACAGCGGCCAAGGCCACCACTAGCTTGCGCCGCTGACTGTCCAGCTTTGATGCGCCATGCGTCAGGTACAGACCGGTGAACCCGGCCATCAGGGCCACGGCAAGCGATGCCGCCACCAACCAGGCGTTATGCGAGTAGTCCAGCATTTCGGTTTGAGCGCCCTCCCCGACGTGAAGGCGACGTTAGCAAACGGATTCGGCTGGGACAATTCACAGTTGGATTTTGCAGGCCTCAGGCCTGCTTTTGAGCCTCGGCCTCTTCCGCAACCTCAACAGCATCCGCTGTCACTTCGACCACGTCTTCTTCTTCCGCAGGCTCCACAACCTCGGGCACTTCTGATTGATCCTCAAGCGCACCTACGATCAAAGGCAGCATGTGTACGCCAGTTGCGCTTGCGATCTCGGGCGTTTGAGGCGTCTGCCAGATGAGCGTATCGAAACTGCCGCAATTCAGACAGACCGGCCCCCATTCAGGTTGGATATCATGGCAATTGGTGCATACCCATTGCGGACCGCGCGGCGCATTCAACGCTTTGGCCAGCCAGCCCTGCACAACAGCGTCCGAGGCACCCTCACCCCGTTCAATCGCAGCCATCAACGTATAAGCCCGCGCATCACCCTGTTTTTCGACCACATCCCCCAGCGCGCGGCGGGCTTCGGGGAAGTCTTCAGCCACAATGTTCAATTCGGCCAGAATCAAACGGGTTTCCATATTCTCAGGGTGAATACGGGTCAGCGCGGTGAACCGTTTGATCCGCTGGTCCGGGGTCTCATCCGGCGCAATCTCAGCGAAAGCGTGGGCAAGGTCAGGATGCGGTTGCGCCTCCCATGCCTTTTTCAGGATCTTTGTCGCCAGCCGGGGTTTGCCTTTGGCAATATACGCACGGGCCGCCATGGCCGCGGCAGGTACCAGATCAGGCGACAGACGATTGGCTTCGATCGCGTGTTCTTGTTGTTCCAGGCTCGCGTCTTCATCCAGAATGACCTTTGCTTCGGACAGTGCCAGAACCGCATCACGACGCTTGAACACGTCGCGCGGCAGATACCCCGCTTTCAACTTAGAGGTCAGTGTCGATCGTGCCCCGGCCCAATCCTGCGCCTTGGTCTGAAGGTTCAAAAGAACGTCTTGCGTTTCTTCATGGCGCGGTTTGATCGCCAGCGCTTTTTCGGCCAGCTTGCGGGCGGTTTCGTCATCACCTTCAGCCAGTTTCTGCTTCATGATCCCGCGCACGCCGACAAAACGAGTCGCGTTGTTGGTCACGAGTTTCTTGTAAGTGTCAGCTGCTTTCTTGGTGTCCCCTGTCATCTCAGCGGCTTGCGCCACCAGCAGATTGGTCAGATCCGGCTTGTTCAGCAACTTCTCGGCCTTGTTGGCTTTGGTCATCGCTGCGCGCCCTTCACCCGAAGCCAATGCCATCAGACCATCTGCCAGCGCCTGATACCCGCGCTGTTCGCGACTGCGGTCGAAATACCGCGACAGGGCCGTTTCATCGCCATTGAGGAATTTCAACGTGGCGACCAGCAGGCTGAGCAACTTGAAGAACAGCCAGACCGCAAACACCAGTACACCCAGCGTAATCACGGACTGCAATGGCCCAAGCGTAAATTCCGTGCCTGCGACGGTGATCTGCACCCCGCCGCTGGTCTGCATCAGGAAGTGACCGCCCAGCGCCAGCAGGCCGATAATCGCAACAAAAACAAGGATCTTAAACAGTGACCACAGCATGGCAGGTCCTTCAGTTCGAGTTCAGGCTGGAAGCCAATGAGTTCGCCGCATCGACGGCAGAGACCCGTGTCTGGGCCGCCTGCTCCCAATCGGCCATCGCGGTCTGCGCCGCTTCGGGAAGTGATTTCAGTTCGTTCAGCGCCTTGGATAGATCTCCATCCGCCAGCGCAGACTGCGCGCGTGACAGGACAGCGTCAGGCCCATCCCCATCTTGAGGCGTGACCGAACGTGCACCCGTTTGCCTTTGCAGGAACGCGATCAGGCCCGTGCCCTTATCCGCATCGCGCGCGTTCGCCAGCGCAGTCCGGGCTGCAGGGTCAAAAGACGCCCGCAAAGAAGACAAGGTTTCCACGCCTTTTTCCGCCGGCCCAGTCAAAGCATCCGGCACATCTACGCCGCCCGCTTTCAGTTCAGCAACCAGTTCGGAAAAGGGTTGGCCCGCGTCCAACTGCCCACGCAGACGAGACAAAACCGCGGCGTTTGTCGCAGCTTGCGCGTCGGCGGATGCTTTCGCCTCAAGAGCCTGCGCATCCGACACCATCTTTTCAACCTCAGCCCGTTGCGCGGCTAGCGAGTCTTGAAGCTTTTTTAGTTCAGCCTCAAATGCGGCGGTGGCTTCAGGTGACGTATTGGATTCAATTGGGGCTTTCTCAAGTGCTGCGATCCGATCCGACAATGGCGAGACTTGACCAGACAGCGTCTCAATCGAGGACTTGACCGCGTTCAGGTCACCTTCGACCGGGGTCAGTTTGTCCGACAGCGCTTTGATCTGATCCGTCAAGCCAGAGGTATCCGGGCTGTTAGTCAGCGCTTGTGAGAGCTTGGCGATTTGATCCGACTGATCCGCCAGTTTCGATTCCAGCGCGGCCAGGGCTTCCGAGTTGTCCGTTCCACCCGGCAACAGCCCGCCATTGCCCAGCGCAAACCCAACAGCGGCCGCAATGGCACCACCCAGCAAAGCGTGCACAAAGCCACCGCGTTTTTCCACCACACGCTCAACAGTCTTGTCTTCGACCGGAACGGTCTCTTCCGTTGGCGCTTCGGCTTCGGCTTCGGCTTCGGCTTCGGCTTCGGCTTCGGCTTCGGCTTCGGCTTCGGCTTCGGCTTCGGCTTCGGAAAGGTCCTCTGCTACAGGTTCACTTTGGTCAACAGGTGTATCGTCCTGCTGCAATTCGGATTCAACAACGTCCGCCTTGGGGTCTTCCACCGGCTTTTCATCGGATTTCTTCTTACCAGCCACCGCAATATTCCCCTTATCGAATCCAAATTCAGATGAATAACAGCCCAGGTTAAGTTAATCGGGGACCTCGCCGCCCTCAACCCGCAACACATGTTTCACAAGCTTTTTAACAGCCTTACGCATTTTCTTGGGTGTCGGCTCTTTTGCGATCTTCAGGCGCGCATAGTCCAAGGAATAAAGGGGTTCAGCCGTCGCCTGACTGATAGCAGCCAACCAAAGCGGTGCTGAGCCCGACCAGATATCGGCAAAATGTCGCGCCGTTCGCGGTGAAAAAAGCGGGGCGATTACCGGCAAATCTCCGTTTGCGGCTTGGGTTGCCTCGGATGTTAGCGGCAACAGAAGCTGTTGATAAACCGGCTGTTCCCGTACCGTCAGGCCGGATTCGGTCAGGCGACCAGCGATGTTGCCCCGCGTATGCTCACCCCGCAAATGCAACAATGGGCTTTGGGGCCGATGCTTAAGCAGATGCGCTACAAGTTCTTCAGCTGTGGTCCCTGCCATCTCAGCCTGCCAGCCATATCCTTTGGCCGTCCCGGTCGTCGCGGGGCCGACACAATAAGCAGGCAAAGTGCGGTCGATACCCTTTGAAGCCGCCGCATTCACCGCATTGGCCGAGGTGAAAATCAAACCCTGCACCCTGTCTGTATCAACCACAGCAGGCAGTGGCCGGATTTCGAGAATCGGGGAATAGATGACCTGAACCCGAGATCTGAGGCGGGTTGGCAACTGCGTGACAAACCGTTTTGAGGCTGCACGCGGGCGGGTCATCAACAAATACAACGTTTGGCGCCTTGGCCCTTGAGGATTGTTTGCATCCGCGCAGGGTGATACCCCGCCGTTATTAACATGATGCAACGGATCAGGGTGATGGTGCAAACACTTACCGTGCTGGGATTGGAAAGCAGTTGTGATGACACGGCTGCTGCCGTTGTGCGCCAAACCGAAGGTGCGGGTGCTGAAATCCTGTCGTCGGTGGTGCATGGTCAAACCGATCTGCACAGCGCCTATGGTGGTGTTGTGCCCGAAATCGCCGCGCGGGCACATGCGGAAAAACTGGACACCTGCGTTATCCAAGCGCTGGAGGCCGCCCACCTTGAACTGCGCGATATCGACGCCATTGCCGTCACCGCAGGTCCGGGACTGATCGGCGGTGTGCTGTCCGGTGTCATGTGCGCCAAGGGGCTGAGCGCCGCTACCGGCCTGCCACTGATTGGCGTCAATCACCTTGCAGGTCACGCGCTGACACCGCGCCTGACCGACGGGATCAGCTTTCCCTACCTGATGCTTCTGGTGTCGGGCGGGCACTGTCAGTACCTGATCGCCCACGGGCCAGAACGATTCACCCGCCTTGGTGGCACCATCGACGATGCGCCCGGAGAAGCCTTCGACAAAACCGCGCGCCTGCTGGGCCTGCGGCAACCCGGCGGCCCGTCGGTTGAAGCCGAGGCTCGTGCAGGTGATCCCAAACGCTTTCGCTTTCCACGGCCGCTGCTGGACAGGCCCGGCTGCGATCTGTCCTTCTCGGGACTGAAAACAGCCTTGATGCGAATGCGCGATCAGATCGTTGCCGAAAAGGGCGGCCTGACCCGTCAGGACCGCGCGGATCTGTGTGCCGGGTTCCAACAGGCGATTGTGGACACTTTGGCCGAGAAAACCCGACGCGCAATTGACCTGTATCTGGACCTCAACCCCTCTGTTCCCGTCATCGCTGTTGCCGGAGGAGTCGCTGCAAATTCGGCTATTCGTTCCGCATTAGAGACTGTTTGTGCTGAAAAAGATACGCAGTTTACTGCTCCCCCGCTACCACTGTGCACGGACAACGCTGCCATGATCGCCTATGCGGGGCTCGAGCGATTTCGCAACGGCGCTCGCGACGGGCTGGACCTGACGGCACGTCCCCGTTGGCCACTGGATCAGCGCAGCCCGGCAATGCTGGGCAGCGGCAAGAAAGGAGCCAAGGCATGAGCATTTCTGTCCTGGGTTCTGGCGCATTCGGAACCGCACTGGCGATCTCATTGGCTGGCAACGGGCCGGTAACACTGTGGGCGCGGGACGCGGATCAGGCGCGACAAATGCAAAAGACGCGAAGAAACGAGGCTCGCCTGACCGGTGTAACCTTGCCGCCAAACATTACCGCCACAGCGGACATCCAAGAAGCGTGCACCGCAGATACGCTTCTTCTGGCTGTGCCCATGCAGAAACTACGGCAGGCTTTGACAGATCATGCGCCCTTGCTGGAGGGCAAAACACTGGTTGCCTGCTGCAAGGGGATCGAATTGACCTCGGGCCTCGGTCCGATTGCGGTGATTGCAAGCGTTGTGCCGACTGCCAATGTCGCGCTGCTGACAGGGCCCAGCTTTGCAGACGACATCGCACGCGGCCTGCCAACTGCACTGACTCTGGCCTGCGCAGATGCCCAGATCGGCAAGGTGCTGCAAGCCGAGCTGACAACGACAAATCTCCGCCTCTATCGCACGACCGACACGGTTGGGGCCGAGTTGGGCGGGGCGTTGAAGAACGTCATGGCCATCGCATGTGGCGCTACGATGGGCGCCGGTTTGGGTGACAGTGCACGGGCGGCTTTGCTGACGCGCGGATTCGTCGAGATGCAGCGTTTCGCCGTAGCACGTGGTGCCCGCCCGGATACTCTGATGGGTCTTTCTGGGCTGGGCGATCTGGTGCTGACCTGCTCATCCGACCTGTCCCGAAATTACCGTTTTGGCCTGAGTTTGGGTCTAAACCAGAGTTTTGACAGCCGAACGACGGTTGAAGGTGTCGCAACTGCCCGCGCCATGTCGGACATCGCCACCAAAGAAGGGTTGGACATGCCCATAAGTACGACAGTGGCGGATCTGAGCCGCGGTGCATACAGTGTGTCCGAGGCCATTCAAACCCTGCTCAATCGCCCCCTAAAGGAGGAATAACATGCTGATCGCTCTCATTGCCAAAGACAAACCCGGCGCCCTGCAAACCCGGCTGGACAACCGTACTGCCCATCTGGGCTATATCGAAGAAACCGGTATCGTGGCGCAGGCAGGTCCCTTGCTGGATGGCGATGCCATGATCGGTTCGTTGATCATACTGGACGTCGAAGATTCGGCCACTGCACAAAAATGGGCCGACAACGACCCTTATGCCAAGGCAGGGTTGTTCCAGTCGGTTGAGTTGATTCCATGGAAAAAGGTGATCGGCTGATGGCGTATTGGCTGTTCAAATCAGAACCTTCAACCTGGAGCTGGGGTCAGCAAACCGCCAAAGGGGACGCAGGCGAAGAATGGGACGGCGTGCGAAACTATCAGGCGCGCAACTTCATGCGTCAGATGGCAGTGGGTGATTGGGGTTTCTTCTACCATTCGCAAAAAGACAAATCGGTGGTGGGCATCGTCGAGGTTTGCGCCGAAGCCCATCCTGACAGCACCACCGATGATGAGCGATGGGAATGCGTGGATATCAAGGCGGTGCGGCCCTTTGCCAAACCGGTGACGTTGGACCAGATCAAAGCGGACGAGCGTCTGGCCGAGATGGTGTTGGTCAAGAACTCGCGCTTGTCGGTGCAGCCCGTGACTGAAGACGAATGGAAGGTGATTTGCGCCCTGGGCGACACGCAGCCTGATTGACCTGCGCAGCTGTGTCAGGCGTAAAACTTCTCAAACGTCTGGCAAAATGTTATATTTCCTTGGGCTTCGCCGGGTGGGGGCGTGTCATCTGCGGATAATTCAAACGCAGACGCTTGGTGGTGTTCGATTTAGATTCGGTTTCTTTGAAAGTGTGACCCCATGTCTGACGATGAAGGCGGCAATGGGATAATAGAAGACGCCATTGCTGCGACGCACTCGAAAACCTGGGAAACGCGCCTGAAAGAGGCGCGCGAAAAGCGTGCCGGTGTGCTTGCTGAAGCAAAGCCCGATGCGCGTGAACCACCGCGCTTGAAACCGGCTGAGACCGATCTGCTTCCTCCGGCAGACGAGGCAGAGATCGATGAGATCGTGTCTGAACGCGTGCGTTCGCTTAACTTGGATGAGCCACGCAGCAAACGAACCTCACGTTCCCGGGTCGTGGCTGTCGTGGCAGCTTTGTTTTGTGGGGCTTTCTTGCATTGGGTTGCAACACAGGTGTTCGCTACCTGGCAGGCCACATCCGAACCTTCCGTGGCACAAACGAAAGGCTCCGTCGGTCCAACCGAAACGAATGATGTCGTTTTGCCTGAAATTGCGTCCGCTGCCTTACTGCCAAAAGGCCCTACTGAATCTGAGCCGAAAGACCCGGCCCCAAAGACGCTGCTCGAGACAAAGACCAAGGCTCTTGCCGACGATACCGAAGATCCGCCAGATAAAGAGATTGCAGTATCCTTCACCCCGCCCGTGGTATTCTTGCCGGTGTCTCTTGCTCCGGTTTCAGAGGATTTTACCCCGCAAATTACGCAGGTGTCACTTTCAACCTCTGTTGCGCCACAGATTCTCAATCCCAATCACTTGAAAGAAAAAGATTTTTCAAACAAGACCCATGTGGTGTTCGACCCCCTGCCTCATGAAATCACAGTGTCGGCAACCCCACCTTATACTGAGGTTAAGCCACTGATATCGCAGAAGTCTTTTATAGACCTGGACGTGTCCCTGTTCGTGCCAGGCAGGGTCTCGGAGGACGTTAGCAATCGGGTGCTTGAACTATTGACCCGGAGCCAGGCGAACGTGGTTGCGACGGCACGTGTAGGGTATCGGGTCAGAGAAACTCAGGTCCGCTTTTATCACCCCGATGACGCTGAGAATGCCAGCCTTGCGGCCCAAGCGCTTGGTGGTGTTGCGCGGGATTTCACAGCATCGGGCAGCAAAACCCGCCCGGGTCGGATCGAGGTGTACCTTGCTGGTTCAGGCGGAGGTGCAAACCGTACTGCGCAGCAACAGCCAACCGGCATTGAAACCTTCATAGAACGCCTGCTGAACGAGTTTAGATAACGAATGAGGGAAGGCTCTGACGATGCAGAACCTTCCCTACCCCCGCGTGCTCCCTACTCACCACACGCGTATGGAAATGTCTGGTTCTGACCGTCCTGGTCACAGTTTGAACTTAGCCTGACCGCAGTCGGTGATTCAAACATCAAGTGCTTAAATTGCAATTCAAATACGAAGCGCCCGCCGTTGGATCGACGGGCGCTGCATCAATTCACCAAACAATTAACCGTAGACGGCTTCTTTACCGAAGTGCTTGGTCAGCATGTAATAGACCACAGCCCGGTATTTGTTACGTTCGGACATGCCATAGGTTTCCATGGCTTTGTTGATCCCCTCCATCAGTTCCGGACCATCGACAAGGCCCAGCTTCTTGATCAGGAAGTTGTTCTTGACGGTTTCCAGTTCGGACTCCTGGCTGGCTGCAACAGTTGCCGCATCTGCGTCATAGATCGCCGGACCGCAACCGATCGTGACCTTGGTCAACAGGTCCACATCGGGGTCCATCCCACACTTGTCCTTCAGGTCTTCTGCGTATTTGGCGATCAACTCGTCGCGCTTGCCCATGTCCCAATCTCCTTAATGCGTTAATCCGGTCCTTTTCACCGATGGCCGGAAGACTAGCCGCGCCCGAGTGTTTTCCAAAAGGAAAAAAAACTGCAATTCCTCCCCCCTAGTCAGAACCAGGCAGAAACGGGCGGATGTGTCTATCGGCAATACCCCCAACCGGGGCCTTGCAGGTGGAAGTGATCGGCGTGCAAACGGTTGAAATCAGGGCCAAGAACCACACGAAACCAATCGCAGGCACCATACCAGATCTGTCGCAGAAACGCGGCCTCTGGGTCGTTGCCCTGCCAGTCAACCAGCAAGGTAAGCGTCCGACCGTCAGTGGTATCCAGCCCAACGATATCAATCGAGTCTGCGCGGGCGTGGCTGCTCCACCCACTGTTTTCGCCTTGCGCAGTGCGCATGCGACGGCAATTGTAACTGCCAATGTGGCGTATTCGGGCAATTTCAGCCCCAAGATGATCCCGCGCGGCGGGTTGCACCACGTGGTTTTCCCACATGGCCAGACGCAAGGTGGTGGCGCAGCTTGTTTCAACAGGCTGCAACCGCGCCGTGACCAGCTGCGACAGCAAACCCCGCCCGCTGACGCCGCAGTTCTGATCGACGATCAGATCCTCCATCGCCGAGAAAAGAACACCGGCCTCTGCCAAGGCAGCCCGGCACTGCCCCTCATCCGCCAGTGCGCGCTTCAACTGCCACTTTGTGACCGGCGTCACCGGTGCGCTGATTTCCAGATCGCGCAACGGATTCCAATGAATAGGCACTGGCGTCTTGGGATGTGCCAACAGCCACCATCCTCCTCCGCCCAGCAGGATCGCCACGACCGCCAGCCTGAAAATGAAAGACGCCGCCGAATACAGAAATCGGCGGCGTCCAGAGGTCTGCGTCATCGTATTACAGCGCTTAGTAGCGGTAATGTTCCGGCTTGTACGGACCTTCCGGCTTCACACCGATATAAGCGGCCTGATCCGCATCCATCTGGGTCAGCTTTACACCGATGCGATCCAGATGCAGTCGGGCCACTTTTTCATCCAGATGCTTGGGCAGGATATAGACGTCGTTTTCGTACTGATCACCCTTGGTGAACAGCTCGATTTGCGCCAGAACCTGGTTGGTGAACGAAGCCGACATCACGAACGAGGGGTGCCCGGTGGCGTTGCCGAGGTTCAGCAGACGGCCTTCGGACAGCAGGATGATGCGGTTGCCCGAGGGCAGTTCGATCATGTCCACCTGTTCCTTGATGTTGGTCCATTTGTGGTTTTTCAGGCTGGCGACCTGGATTTCATTGTCAAAGTGACCAATGTTGCCGACGATGGCCATGTCCTTCATCGCACGCATGTGCTCGATGCGGATCACGTCCTTGTTGCCGGTCGTAGTGATGAAGATATCCGCGTTGGCGACTTCGTCTTCCAGCAGGGTCACTTCAAAACCGTCCATCGCGGCTTGCAGCGCGCAGATCGGATCAACTTCGGTGACTTTCACACGGGCACCCGCGCCGCGCAGCGAAGCGGCCGAACCTTTGCCCACATCGCCGTAACCGCAAACCACGGCAACCTTACCGGCCATCATGGTGTCGGTGGCGCGGCGGATACCATCGACCAGCGATTCCTTACAGCCGTATTTGTTGTCGAATTTCGACTTGGTGACGCTGTCGTTCACGTTGATCGCCGGGAAGGGCAGTTGACCGTCCTTAACCAGCTGATACAGGCGGTTCACGCCAGTAGTTGTTTCCTCGGACACGCCCTGAATCTGGTCACGCATCTTGGTGAACCAGCCCGGAGACGCGGCCATACGCTTGGCGATCTGCTTTTTGATCACCTCTTCTTCTTCCGACCCGGGTACAGGGATAATGTCTTCGCCCGCTTCCGCGCGGGCACCCAGCAGGATGTACAGCGTCGCGTCGCCGCCATCATCCAGGATCATGTTTGGCCCGTCTGCGAACAGGAAGGATTTGTCCAGATAATCCCAATGCTCTTCCAGCGTCTGGCCTTTGATGGCGAAGACAGGAATGCCAGCCTCGGCAATTGCTGCCGCCGCGTGGTCCTGGGTCGAGAAGATGTTGCACGATGCCCAGCGCACATCCGCGCCCAGCGCAACCAGCGTTTCGATCAGAACAGCTGTCTGGATTGTCATGTGCAGCGATCCAACGATGCGTGCACCAGACAAAGGCTTGCTTTCGCCGTATTCCGCACGCAGGGACATCAGGCCCGGCATTTCGGTTTCAGCAATATCCAATTCCTTGCGACCGAACCCGGCCAGTGAAATGTCCTTAACGATATAGTCCCCGGCCATCAGGCGCTCCATTTTTCCGGTTAAACTCAGTCCCGGCTGCCACTAGCATTCCTTGGGGCAGGTGGCAATGTCGATGACTTCAGATCGAAGGGTATAGGCCGCTGTCAGCTTGGGGTGCCTTCAATTTTTACTTTTGGTATCGCTTCGAAAAAATCTGTGCCGACGGCAACAATACAACTAATGCCGTTCGCATTGGTGACCAGTACGGTATAACTTCCGGTTTCTTTTGAGGTCCAGACCTCCATCACCGAATGCGCGCCGCGCGTTTTTTGCAGACCGCCAAAGGCCAATTCCTCGGCGTAGTTTTCCTGCAATTTGGCGATAATATCGTCGCGCTCTGCGCAATTCTTGGCAAAGGCGGGCGGGGCTGTAGCAGCCATACCAAAGGTCAATGCAAGGGCGAACAAACGTTTGAACATGACAAACTCCTTTCATTTCGCGTTTCGCTTGTGAGAGGAGCACACCGGGAGAAGCATGTGCCCCCCTCGGTTTTTATGTCGGGATCGGATGATGTTGTTTCAAAGCACGAATGCTCAAGAAAACGTTGGCAGCAAGTGATCCTGACAGGTAGATCATACCATAAAATTACGATTTTAATGTGTTCGACTTCACAAGGCATGGCAAAATGGCAACACAACCCCGAGCATGGCAGAGGATGCTGTCAGGCCGCAGGCTGGACCTGTTGGACCCAACCCCGGTCGATATCGAGATCGAAGATATCGCGCATGGGCTGGCCTTTGTGGCCCGCTGGAACGGGCAGACAAACGGTGAATTCGCCTATTCCGTAGCCGAACATTCTCTGCTGGTTGAAGAGATTTTTGGCCGCATCGCCCCCAAAGCCCCCGCTAAATGGCGATTGGCAGCCCTGTTACATGACGCACCGGAATATGTGATCGGCGATATGATCTCACCCGTCAAATCCGCTGTAGGCCCGGACTATGGCGCTCTGGATGACCGGTTGGCGGCGGCGATCCATATCCGCTTCGGGTTGCCTGCTGAAGTGCCGAAGACGATCAAACGACAGATCAAGAAAGCCGACAAGATCAGCGCCTGGATGGAGGCCACCCAAATCGCGGGATTCTCTGAGCCAGAGGCGACCAAGTTCTTCGGTCGCCCGGATAAGGCGGTGATGGAGGGGTTGAGGATTACGCTGCGTACGCCGGTCAAGGTGCGAGAGGCGTATATGGAACGACATGCGGCGTTGATAGCTTTTCTATAGAAAACCAATTTCAACCAATGTCCGGATTGCACCCAAGCTACCGAGATGATGCGGGGTAACGATTGACTGTGTTGACGATGTTGCGAGGTGATTTCATCAATACCGTCTAGGGTGATCTGTGGCACGAAGAGCACCACAGATCGTCAATTTCACGCCTAAGTGGCTGCGTTATGCAAACGGTTGGTGAACACGCCTTTGTCGGTCAGATCACGCAAGCTTTTCGCACCCGCCAGAGCTGCCAGATCGGCCAACGGTTCGATCAGAATGACTAGCAGATACGCCACGCCAAAGCTGGTTACAGCCGTAAGGTTCTCGCTGCCGAAGCCTTGACCGTAAATCGCCCAGAAAGCCACCCAAGCCACAACACCACCCTGATAGACCGCTGACATCTTTAGTACGTCCAAGTACCGCAGATCGACATATGCAGTCGTCGATGGAATAACTTTCTTTGCCAGCGCGTCCACTGCAAAGAGCGGGAACAGCAGAGTGGAGATGTTCACAAAATACATTGGCAAATCAGTTGGGGCGAAAAGAAAACCCTGGATCGCCAAACCGCCTGCAAGACCGAGGGCCGCAGGCCCGGAACCAAGCAGCAAAAACAGTGTCGTACCAAGGATTATGTGCACTTCGGAGATTCCAACAGCGAAGTGTGGCAAGATTTCAAAGAAGATGAACACCCCAAAAGCGGCAATGACAGACCGAACGCCAAATGAGACGGCGGAGTGGGTTTGGAGATCATCATTGATCACTTTCAAGGAATAGCCCGCAGCGGCAGCAGCCGTCCCATAGGCGAGGGCCATTTTCGCGCCGTCAACGACGCCAGGTTCGATATGCATAGTAGAGTTCCTTTCGCGTCCACCCGACGCAGAAAAAGGGCCAGAGAATTCCGGCGGTTGCGTAAAGATGGTTGGTATCCTGACTCGTAGCCTTGAAAACTATGACTACTTACAGTTGCGGGGGCAGTCCGGGCTTTTACCCGGTTCCCAATTAAGACCTCCTCTCGAAGGTCACCATCGTCGCTACACTACACAAGCTAAGGTTCGGAGCAAGGCTTGATTGCGGCGCTTAGGCATTTGCCAGCGGCAGATGAAGCGGAAATTAGGTTGGTGAATATGAAAATCCGCTTTGCCCCGCAAAGCAGACTTAATCCGTGACCTCAGAGCAGAATCTTGGTTCAGATTGAAACCAATTCGCCACTCGTCACCGCGGGCTTCGCTTCGCCAAAATACGCTGCAAAGTCCGGCGATGCATGTTCAGCCGGCGTGCGGTCTCCGACACGTTCCGGTCACACAGTTCGTAGACCCGCTGAATATGCTCCCAGCGCACGCGATCCGCACTCATGGGGTTTTCCGGCGGTGGCGGCAGTTCGTCGCCCTTGGCCAGCAGCGCATTGGTGATGTCGGTGGCATCGGCGGGTTTGGACAGATAATCGGTTGCACCGATCTTGACGGCCGCTACGGCAGTGGCAATCGCGCCATATCCGGTCAGAACAACAACCCGGCTGTCGGGGCGCTTTTCCCGCAGCACTTCGACAACATCCAACCCGTTGCCGTCTTCCAGCCGCAAATCCACAACCGCGTAAGCGGGCGGGCGGGCGGTAGAAATGGCGCGGCCTGCGGCAACGGAACCGGCGGTTTCAACTTCGAATCCGCGCTTTTCCATCGCCTTGGCCAGACGTCTCAGAAACGGCTCGTCATCATCTACCAAAAGCAGGGACTTGTCAGGGCCGATATCAAGCTGAGAACTGTCTGCCATATGTTAGGTCTTTCCGTTATTTCATGCCTTTGGCTTGGGTATGAGTAATAGCAGCGCAGGAACAAAGGTCAAACAACCTTGTCACGATGCGGCCTGATCAAGAAAGCACCCAACCTTGTCCGCCATCTGCTCGGCCGTGTCATCGCGCTTGAAAAACTCAAGAAAACCGTGCTCGGGCGTAACCAGATAGGTGAAGGTGGAATGATCGACCAAATAAAACTCGTCGCTTTTGTCATGGGCCTTGTAATAGGTCTTGTAGGCTTTGCTGGCTGCTTTCACCTGCTCGGGTGAGCCGGTCAGCGCGATGGTTTTGCCGCCGAGGTTGAATGCATAGTCGGCCATCACTTCGGGCGTGTCGCGATCCGGATCAATTGAGATGAACAGCGGCGTCACCGATTGCCCGCGTTCAGCCAGAATATCGACGGCCTCGGCGTTGCGCGACATGTCGAAAGGGCAGACATCGGGGCAGAACGTATAACCGAAATAAACCAGCGTCGGTTCAGTGATCACGTCTGCGTCAGTGACCGTCTCACCCTTGCCATTGACCAGCTCAAAGGGTCCGCCGATTGTTGCGGTTCCTCCGGCGATCTGGCTGGACCGGCACTGCGCGAACTGATCGCCAGAGCCGCCACCACGCGTCAGAAGCCACATGGCCCCAAGGCCAATTACCAGTACAACAGCTGCAAGAATTGCGTATAGACGGGTCATTTCAGTTTTCCGGTCGCAAGGGGGTTGTTGATCGCTTCGGCCGGGACACCTATCAAGATGATCAGCCTTTGCAACAGGACATAAAGAACCAATGGCAGAATCCAATCAGACTTTTTGGCGCGGCCAGGAACGGAGCAGCTGGATTCGCCTGCGCACCCTGATCCTGTTGCGATGGGTGGCCATCATCGGCCAGTTCACTGCCATCACCGTTGCCCAGCAATATTATGACGTGCAGCTGCATCTGGGCCTGTGCTATCTGGCCATCGGCATTTCGGTCATGAGCAATTTTACGGCCATTTTGTTGTTCCCGCAGAACAAGCGCCTGACCGAGTTTGAAAATTTCCTGATGGTCCTGTTTGATCTGCTGCAGCTGTCGATACTGCTGTATCTGACGGGGGGCTTGAACAATCCGTTTGCGCTGCTTCTGTTGGGGCCAGTTACAATTTCTGCCAATGTCATGAGCACCCGGTCGACCCTGATCGTTGGGGCTGTGGCGATTGTTCTGACCACGCTGCTGGCCGAGTTTCACCTGCCACTGCGCACCAATCTGGGGCTGGTTCTGGATATTCCGGATATTCTGCTGTTCGGCAATTGGGCCGCAATCGTCATCGCTATCGTTTTTATCGGAGCCTACTCCCACCGCGTCAGCTCTGAGGTTCAGTCCATGTCCGAAGCATTGGCTGCAACGCATATGGCGTTGGCGCGCGAACAGAAGCTGACCGACCTGGGCGGCGTTGTTGCCGCCGCCGCGCATGAGTTGGGCACTCCGTTGGCAACCATAAAACTGACCAGCGCGGAATTGATCGAAGAACTGGATGATCGCCCGGATCTGATAGAAGATGCCGCGCTGATCCGAGAGCAGGCCGACCGCTGCCGCGATATTCTGCGTGATATGGGACGGGCCGGTAAAGATGACCTGCACTTGCGGCAGGCGCCACTGTCGACCGTGGTGAACGAAGCCGCCGAACCGCATGTGGGACGTGGCAAAGAGGTTCATTTCTCGGAAGGTCCGGTGCAGGACGGGGATGTGCAGCAGCCTTCGATCCTGCGAAAACCCGAAATCATTCACGGGTTGCGCAATCTGATCCAGAACGCTGTGGATTTTGCGCGGGCCAATGTCTGGGTCGAGGCCGAATGGACCGACAGCAGGATCACCGTCAGCATCATGGACGACGGGCGTGGATATCCGTCGCATATGATCGGACGCATCGGTGATCCCTTTATGCGGCGCAGGCGGGCGGAAACGGATCAGAAAACCCGCCCTGAATACGAAGGTATGGGCCTTGGCCTGTTCATCGCCAAAACCTTGCTGGAGCGCAGCGGAGCCGAATTGGAATTCGCCAATGGCTCGGACCCCTATCAACACCTGACCGACGACCCGGACCGCAAAGGCGCCATCGTCAAAGTGTCGTGGCCGCGCAACCTGATTGATGCACAAAAGGGCGATACCCCAGTTCCATCGGGTTCAAACAAGCGCATTCAGGTGTGAGTTAAGAGACCATTAACCAATCTTACCCATAGTCCAATCGGGCTTGGGTCTGCTTTGGGGAATTTGATGGCCGATTGGATCATTCTGGCCGCGATCAGCGTTGTATCAGGTTGCTTTGCGGTTCAATGGCTCTTGCCGCGCCGTACGCTGCGGGACCAGACCTTTGGCCTTTTTTCTAACACCTCTTTGTTCGACGCGGTGTTCCTGTTCGACGGAGAGCGATTGATCAGTCATTCCGACATTGCTCTGGCCGGTTTCGAACATGTAGGAAACTGGACAGATCTGCGCCGATTGCTGCAAAGGGATTTCCCATCCTTTCCTGAAATTCCAGACAAAGTGCGCGATGAAGGCTTTATCGTGGTCTCACCGATAGATTGCACCGTTGAGCGTGATGTGATTTGCGAGTGGATTGATGGAATTGTCCGTGTGCGTCTGCGTGAAGCGGCCAAGACCAAACCCGTGGGATCAGAAGCGTCGATAGATCCCACCCGGCTGGCGATGGATCAAGCCCCGTATCCGGTGTGGTTGCTGGACCGAAACAAACGGGTGCAATGGTGTAATGCTGCCTATGTCACACTTGCCCGCAGGGCGCGCGATCAGGACACTGACCTGACCGATCCTTTGTTCCCGGCCCTCGTTGAGGAACGATCCATTGGGAAAACCAGAGTATCGATCGATCTCGCTGACAGTAGCACCAAGCTGTGGTTCGATCTGACTCAGGTAGAGAACGAGGCTGGTCACTTGTGTTACGCTGTCGACATCAACGCCATTGTCGAAGCAGAAACAGCCCAGCGCAAATTCGTTCAGACCATGACCAAGACGTTTGCGCAGCTTTCGATCGGTCTGGCCATCTTTGACCGCAATCGACAACTTGCACTTTTCAACCCCGCTTTGATCGACCTGACCACCTTGCCCCCCGATTTCCTTAGTTGTCGCCCAAGCCTGAGCGGCTTTTTTGACCGTCTTCGGGATCAACACATGATGCCGGAACCCAAGAACTATCGCAGTTGGCGACGTCAGATGAATGACCTTCTCGAGGCGGCAGAAGACGGTAACTACCATGAAACTTGGTCTCTCCCGTCAGGCTCGGTCTATTCCGTCAGCGGTCGACCACACCCGGATGGTGCCGTGGCGTTCTTGTTCGAAGATATTACCGCCGAGATCACTCTGACGCGCCGTTTTCGATCTGAAATGGACCTGATGCAATCCATATTTGACAAGCTCGCAGATGCGATTGCCGTTTTCACCGATGATGGTTCTCTGGCCTTCACGAACTACGCCTATCAAGAGCTTTGGGGGGACACGCAAGACGTTGGGTTCCAGACTGAAACGGTCACAGACGTCACACGGTGCTGGCAAGATCTGTGCATTGCGACCCCTGCGCTTGGCGAAATCCGAGACTTTGTTGAAATGCGCGACAACCGGACCGAATGGACGGCTGAAATTCAGTTGAGATCCGGCATCGCGATCGATTGCACCATCACGCCAGTTCACAACGGCGCAACAATTGTCCGATTTGCAGTTTCTGAAACGCCCACAAAAAGCGCCGCCATCAAACAGATCAGCGCCTGAACCGGGTTGCAGCCCGTCAGGCGCGGGGCCATTGTGGCGCCATGACGACAATGCCCCTATCTCTGACCTTCAAGTCACCGGAAGAAACCACCAAATTCGCCGAGAACGTCGGTGCGATGCTGCAGCCAGGCGATGTTGTGCTGTTGGAGGGCGAGATCGGTAGCGGAAAGACGCATTTTGCGCGCGCGCTCATCCAGTCGCTTATGCCCGAGCCCGAAGATGTCCCCTCGCCTACGTTTACCTTGGTGCAGGCTTACGATACGCCAGCCGGTGAAATCTGGCACTGCGACCTCTATCGCCTGAGCATGGTGGAAGAGGTCGAGGAACTGGGGCTGATCGATGCGTTCGACACTGCAATATGCCTGGTCGAATGGCCGGCCAAACTGGGATCCCTTACGCCGGATGCGGCTTTGCAAATGATCCTCAAAACAGACTCTAACAATGAGAATTTGCGCCATTTGACGCTGTCGTGGAACGATCCGAAATGGGAAAGAAAACTGGAGACCGCCAGATGACAAACAGAGCAGTCCTGGCCGAGGCGCTGATTGCACAAACCCCATGGGCCGATGCAGACCGCGCGCCTCTGGCGGGTGATGCTTCAGACCGTCGTTATGAACGGCTAACGGACCCGTCCAGCGGGCGAACTGCCGTTTTGATGGATGCGCCACCTGAAAAATGCGAGGATGTCGAAACATTTGTCCGCGTTGCGAACTACCTGCGATCCGTAGGCTTAAACGCACCCGAGGTTTATGCAGAGGATGCCGAATTTGGTTTTCTGCTGTTGGAAGATCTGGGCGATGACCTTTTCACCCGCGTTCTGGCCAAGGACTCCTCTAAAGAACGCTTGCTGTACGAGGCCGCAACAGATGTGCTGCTTCATCTGCATCAGGCCCCCACCTTGTCTTTGACCTCATTCGACCCGGCGCTGATGACAGAACTGACCACATTGGCCTTCACGAAATATGCGGCGGGCATACGGGGAGAGTTTGACGCGGATGCTTTGGACCGGTTTGAGCACAGGTTTGCGGATATTCTGCACCGTGAAACATCAGGGTCAAAAGTGGTCTCGCTCAGGGATTATCACGCGGAAAACCTGATATGGCTGCCAAATCGCGCAGGGATCAAGCGCGTTGGCCTGCTGGATTTCCAATCTGCGGTTCTGGCCCATCCCGCCTATGATCTGGTGTCTTTGCTGCAGGACATACGCCGAAAGGTTTCACCCGGGATCGAGATGCAGATGATCAATCGGTACATCTCAGCCTCCGGCATGGACGACCACGAATTTCGAACCGCTTACAGCGTGTTGGGTGCACAACGAAATTTGCGCATTCTTGGTGTTTTCGCGCGCCTTGCGACCGACTATGGCAAACCGCACTACGTCGATATGATACCGGCTGTTTGGGCGCATCTGATGCGCGATCTGGATCACCCGGCCCTGGTGTCGATAGCCCCGCTGCTGCACGAGTCTTTGCCCAGCCCAACGCTCGAAAACCTTAACAAGCTGAGAGTGCAATGACCGGATCGCCCTTTGCAGTGATGCTGTTTGCCGCAGGGTTTGGCACCCGTATGGGTGCTTTGACCAAGGACCGGCCCAAGCCGTTGATCATGGTGTCCGGGCGTCCCTTGATTGATCACGCGCTGGATATTGTTCATGAGCTCGACCCCGTGCGCATTGTGGCGAACGTACATTACCACGCAGATCAGCTGCATGAGCATCTCGACCCCAAAGGCGTGGTGATCTCACGCGAAGTGCCCGAAATCCTTGAAACGGGCGGCGGATTAAGGGCCGCCCTGCCACTGTTGGGCACCAATCCTGTGTTCACGCTGAACACCGATGCGATCTGGTCTGGCCCTAACCCTCTGACCCTGTTGCAAAAAGTGTGGGATCCGACCCGTATGGACGCGCTTTTGATGTGTGTTCCAGTTTCCCAAACCACAGGCCACAATGGGGACGGAGATTTTACGGCTGACCCGGACGGGCGCATCACGCGCGGGCCCGGTTTGGTTTATGGAGGCGCGCAGATTCTCAAAACGGACGGATTACGCGCGTTTTCGCAGTCAGCTTTTTCGCTGAACCTGCTTTGGAACCAGATGCACGATCAAGGCCGCCTGTTTGCTGTCGAGTATCCGGGGCGCTGGTGTGATGTGGGACGTCCCGAGGGGATCACCCTGGCCGAAGGACTGCTGGCTGATGTTTGAACTCAGCGCCCTGCCCCGCGTATTCGCCGTGCCGCCTGGCACGGACTTCCCCAAGGCATTGGTCGATGGTCTGCGGCAGCGCTGCTCTGGCCCGCCGGAAGCCTTGGCTCGGGTGGAATTGGTGCTGAACACGCGGCGTATGGAACGGCGCGTCCGCGAGTTGTTCAATCAAGGTCCGCCCTGCCTGCTGCCACGCCTGTCGCTGGTCACCGATTTGGGAGAAAGCGTTGATCTGGCGCAGATTCCCCCTGCCGTTCCACCGCTGCGGCGGCGTCTGGAACTGACTCAGCTGGTGGCCAAACTGCTGGAACAGCAACCGGATCTGGCGGCGCGTTCTTCGGTCTTTGACCTCTCGGACAGTCTGGCCGCGCTCATTGACGAAATGCAGGGCGAAGGTGTTTCGCCCGAGGCCATCCTGCAGTTGGATGTCAGCGACATGTCCGGACATTGGGCGCGAGCGCAGGCTTTCATCGGCATTGCCGATCATTTTATCGACACTGGTGCACAGGCGATGGATGCGCAGGCCCGCCAACGTCGCGTTGTCGAAAACCTGAACGCGCGTTGGCAAGGGAATCCTCCGCAGCATCCGGTCATTCTTGCGGGCTCCACCGGTTCGCGCGGAACAACCCTGATGCTGATGGAGGCGATTGCACGCCTGCCACAAGGGGCGCTGGTCCTTCCGGGTTATGATTTCGACCAACCCAATCATGTCTGGCAAGGGTTGGATGATGCGTTGACATCGGAAGATCATCCGCAATACCGGTTCCGCAAGCTGATGCGCGCACTGGAGGTTGCGCCCGATCAAATCACCCCATGGACAGACTTTTCCTCCCCCTCGCCTTCACGCAACCGCTTGGTTTCACTCGCTTTACGCCCGGCGCCTGTAACAGACGCCTGGATGACCG
This sequence comes from Ruegeria sp. CDSA079, assembly GCF_059612245.1. Taxonomy (NCBI): domain Bacteria; kingdom Pseudomonadati; phylum Pseudomonadota; class Alphaproteobacteria; order Rhodobacterales; family Roseobacteraceae; genus Ruegeria; species Ruegeria sp. CDSA079. The sequence goes on along the minus strand of NZ_JBXWQF010000011.1, from coordinate 117,876 downwards.
AAGGGCCTAGGCTGACCGACTTGGAAGGCGCAACCAAAGACCTGACCCTGGTCGAGGCACAATCACCCAGAGCCGAAGCCCTGGCCATCGCCTTACGCTTGCGACAAGCTGCTGAAACCGGTCAAACCGCCGCCTTGATCACGCCGGATCGTATGTTGACCCGTCAGGTCAGCGCGGCGTTGGATCGGTGGAACATCCTGCCGGATGACAGTGCGGGCTTGCCTCTGCAACTCTCACCGCCCGGTCGTTTTCTGCGCCATGTGGCCAACCTGTTCACGCGCCGTCTTGAGGGCGAAGCGCTGCTGACCCTGCTGAAACACCCGCTGTGTCATGACGGAGGTGAGCGTGGCAATCATCTGTTGCATACACGTGATCTGGAACTGGACCTGCGCCGCAACGGTCCACCATTCCCGGACAGTATCAGCCTCACGGAGTTTGCAGTCCGCAAGGAGGCCCCAGAAAGCTGGGTTAGATGGATCGTGCATCACTTCTGCAATCAACAGGTCAGTGACGAATTGCATCTCTCCGACTGGGTGGAACGGCTGACAGCACTTGCCGAGGCGATCTCGGCTGGCAGCACCGGTGAAACCGGCACGCTTTGGGACAAGAACGCAGGTCAAAAGGCGCTGGCGGTGGTGAATTCTCTCAGGGATGAGGCGCAGCATGGCGGCCCGATGACGGCCCATGACTTTGCCGACCTGCTGGGTGCTTTGCTTGCAGGCGAAGAGGTTCGTGATCGCGACGCACCGCATCCGCACATCATGATCTGGGGTACGCTCGAAGCCAGGGTACAGGGGGCCGATCTACTGATTCTCGGGGGGCTGAACGAAGGAAGCTGGCCCGAGGCCCCAGCACCCGACCCCTGGCTGAACCGTCAGATGCGCGACAAGGCGGGGTTGCTGCTGCCTGAACGCCGGATCGGCCTGTCTGCGCATGATTTCCAGCAGGCCATCGGCGCGCCCGAGGTTTGGCTGACCCGCGCGACCCGCTCGGATGATGCGGAAACGGTACCGTCGCGTTGGCTGAACCGGCTTACAAACCTGCTGCAAGGCCTGCCGGGGCAGGGTGGCCGTGACGCTCTGGAAGGGATGCGCGCCCGCGGTCAGCGCTGGCTGAACTGGTCTGAAGTTCTGGAAGATGCACCGCACATAGACCCCGCGCCTCGCCCGTCGCCGCGCCCCCCGGTCGCCGCGCGCCCACGTCGTCTGTCCGTGACCGAGATCAAACGGCTGATTCGTGATCCTTATGCGATCTACGCCAAACATGTGTTGCGGCTGAAACCGCTGGACCCCTTGGTACAGGCCCCCGATGCCTTGCTTCGGGGCATCGTGATCCATGAAATCCTTGAACATTTCGTCAAAGACAGCGTGTTGGACAGCGCTTTACTGACGCGTGAGAATTTCCTGAAACGGGCGCACACCCTTCTGGATCAACATGTCGCCTGGCCCACCGCCCGCAAACTCTGGCTGGCCCGACTGGAGCGGATCGCGGATGACTTCCTGGGTGCCGAACTCACGCGCCGGGGTGATGGCGGGCCTGTGGCGTTTGAGGCGGCGATGAAACTGGTGCTGGACCCTCTGGATTTCACCATTGTCGGACGTGCGGACCGGATCGATCACAACAGCCGGGGGTCACTGCGGATCATCGATTACAAAACCGGTGCGCCACCGACGGAGAGTCAGCAGTCCAAATTCGACAAACAGTTGCTGATCGAAGCCGCCATGGCCGAGCAGGGCGGTATCGAGAGCATTGACCCGATAGACGTGGCCGAAGCCATCTTCATCGGGATGGGCGGCAGTTACAAAGAGGTCGTGGCACCCTTGGTCAAGGAGCCAACCGACAAAGTTCTTGCCGAGCTGAAAGAGCTGATTTCAGCTTATTTAGAGCCTGATCAGGGGTTTTCTTCGCGTCGGATGCTGCACAAGGATACGGATATCGGTGACTATGATCATCTGGCGCGGTTTGGCGAATGGGACCGCACAGCCGATACTTGCCCCGAGGACCTGACATGAGCCCGCGCAACGATGCAACCGAACGGCAGGTGCAGGCCGCCCGCCCTGACGCCTCGACCTGGCTGGCTGCCAACGCAGGGTCGGGCAAAACACGGGTTCTGACCGACCGCGTGGCGCGTTTGCTGCTGGGTGGGGTGCAGCCGCAGCACATCCTGTGCCTGACTTACACCAAGGCCGCCGCCAGCGAGATGCAGAACAGATTGTTCAAACGCCTTGGTGAGTGGGCAATGCTGGCTGATGATTCTCTGCTAGAGCAATTGACCGATCTAGGCGTTCCCGGCGACATCAACCTGGACAGGCTGGCGCAAGCACGCACCTTGTTTGCTCGCGCCATCGAAACGCCGGGCGGTCTGAAAATCCAGACCATTCACTCGTTCTGCGCTTCATTGTTGCGGCGTTTTCCGCTGGAGGCCGGGGTCAGCCCGCAGTTTTCCGAGATGGAAGATCGCGCGGCGGCCCTTCTGCGAGAGGAGATCGTCGAGGACTTCGCCCAAGGCACGCAGGCTGGGTTGATTGAAGATGTGGCTCGGTTTGTCACCGATACGGGCTTTGACAAATTGACCGCTGCGATCACGCACAAGCGCAATCTGTTCGCGGAGCCACTGGAGTGGTCGGAACTGTTGACACGATTCGATCTTCCGGACGGTTTTGACGAAACCCATCTGTTTGAGCGTGTGTTCCTTGGTGGCGAAGTCGAGTTGATCCAGTCTATGCTGCCCGCTTTGACGGAAAGCGGCGGTAACAATGCCAAGGCCGCGGCTAAGCTGGCCGGGTTCACCGAATCCCGGTTGGCGCATTTGCCCATGTTGGAAAGCGTGTTGCTGACCGGAAAAGGAGCAAAAGAACCGTTCACCGCCAAACTCAACAGCTTTCCGACCAAAGCCCTGCGCGAAGGCGCTCTGGCCGACCGGATTCCACAATTAGAAGCCTTGATGCTGCGGATTGAGGCGGCGCGCGAACAACGTCTGGCGCTGGTCGCTGCGCAGAAAACCACAGTCCTGCACCGCTTTGCTGCCGCTTTCCTGCCCGAGTACGAGCGGCGTAAGCAGCTGCGGGGCTGGTTGGACTTCGACGACCTGATCTTGCGCGCGCGGCAAGTGTTGAATGACCCGGCGGTGGCCGAATGGGTGCTGTATCGGCTGGACGGAGGCATCGACCATATTTTGGTGGACGAAGCGCAGGACACCAGCCCGGACCAATGGGACGTGGTCGAAAAACTGGCCCAGGAATTCACCAGTGGGGAAGGAGCGCGATCCGGGGTTGAGCGCACGATCTTTGTGGTCGGCGACAAGAAGCAGTCGATCTATTCCTTCCAGGGCGCCGACCCACAGGCGTTTGACAGAATGCAGGAAGAGTTTGGCCGAAAACTGGCTGAATCAGACTCTAAATTGTGGGACATGACGCTGGAATACTCGTTTCGATCCTCCAGCGCGATCCTGTCTTTGGTCGATTTTCTGTTTGAAAACCGGATCGATGCCGGATTTCACAAGGACAGCCAGCATCGTGCGTTCAAGGCCGATCTGCCGGGCCGGGTTGATCTTTGGCCTGTCGTGGAAAAAGTCGAAGATTCCGAAGAAGGCGACTGGACGGATCCGGTGGATCGCCCCGGTGCGCGACACCATACCGTCATTCTGGCCGAGCAGGTTGCGCAGTCGATCAAGGCCATGATCGAACGGGGTGAAACGATCCCGGAGGATGGCAAATCCGACACATTCGTACGCCGGAAAGTGAAGCCGGGGGATTTCCTGATCCTTGTCCAGCGCCGTTCGGACCTTTTTGCCGAGATCATCCGCGCCTGCAAATCTGCCGGTCTGCCGATCGCGGGCGCTGACCGGCTGAAAGTGGGTGCTGAACTTGCGGTCAAAGACCTCGCCGCGCTTCTGAGCTTTCTGGCCACGCCCGAAGACAGCCTGTCACTGGCGACGGTTCTGAAATCCCCTTTGTTCGGATGGCCCGAGCAGCAGCTTTTCGATCTGGCGCACCGGCGACAGGAACAGTTCCTCTGGGCCGCGCTGCGTAACCGGGCAGATGAATTTCCCGAAACGCTCGCCATATTGAATGATCTGCGCAGCCAAATCGACTTTCTGCGCCCCTATGACCTGATCGAACGTATTCTGACCCGCCATGACGGGCGGCGCAAACTGCTGGGTCGTCTGGGGGCCGAAGCTGAAGACGGTATCGACGCTTTGCTGTCTCAGGCGCTGGCGTATGAACGAACGGATATTCCCAGCTTGACCGGGTTTTTGGTCTGGATGCAGACCGATGATCTGGAAATCAAGCGGCAGATGAGCGGTGTCGGCAACATGATCCGGGTGATGACCGTGCATGGTTCAAAGGGCCTTGAGGCTCCGATTGTGATCCTGCCGGATACTGGCAAACGCCAGCCACCACGTGATGCCGAGATTATGGTGGCCGATGGCACCCCGCTGTGGAAAGTGTTAGCAGATGTCTCGCCCAACCTGATCTCGCAAGCACGGGAAGTGGCGCGCAACCGCGAGGAAAATGAACGGCTGAGATTGCTGTATGTGGCTCTAACACGGGCTGAAAAATGGTTAATCGTGGCCGCAGCCGGCGATTTGGGCAAAAACGGCAACAGCTGGTATCAAATGGTCGAAGCCGCGATGGAGCGAGCCGGGGCCGCGCTGGTACCGGGGTCCGACATCCGCCGCCTGTCCCACGGGGATTGGGACGCGCCGCCTTTGACCGACCAGCCACAAACGGTCGCTGACCAGGTCGATCTGCCGGATATGTTCCTGCTCCCGGCACCCGAACCGATTGACCCTGTAAGCGCGCTCAGCCCTTCGGATCTGGGTGGTGCCAAAGCGTTGCCCGGAGATGCCGGTTTGGATGAAGACGCTGCAAAACTGCGCGGAACGCGTCTGCACCTGTTGCTGGAACACCTGCCGACAGCAGCACCGGACGTCTGGCCCGAGCTTTGCGCCCGGTTGCTACCGGATATGCAGAACGCAGACCGTCAAGACCTTTTGACCGAAGCCACCCAAGTGCTGACGACGGAGTCTCTCAAACACATCTTTGCACGCGAAACTCTGACCGAAGTGCCGGTAACCGCAGATTTAAACGGACAGCGGATGCACGGAATCATCGACCGGCTGATCGTATCAGACACGGACGTACAAGTAGTTGATTTCAAAACAAATGCGACCGTCCCAAACCGGATAGAAGATTGCCCCGAAGGACTGCTGCGCCAGATGGGGGCCTATGCTCAGGCGCTGGCGCAGATTTATCCTGACCGCAGCATCCGAACCGCCATTCTGTGGACCCGGACTGCAAGCTTGATGTGGCTGCCACACGATCTTGTGACGGAAGCCTTGGCCCACGCCCGGATGCCTTGACCTTACCCGGCGCGGCACCTACGTTCTGTTCCCGAGCTTACCCCATTCAGGAGACAGAATATGTCGACCGTAGCCGTTACTGACGACACCTTTGACGCCGAAGTCAAAAACTCGACCGTTCCCGTGGTCGTGGACTTCTGGGCTGAATGGTGCGGCCCCTGTAAACAAATCGGCCCCGCGCTGGAAGAACTGGCCGCCGAGTATGGCGACAAGGTGAAAATCGCCAAGGTCGATGTGGACAGCAACCCGAACGCGGCGGCCGCAATGGGCGTGCGCGGTATCCCGGCACTGTTCATCTTCAAGGACGGTCAAGTTGTTTCCAACCGCGCAGGTGCGGCCCCCAAAGCTGCGCTGCAAAGCTGGATCGACGAATCCATCTGATCCGGTCCTAGCAGATTGTTCCAAAGGCGCCTCAGATCGGGGCGCCTTTTTTGTTGCATATGTCGGAGAAACCAATGGCAAAAACGCGGGTTCTTGTAGAGTTCGGGATGGGTACCTCCCTGCGCCGAATGGACTATACCGAGGCATCGTTGCGAGCGATCAAGGATGCGCTGTGGCACAACTCGGTCAATATGGCTGAACTGTTTGGATTCCCCAAAGAGGCAATGATCATTGATGCTGAAATCGGTGTCCAGCAGCCGGATCAGGTGGATACCGAAGCGCTCAAAGCCATCTTCCCTTATGGTCAGCCGAATATCACGGTCACAAAGGGCGGGTTGGATATCGACAAACCACATAGTGACGGGTGCACGGTCATGGCCAACGCCGCTCTGGTCGTTTCTTTTGACATGGAGCCCGCGCAATGAGTGAAAAACGCATCATCCTGGAAATGGGAACAGGCAACGACCTGTACGGTCAGGACTATACCAAAGCGGCCCGACGTGCGGTGCAGGGCGCACTGCATCATTCATCGATCACACTGTTTTCTAATCTTGGAATTGATCATTCCGAAATGCGCGTCAGCGTCACAATCGGCGTACAGGACCCCAAACAGGTGGATTGCGATCTGGTTGCTGCCGACCTGCCAAGGGGCAGGGCCGAAGTCCGCGCAGTCAAAGGAGGTCTGGATGTTGTTGATGAAGCGGCTGGCACCAAACATGTGGTTGCAACTGCTGCGATCGAAGCTTTTCTGCCTGACCTTGCCGGAAAATTCGTGCAGAACTGAGCAAAGAAAAAGCCGCTCGGAATCCCGGGCGGCTGTTTCGAATTGGTGATCCGTCAGAAGGATCAGAGTTTGGCGATATCCTCGCGGATCAGACCAATGTCGTCCAGCTGATCGTCGCTGAGCTTCGACAGAAGGATCCGTGTTTTACGTGCGTCGTTCCAGTTGACAACAGATTTGACGACGTTGGTGAAAGTGTCCGCCACGTGCAGGATGGTAGCTGCTCCGAGCGGCGCATGGATATTAGCGGTGGTTGCCATGTGCGCAGTCCTTTTTGAAGAAACAGCCGACCCGTTGTCGGTTGTGAGCCTCATGTAGTACCTCTGTGCCGGACTCACAATTGCTGGTCTGGTAGACCCGAATTGCATTTCTTGCATATCTTTTGGGCGGTTTCGGAACGGGTTGCGTCAACACCGCGCCCAGCCCATATATAGCGCCAGTGAAAACGGAGACGATCATGGCAGATAACGACTTTCCCGGTTGGCACGGCACGACGATCATTGGCGTCAAAAAGGGCGGTCAGGTCGTGATAGCCGGTGATGGTCAAGTCAGTCTGGGCCAGACGGTGATTAAGGGAACGGCCCGCAAGGTACGCCGCCTGTCACCCGGCGGGTTTGAAGTTGTGGCTGGGTTCGCTGGATCGACCGCGGATGCCTTCACGTTGCTGGAACGTCTGGAATCCAAGCTTGAGGCCACACCCGGCCAACTGGCCCGCGCCTCGGTCGAACTGGCCAAGGACTGGCGCACTGATAAATACCTCCAAAAGCTTGAGGCGATGCTGATCGTCACCGACGGCAAGGACCTTCTGGTGATCACCGGGGCAGGGGACGTGCTGGAGCCAGAACACAATGTGGCTGCCATCGGGTCAGGCGGAAACTTTGCCCTCGCCGCGGCCCGCGCGATGATGGACGGCGACAAAGAGGCCGAGCAGGTGGCGCGTGAGGCCATGGCAATTGCCGCCGACATTTGCGTCTATACCAACGGCAATCTGACGGTTGAGTCGATTTCAGGCTAACAGCGCCTTAATCTCTTTCCCCTTCCAGCGGCGGTGCATTCCGATCAGGCCTAAGATCGCGGCGAATACCACGATGTAGTAGGGCACACGGATGTCGATACTCATCAGCCCGCCGCCGATCAGGGACATGATGCCTCCGGCCAGACAGAAGACAGCGGTTGTCACGCCCATGACCCAGCCTTGATCCGTCTCACTGACGCTGGAGGAAAACAGGCCCAGCATCGTCGGATAAGCAACTCCGAACAGGAAGTAGAAGAAAAAGACCGGCACATAGCTGAAGACGCCGCTTGGGCTGAAGGCGAAAGCAAGTCCGCAAACCACCATGACCACAAGTGATGTGTAGATAATCGCATGTTTGCTGAATCTTTCCTGCGCGGGTTTCACAAGGAAGGTACTGGAGAAGGCCAATGCCACACCAATGACAACCATCGCCATACTGCCTCCGATGACTCCGTACCCGAAAGCACTGGTCAGGAAATTGTCGACGAACACGTAGAAAGTGACGTTTGCAATCATAAAGAACGAATAAACAGGCAGGATCTTCAGCACCATCGGGTGACCTCGTACCGCGACCAGGCTGTCTGCAATGTCACGGGGCCGGAACACAAAAGGCGCACGATCTATTCGGGTATCCTGGAAGAAGAAAAGCACCAGAAAGATAGCGATCAACACCAAAACGAAAGCGCCATAAAATGGGGTTTTCAGCGTCGCGAAACTGCCCAACAAGGCAGCATCTGACAAAACCGCTCCGATAATCGGCCCGCCGACAAGGCCAAAGCTGACGCCCGTTACAATATAGCCCATGTTACGGTCTCGATCCGCGGCATCAATACTGCCATCTATCATCGCGGCTTGAGCAATGGGCTGGTTGCCCGCAGTAAATCCGGTGATCGAACGCCCGACAATCAACAGAAGAAGGCTGTTCAGGTAAAGAGCGGCAATGGTCAGAGCATATCCGGCCAATGCCCCACAAAGACACACGAGCAAGGCGTTCTTGCGTCCGATCGAATCCGACACTTTCGAGACGTAGACAACGCCCAGAAACCACGACAGGAAGAAGCACCCGATTACCAGCCCATAATAGAAATGGCGGCGACCTACCGACGTGCTGTCAGCCAGGAAGCCAGATTTGGTTTCCATGATCAGGGAATTGATGATCGGAAAGACCAATCCTTGCCCGATCAGATCAACAAAAACTACAAAAAGTAGCGTGATCTTGGCAATTTTAGTCATAAAACGCCCCCGGTTCCAATGCCTTGGGGCGAGTGTAACAGACAGTTGCCCTGTTACCTAGCTGCGCGTCAGAGGCCGAAGCGCTCGGCCTCTGACGATCGTGATTACTTCAGTGTTGCCACACCCAGCGGTACACCGGCGACCTCGCACCAGATATAGACTTCGTTGTAGCCCGACACATCCATTGTCGGCGGTACAGCATAAGATTGCTTGCCCGTCAGATGCAGCAGCGCACCCAGCTTGCTGTCAGAAGCGTATTTGCCATCTTTGCCGAAGGCCACGCGCGGGTCGGGACCACCGTCCAGCGAAAAGTCGTCGCCCAGCTCAACGATGTAACGGTCGCCTTCCTTGACCAGTTTCACCGACCCGGTGGTGATGTGGTTCGAGCGGCCCTCGAACGAGCCTTTCTTTTTGGCGCCGCCTGCCACAGCAGCGGTGGTGCCGGCCAGGGTCAGCGCCGCGCCAGTTGCGGCGGCTTTCACAAAAAGCGAACGACGAGTCATCATGATGAGGTATCTCCATTTGTAAATTCAGGCTGGTTTGCCTGTTGTGAAAATCTATGCCTCACATGCCGTAGGTGTGACGATTCACATCACATCGATTTTTCGTGTGCTCGTGGTGAGTTGGCGTGAGATTTTCGCGATCAGCTTGTGTTTTCGCGTCGTATGATTAGGTTCCGTTGCGAAACAACGGATAGAATACCTATGACAGACCTGACCCCGCGCGAGATTGTCTCGGAACTGGACCGCTTCATCATTGGCCAGAAAGATGCCAAACGTGCGGTGGCCGTTGCCCTGCGCAACCGTTGGCGACGCAAGCAGTTGGCTGATGACATCCGGGATGAAGTCTATCCGAAGAACATCCTGATGATTGGCCCCACCGGTGTGGGCAAGACCGAAATCAGCCGCCGTCTGGCCAAACTGGCCCGTGCGCCGTTTATCAAGGTCGAAGCCACCAAGTTTACCGAGGTTGGGTATGTCGGGCGCGACGTGGAACAGATCGTCCGTGATTTGGCAGACGCAGCGATCCTCCAGACCCGCGAATACATGCGCGAAGACGTCAAAGCCCGCGCCCATCAGGCCGCCGAGGATCGCGTGATCGAAGCGCTCGCCGGAACGGATGCCCGTGAAGCGACACGTGAAATGTTCCGCAAAAAGCTCAAATCGGGCGACCTGGACGATACGGTAATCGAACTGGAGGTTTCCGACAGCGCGAACCCGATGCCGATGTTCGACATTCCGGGCCAGCCCGGCAGCCAAATGGGAATGATGAACCTAGGCGATATTTTCGGAAAGGCGTTTGGCGGTCGTACCGTCAAAAAACGCCTGAGTGTCGCCGAAAGCTATGACGTGCTGATCGGAGAAGAGGCCGACAAGTTGCTGGATGACGAAACCGTCAATCGGGTGGCGTTGGAGTCGGTCGAACAGAACGGCATAGTCTTTCTGGATGAAATCGACAAGGTTTGTGCTCGTTCGGACGCGCGCGGCGGTGATGTCAGCCGCGAAGGGGTTCAGCGTGATTTGCTGCCCCTGATCGAGGGCACAACTGTCTCGACCAAGCATGGCCCAGTGAAAACCGACCATATCCTGTTCATCGCGTCAGGGGCGTTCCACATCGCCAAACCTTCGGACCTGTTGCCGGAATTGCAGGGCCGTCTGCCAATCCGCGTGGAACTGCGTGCCCTGACAGAACAAGATTTTGTGCGCATCCTGACCGAAACGGACAACGCACTGACCCGGCAATACACCGCGCTGATGGGCACCGAAGAGGTAGCAGTCAGCTTTACCGAAGACGGCATCGCCGCGCTGGCGAAAATTGCGGCAGATGTAAACCAAAGTATCGAAAACATTGGCGCGCGGCGGCTTTACACGGTCATGGAACGGGTTTTCGAAGACCTGTCCTTTGCGGCCCCCGACAAAGCCGGAACAGAAATCACCGTCGATGCGCAGTTTGTCAGCGACAATCTTGGAGAATTGACCAAGTCCACCGACCTCAGCCGTTACGTTTTGTAACGGGGCAGGCCGGATTTCGCCGTTGTTTTTGCTCGGCCCTGCTGGACGCTGGGCGAGAATAAGATAGCGTATGCACGAACCACCCCGAGGGTTGATCCGTGCTGCGCTATTTCATCATTTTGTTCGTATCTCTTTCGCTCAGCGCCTGCGTTGACCGGACGGTGTCCGAGGTTGTGCCTGCTGCTGCAAGTATCGGCACACCCGAAACCATCTTTGCCAGCACGACCCGAGCGCGTGAGGCTGACGGATCATATGGGTTCCGACGTGGCGAAACGTTAAGGTTTTTGGAAACTACGGTTTCGATTCCGCCGACACATACTCCGGGTACACTCAAATTCTCCTACGCGAACCCTAATCCGCAAAAAGAATTTGTTCTGGCAGATGTGACAGAATTGGACGGCCCTAAAGGGCTGCGCGAACATCTACGAGGTCAGGATGACGTCACCATTTTTGTGCACGGCTACAACTCGACCCAGACCGAAACGATCTTCCGCGCCGCACAGCTGACGCATGACATCGGCCTTCCGGGATCGACGCTGGTGTATTCTTGGCCAAGCCGTGCGACGGGCTACGGATATGCCTACGATCTGGACAGTATGTTGTTTGCCCGCGACGGGTTGGAGCAAACCATCCGCGAACTGAAATCCATGGGTGTAAAACGCGTTATTCTGATCGCGCATTCTATGGGTGGGGCCTTGTCGATGGAAATGATGCGGCAAGCTGAATTGCAGGAACCCGGTTGGGCCAAACGAAACATCGAAGGCGTCGTGCTGATCTCACCCGACCTGGATCTTGATCTGTTCCGTTCACAAATGAAGCGGATCGACAACCCCCCCGATCCATTCCTTGTAATGGTGTCCCAAAAGGACAAGATTCTGAACATCTCGGCCCGCCTTCGCGGCACGCATGAGGGGCAAAGGCTGGGAAACATCAGCTCGATTGATCCGCTTGAGGAATTCCCGATCAGCGTCATCGATACAACAGCATTCAACAGTGACGCGGCGTCCTCGCATTTCGTTGCGGCGACATCCCCGGCATTGCTGTCGATCCTCAACTCGTTGCGGCGCGTCAACAGTACCTTTGGACGTGAGGACCGACCGGCAATCGACATTCTGGTGCCACCCTCCGAGCGCAATCCTGATGGTGCAACTGGAATTGTACTGACAGAAACAGGGCAGGCGGAGGTCGGCTCTCCGTGACGCGGTTCAACCTGCGTCAGTATCTGCTGGACAACGCAACCTGGCTTGGTGCCGGCGTTCTGCTGACTTTTCTGTCCAGCTTTGGACAAACCTTTTTCATTTCGATCTTCGCTGGCGAGATTCGCGCGGAATTTGGCCTCAGCCATGGTGCCTGGGGCGGGCTATACACATTGGGCACAACCCTGTCGGCCATTGTGATGGTTTGGGCCGGGGGGTTAACGGACATCTTCCGGGTCCGGGTATTGGGCCCTGTGGTTCTGGCAGGATTGGCCTTGGCCGCCATTGCCATGTCACTGAACACCTGGTTGCTGGTGTTGCCAGCAGTGATCTTTCTCCTGCGCTTGTTTGGTCAGGGAATGAGCACACATCTGGCCGTTGTCGCAATGGCGCGGTGGTTCACCGTTACGCGGGGCAAAGCGCTCTCCATTGCCTCAACGGGTTATGCGATCGGCGAAGCTTTGCTGCCGCTGATCTTTGTCGCTGCGATGGTTTACCTGGACTGGCGGTGGCTGTGGATTGTTGCTGCGGGTGTCACGTTGTTGGGCATACCCATGCTTATGCGCTTACTGAGTGACGAACGAACACCGCAAAGCTTGTCCAGCGAATCCTCTGCCACAGGCATGCAGGACCGTCACTGGAGCCGCCGCGACGCCCTGTTCCATCCTCTGTTCTGGTTCATGGTGCCATCGGCCCTGGGACCATCGGCATTCATCACCGCGTTTTTCTTCCACCAGGTTTATCTGGCTGATGTTAAAGGCTGGCAGCATATCCAACTGGTAGCGTTGTTTCCGGTCTATACCGGAGTATCGCTTTTGTCCCTGTTTGCTGCGGGCTGGGCATTGGATAAATGGGGCACCGCGCGCATCATGCCCTATTACCAAATCCCCATGGCGATCGGATTTGTCATTTTAGGCATGACCAATTCTATTTCAGGAGCAACGATTGGATTGATCTTTCTGGCTCTGACCGTTGGGGCGAACAGTACATTGCCCAGCGCTTTCTGGGCAGAATTCTATGGAACCCGGCACATCGGAGCAATCAAGGCAATGGCGGCAGCAGTCATGGTACTTGGGTCGGCCATTGGTCCGGGCCTGACCGGGCTTCTGATTGACGTTGGTGTATCGCTGAACACCCAGTTTATCTGGGTAGGCATGTTCTTCGTACTGGTATGCGGTCTGGTTTGGGTCGGAATTTCCCGCGCCCGTCGTGATCTTTAGCGCACGCGCCTGAGATACACATAGTAAGCCCCGTCGCCGCCATGGCTGATATGGGCGGGCGTGACCTGCATCACCGCCTGTGACAGTGGCGGGATGGACAGCCAGTGCGGCACCTGATTGCGCAGGACACCGCGTGGTGTAGGGATCGGGCCGGGCTCGTCCCGATCCTTGCCCTTACCAGTTACAACCAGAACCAGCCGCTTGCCCTGCGCCTGCGCCGTCAGGACAAAACGGATCAGCGCAGGATGCGCCGTGTCGACCCGCATACCGTGCAGATCCAGCTTGCCTTCGGGTTTCAGCTTGCCCCGCTTCATCCGGCCGAAGGCTTTGGTATCCATCTGAACCGGCAAATTGCGCAGCGTATCTGTGACCGATGGCTTCAAATCGTTCGGTTTCGGTTTGGCCTGATGGACCTGACTCATTTCAAACGCTTCAAACCGGGGTTTCGGCGTTTTCTTGGGCTTGGGTTTCGGCAAAGAAGTCGGATGGACCGTCTGCGGGATTTCCGGGTGCATCCGCTCGGCCTGTTTGGCGACCTTGCGCCACAGCTCGATCTCTTCGCTCGTCAGTTTGCGCCGGGTCATCAGAATTCATCCGGCAACAAAGCATAAGCACGCTGGATTGGTAACAAAACGACCATCCGGCCCGGATCTTTCAACCTGCCCGCCGCTTGTCCGGCTTCGTCACCCGTTCCGAAAAAGATGTCTGCCCTTTGCGCGCCTTTAATGGCCGCACCTGTATCCTGCGCGATCATCAAGCGCCGCATCGGGTCCTTTCCGTCTTTCTCAACCCAGACCGGAGCCCCCAACGGGGTATAGGCCGGATCCGCCGCAATGCTGCGCATCGTAGTGATCGATCGGTTCATGGCACCCAGCGGCCCAAGCTCAGGCGCAACGCGCGAGATTTCGCGGAAGAAAACAAAGGAAGGGTTGTGGAACAGCAACTCGGCACCAGCTTCTGGGTTCTTGCGTACCCATGCTCGGATCATCTGGGCGCTAACTTCATGCGCACCCAAGACCCCGCGTCGTACCAATTCAACTCCTATGGACCTGTAGGGGTGGCCATTGGCACCGCCATAACCGACGCGCAACGCACCACCATCAGGCAACCGGACACGCCCCGAGCCCTGAATCTGTAGGAAAAACAGTTCAACCGGGTCATCGACCCAGGCAATCTCAAGCCCGCGTCCCTGCATCACATCACCGGTCAGGATTTCCCGACGGCTGAGCCATGGCCCATTCCGCGCTTCGGGGGGCATTTTGTAAATAGGGTACTTGAAGCGATCAGTCCGGCTACGCGCACCATCAAGTTCAGGCTCAAAATACCCTGTAAAAACGGCATCCTTGCCATCCTCGACCAGAACCGGGCGGAAGAAGAGCTCAAAAAACGCCTGCGCAGCATCCGCGTCATATGTCGCCGCTACTCCGCATAACGCGCGCCAATCCGGGTCCTTCAGATCACCACATGTGTTCAGAAAAACGGAAAGGGCTGCACCGTGGTTATCGTCGGCCCAGCCCTGCAGATCGTCGAACGCCAGAATGGATCGCGTTGCCTCGGCTCCGGCAGCGCTGGCAGCGGTCATCGCAGCCACCAGAAAAAGCGACCGGAGCGTAGCAATCATGCGTCCGTGGCAACAAGCAGCCAGTTCGGATCGTCCTTGCCCATCACGCGGGCAAAGGTCCAGCTGTCCTTTTGGCGTTTCACGGTGTTCGGGCTGCCTTCAATGATGTCACCACCGCGATCTCGCACAACCGAGGTCAACTCACCCACAAACTTCATGGTGATTTCGGCCTCATTGGTATCCTTGTCGAACTTCACATCCGACAGGGCAGTCTCTCGGACGCCGATAAATTCGGCCTCGATGGTCAGTCCCTGATCTTCGCGTGCGGCCACGCCAGCAACGAAGGATTCAAAAACCTCTTCCGACAGGAACGGCTGGATGTCGTCCAGATTTCCCTTTTCGAATCCCATCACGATCATTTCATACGCACCACGTGCGCCATGAACAAATTCACCGACCGAAAAACTGGGCTCCACTCGTTTCATGGCGGCCAGGGTTTGCGCCTGCTCGCTGTCTTCTTCGACATGGTCAGTGATGTCATGATCCGGGCCGCCTTCGATCACCTCGAAATCGCGGCGCGACTTGTGCGCTTCGGGCTGTTGTTGCACAGGTGGTTTTTCAAAACCTTCACGCGTACCCAATACGCTTTTGAGGCGCAGGATCAGGAAAACGGCAATTCCGGCCAGGACCAGTAGCTGGATCATGGGTTCGTTCATTTCATCCTCTTTTCAGAACCGCGACTTTGTATACGCGGCCTCATGCTACTATGTAGGTGAGCGTGGGTGGCAAGTCCACAGCCCGGCCTTAGGGAAAGGATAACGTAAATGTACCTGTTCTTGGCATTTTTGTTGGTGCCTATCATCGAGATTGCGCTGTTTATTCAGGTTGGTGGCCTGATCGGCCTTTGGCCAACCCTTGCTATCGTTGTGCTAACCGCTGTGTTGGGTACGATTTTGGTGAGGACACAAGGTCGCATGGCGCTGGGGAATTTGCAGCGTTCGTTTGCTGAACTGGACGACCCGACCGAGCCCTTGGCCCATGGTGCGATGATCCTGCTGTCCGGTGCACTATTGCTGACACCGGGGTTTTTTACCGACGCCGTGGGATTTGCATTGTTGGTTCCGGGCGTTCGTGTTGCTGTATTTCGTTATCTCAGGTCGAAAGTCACCGTGGCTCATTTCCAGATGGGGCCAGGAGCCGGATTTCAGTCGCGCGAGAATCCTTTCGGGCAAGGGGACATCATTGACGGGGAATTCAGCGAAGTTCGCCCGAAAAAAGAGCCTTCAAAGCCGTCGAAATGGGTGGAAGGCCCCCACCAGCATTGAGGTGCCGCGCCCAACTTGCTAAGCAGTGGCGAAATTCAATTTTGGAGTAGATCCATGGCCGAAGAAAACGCTGCAGAAAACACTGCGGCCCAAGCCGCCCCGCAGGTTCAGATGCGTGTTCTGGGGCAGTTCATCCGTGACATGTCCTTTGAAAACGTGATGGCGCAGAAGGGTGTGTCAGGCGACGTGCAACCGGAAATTGCGGTTCAGGTGAACCTGGACGCCAAGAAACGCAGCGCCGACCATCAGTTCGAAGTGTCCATCAAGCTGAACCTGACATCAAAGGCCAAAGGCCTGGATGACGTGCTGTTCATGTGCGAGCTGGACTATTGCGGTCTGTTCCACGTGGAAGGTGTGCCGGAAGATCAGCTGCACCCGTTCCTGATGATCGAATGCCCGCGGATGCTGTTCCCGTTCCTGCGCCGTATTGTCAGCGACATCACCCGCGATGGCGGTTTCCCGCCAGTGAACCTGGACAATATCGATTTCGTGGCTCTGTATCGCAACGAATTGATGCGTCGTCAGGCCGAACAGGCCCAGAAAACAGACGCCTAAGGGTTTGACCCGTGCCTGAACTGATCAGGCGCGGGTCCACAGGGCGCTTTCGCCCAGTTTTCCAACAAATGCTTCGTGTGCTGCGCGTTCATCCTCGGTGATCCGGGATGGCAATGGTATCGCGCGCGGTGTTGGTCGCCAGTCATCGCTGCCGCCCGCCGCAGAAGACGCAGAAGCCGAAAGGCCGAAATCTGGCTGCCGCCCACCGATCAGCTCCAGATACACTTCGGCCAGAATTTCAGAGTCGAGCAAGGCGCCGTGCAGAACGCGGTTCGAGTTATCGATGTTGAAACGACGACACAGCGCATCCAGTGACGCCGGAGAGCCGGGAAACCGTTTGCGGGCGATTGCCAGCGTATCCAGCGCTTGCTCCATCGGGATTAACGTCGCGCCCATCCTTTTCAGTTCGGCGTTCAGGAACTTCATATCGAACGACGCGTTGTGGATCACCAGCCGCGCATCCCCAACAAAGTCACGAAACCCATGACCAACCTTGGCAAAAACCGGCTTGTCTTTCAGCGTCACCTCACCCTTTTCCGGTGGGCGCGGGTTGTCCAACAGGTCTGGACCAATGCCATGCACGCCAAACGCCTCATCCGGCATACCCCGTTCAGGATTGATATAGACGTGATACGTCTCACCCGTGGCGACGTGGTTCCGCAGCTCAACGGCACCGATTTCAATGATCCGGTCCCCGCTTTCGGGGTCGAATCCGGTGGTTTCGGTATCGAGTACAATCTCACGCATTGGCCATCCCCGCCCGTATCTGCCTGACCACATCCTGCACCTGCGCGCGGGCGTGGTCCAGAGTGTCTGTCACGATCACAAAATCCGATCGCGCGCATTTCTCTTCATTTGGCATCTGCTTGGAGCGGATCTGTTCGAACTGCGCCTCGGTCATTGTTCCACGCTTCAGGACGCGGCGCTTTTGTTCATCTGCCGGGATCGAAACACATGCTATCGCGTCCATCGCTGCATCTCCGCCGGTTTCAAACAAAAGCGGAATGTCGAACACTGAAATATCGGTTGATGTGCTTTCGCGGAATTCCGCGCGGTCGGCGGCGACCAAGGGATGAACAATGGCCTCAATAACCTTCAACGCATCAGCATCAGCGGCAATAATCTGTTTCAACCCATCCCGGCTGACAGCTTCGTCAACAATCGCGGCGGGGAAGGATGCGCGCATAGGTTCAACCGCTGCGCCTCCGGGCGCATACAACCGATGCACTGCTGCATCCGCATCCCACAGGGCGCAACCTTCTTCGACAAACATCTGCGCCGTGGTGCTTTTCCCCATGCCAATGGAACCGGTTAGGCCAAGGGCAAAGCTCATGCCAAAGCCGCCTTGCGCGTTTCCGCGTCCACTTCGGGGCGGACACCGAACCAGCGTTCAAAGCCGGGAACTGCCTGGTGCAGCAACATGCCCAAACCATCGACCGTGGTGCAGCCAGCCTCTTCTGCGGTTTGCAACAGATATGTTTTCAAAGGGGCATAAACCAAATCTGTGACAACGGCGCCGGGCTGCAACCCATCCAGGGGAACCCGCAACTCGGGCTGGCCCTGCATACCCAATGAGGTTGTGTTCACCACCAGTTCCGCGTTTTCGATGACATTCCCGGCCTGAACCCAATCGACAACACGGATGCGCTGACCGAACTCTTCTTTCAGATGATCCGCACGGGCGCGCGTTCGGTTGGCCAACAGGATTTCCGGCACACCTGCATCGGACAAGGCTTGCAGAACCGCACGTGCCGCCCCGCCGGCACCGAACACAACGGCTGGTCCGTCTTTGGCATTCCAGTCCGGCGCTCCGCTGCGCAGGTTTTCCATGAAACCGTACCCATCGGTGTTATCCGCGTGGATCGAGCCATCTTCACGGAACACCAGTGTATTCGCAGCGCCAATCACAGTCGCGCGGTCGGATACGTGATCCGCGATCTTCAAAGCTGCTTCTTTATGGGGAACGGTAACATTCGCCCCAACAAAACCTGCTTTGGGTAGAGTGCGCAGCACAGTCTCTAGGTCCGCGGATGCAACATCCATCGGGATGTAATGTCCGGCAAGGCCGTAGGTCTTCAGCCAATGGCCATGCAGTTTCGGGGAACGGGAGTGTCCGATGGGATGTCCGATCACCCCGGCCAGAGGAACCCGGTAGTCCGTCATTGATCGATCACCCCTTTGACAGCCAGAAAGTTGAGAAGCTCCAACAGGGGCATACCCAAAACGTTAAAATAGTCGCCGTCAATGGTGGCGAACAGGCGGACACCTTCTTCTTCCAGCTTATATGCGCCGACCGCATGACGGATACTGTCCCAGTTCCGAGAAACATAGTCCTTCAGATAGGCATCAGAACTGGCCCGCATCCGCAATCGCACCTGTCCCACATGCCGCCAGATCGGTTCGCCATCCTGATAGATCACCGCCGCCGACAAAAGCATGTGCCGCTTGCCACGCATGGCTTTCAGCTGAGCCATTGCCTGTTCGGGGGTTTCGGGCTTCGACAGCAGCTGACCGTCAAAATCCAGAACCTGATCACAACCCAGAACCATAGCACCAGGGTTCTTGTGACTGACCTTGCGGGCTTTCATTTCGGCAAGCGTATCAGCAATATCCCGTGATGATGCATTTTCGGCCAGTAGGGCGCGTTTGGCCATCTCTTCATCCACGCGTGCGGTTTGAACCGTGAATGGAACACCTGCGTTCTTGAGCAGCTGCGCCCGAATGGCAGATCCCGAGGCGAGAAGAATGGGGACAGACATGTGGAAAACCCCGTGTGCAAGTCGATGAGAGTTCTGGGGTGCTTTGTATGGTTTTCCGGTTGACACGCAACCCCGGGAAATTCGCAACAAAGATCCTCGAGTCGCTCAAATCCCATCCAGCCGGGACAAGGATAACTTAGAAAACCGGGATAACCTGATTATCCCATGATACCCAAAGAGTTATCCCCAAATCTCATCTTAGTATCAGCGTCATAAGATATTGTTTTTATTGTATAGTTTTTAATTTCAACAGAATCACCCTAAATTTCGAATGCTCTGTCCACATGGGGAAAACACTTGTGTAAAAAAGTAATCCACGGAATTTGCCTGCCCTACAAAACCATCATCCTTTTTCTTTTCTTATTTTTTTATTAGGGAGAGTCCCGAACAACGCCCGGAGCCGAAATGACAGATCTTCTTTTCACGCTGTACCCGTGGGTGAAGTCACTCCATATCATGGCTGTGATCTCATGGATGGCAGGTCTGTTCTATCTACCTAGACTATTCGTCTATCATGTTGAGAAAGCGCAATCAGTCGAAGGTGCGCAGGACATCTTCTTTGAAATGGAAGAAAAGCTGCTGCGTGTGATCATGCGCCCTGCGATGATCGTGGCTTGGGTCTGTGGCCTGATCATGGTGTTCACGCCGGGCATTGTTGGATGGGATTGGGCGTGGCCCTGGGTAAAGGGTGCCGCAGTAATCGGCATGACCTGGTTTCATCACTGGCTGATGGCACGGCGCAAAGATTTTCTGGAAGGGCAAAACAAGCTCACTGGGCGGCAGTATCGCATGATGAACGAGGTTCCCACCATTCTGATGGTTGTCATCGTTCTGGCGGTCGTTCTGAAGTTCTGAGGGCCTATTTGACTCCGAACGCTGTCGCGCTTATGTAAGGACCAACACGCCCGTCCGGGCGGCGTATCTTCCGTACTGAAATTCCACTTCATGCCGCAAACTCAGCGGTGAAGGTTTGTATCATGACAACAGAATCTCTGAATCTGGCCGATCTGAAAGCCAAAAGCCCCAAAGACCTTTTGGCGATGGCCGAAGAGCTGGAGATCGAAAACGCCTCGACCATGCGAAAAGGCGAGATGATGTTCCAGATCCTGCGTGAACGCGCGGATGAAGGCTGGACCGTTGGCGGCGATGGCGTGCTGGAGGTTCTTCAGGACGGTTTCGGTTTCCTGCGCTCGCCCGAGGCGAACTATCTGCCGGGTCCGGATGACATCTATGTGTCGCCCGAGATGATCCGCCAGCACTCGTTGCGGACCGGGGATACGGTTGAAGGCGATATTAAAGCTCCGGACGAAAATGAGCGCTATTTTGCACTGATCAAAGTTACAAAGATCAACTTTGAAGATCCTGAAAAGGCCAAGCACAAGATCGCCTTTGACAACCTGACACCGCTCTATCCCGATGAGCGTCTGAAAATGGAGGTCGAAGATCCCACCATCAAGGATAAATCCGCGCGTGTCATCGATCTGGTGTCTCCCATAGGTAAGGGCCAGCGTTCTTTGATTGTGGCGCCACCGCGGACCGGTAAGACCGTGATCCTGCAAAACATCGCCAACTCGATCGAGAAGAACCACCCTGAGTGCTATCTGATCGTCCTGCTGATCGATGAACGTCCCGAAGAGGTGACTGACATGCAGCGCTCGGTGAAAGGTGAGGTTGTATCCTCGACCTTTGACGAACCGGCAACGCGCCACGTGGCCGTGTCAGAAATGGTTATCGAAAAAGCCAAGCGTTTGGTCGAACATAAACGAGATGTTGTTATTCTTCTCGATTCGATCACAAGACTTGGTAGGGCGTTTAACACTGTGGTCCCGTCCTCGGGTAAAGTTCTGACCGGCGGTGTGGATGCCAACGCCCTGCAACGGCCCAAGCGGTTCTTTGGTGCCGCTCGGAACATTGAAGAGGGCGGTTCGCTGACCATTATCGCCACCGCGCTGATCGACACCGGCAGCCGGATGGACGAGGTGATTTTTGAAGAATTCAAAGGCACAGGTAACTCGGAAATCGTTCTGGATCGCAAGATTGCAGACAAGCGCGTGTTCCCGGCCATCGACATCCTCAAATCCGGCACCCGGAAAGAGGACCTGCTGGTCGACAAGGGTGATTTGGCCAAGACTTTTGTTCTGCGCCGTATTCTCAACCCGATGGGAACGACAGACGCAATCGAGTTCCTGCTGTCGAAGTTGAAGCAGACCAAGACAAACTCGGAATTCTTCGATTCAATGAACACCTGACGTCGAACCGGTTCTGACGCGGGGGCTATTCATGGATACGATATTTGCCCTGGCCAGCGCGCAAGGCAAAGCTGGAGTGGCGGTTATACGCCTCTCGGGCCCGGACTCGCATTCTGCGGCGGCGCGATTGACAGGTGGCACGCTACCTGAGCGTGGAATGGTTCTGCGTACCCTGCGAGATCAGGGCGGAGCACGTCTGGACGACGGATTGGTCCTCACATTCCAGGCTCCGGCCAGTTTCACCGGCGAAGATGTGGCAGAGCTCCAGATCCATGGCAGTACTGCGTCCGTCAACGCTGTGCTGCGATGCTTGTCGGATACTGATGGGCTGCGCATCGCGGAACCGGGTGAGTTCACGCGCCGGGCGCTTGAAAATGGTAAAATGGACCTGACGCAGGTCGAAGGTTTGGCCGATCTGATCGACGCCGAAACCGAGGCGCAGCGCAAGCAAGCACAAACCATTTTGGCTGGCGAGCTGGGCACTTTGGCAGAACGGTGGCGTCAGGATTTGATACGGGCTGCGTCCTTGTTGGAAGCTGTTATCGACTTTGCTGATGAAGAGGTTCCAACAGATGTAACGCCTGAAGTCCGTGAACTGATCCAGGGTGTCACGTCTGACCTTCGCCGCGAGGCAGATGGTGTGAAAATCGCCGAACGTATACGCACAGGGTTTGAAGTTGCAATCGTGGGGCTTCCGAATGCAGGTAAATCTACTCTTTTGAATGCCTTGGCCGGTCGAGAGGCCGCAATTACCTCAGAATATGCTGGGACCACGCGTGATGTGATTGAAGTTCGGATGGATCTTGCTGGATTACCAGTGACTTTGTTGGATACGGCCGGGTTGCGAGAAACCGAAGACCATGTCGAAAACCTGGGCATCGAGTTGGCGCGCAGCAGAGCAGAGGCTGCCGACCTACGTGTTTTCCTGTCAGATACACCGGAAGAACTTGGTGTTGGGAAGCAAGAGGGTGATATTCATGTTCTGCCAAAGGCTGACCTTCGAGGTGAAAAAAGTCACGGTGTATCTGGAAAAACAGGGCAGGGGCTCGATGCGCTTATAAACCAGATTTCGTATGAACTGGGTGAAAGAACCACTACCCATGGTATTGCAACACGGGAACGCCATCGCGTTGCGATCAATAGGGCGTTGGATTCTCTCCAGTCGGCGATCTCGGTTCTGGAATCAGGCCCGAACTTGTATGATATCGCTGCAGAAGAACTGAGAACCGCCATACGGGCTCTTGAATCTCTGGTTGGCAGAATAGATGTCGAAACACTGCTGGATGAAATCTTCTCTAGCTTCTGTTTGGGAAAGTAAGGAGTGTTTCACGTGAAACATTCGAAGTTTGATGTCATCGTAATTGGCGCAGGGCACGCCGGGACCGAGGCCGCTCATGCCTCTGCACGGATGGGCGCCAATACCGCGTTGGTAACCCTATCTGCATCAGACATAGGTGTTATGTCTTGTAACCCAGCGATTGGGGGCTTGGGGAAAGGTCACCTGGTTCGCGAGATTGACGCGCTTGATGGCGTTATGGGACGTGTCGCGGACCAAGCGGGCATTCAATTTCGTTTATTGAACCGACGAAAGGGACCGGCAGTGCAGGGTCCCAGAACACAAGCAGACCGCGCCCTTTATCGGGCGGCGATGCAGAGAGAAACGCAGAATCAGATCAACCTGTCTGTTATCGTCGGTGAGGTTCTCGACTTTCTCATGGATGGATCGCGCGTTTCCGGCGTGCTACTTTCGGACGGATCAGAGATTGCTGGTCGCGCAGTTATACTGACATCTGGGACATTTTTGCGTGGCGTCATTCATATCGGTGACGTGTCCCGCCCTGGTGGAAGGATGGGAGACCGCCCCTCTGTCAAGCTTGCCGAACGTCTGGATAGTTATGATTTACCGTTGGGACGTTTGAAAACAGGTACGCCACCTCGCCTGGACGGGCGGACAATCGACTGGTCCGACCTAGAGCGTCAAGACGGGGACGAAAAGCCAACACTGTTCTCGTTTCTATCTACGGACGTGGTCGCACCGCAGATTTCCTGTGGAATCACACATACCAACGCAAAAACACATGAGATCATCGAGGCCAATCTTTCGAAGTCAGCGATGTATGGCGGCCATATTGACGGCATAGGTCCTCGATACTGTCCCTCTATTGAGGATAAGATCGTACGATTTGCAGACAAAGAATCGCATCAGATTTTCCTGGAACCCGAAGGGGTAAACGATCACACGATCTACCCCAATGGTATTTCGACGTCGCTTCCTCAAGACGTGCAGTTGCAGTATGTCCGATCCATAAAAGGCCTTGAAAGCGCAGAGATCTTACAGCCGGGTTATGCTATCGAGTATGACTACGTCGATCCTCGTGTTTTAACTGGAACTCTGTCGCTGCCCGATGTTCCGGGACTGTACTTGGCGGGTCAGATCAATGGAACCACAGGGTATGAGGAAGCGGCCGCGCAAGGTATGGTTGCCGGCCTCAATGCCGCACTGGAAGTGCACGGCCGTGATCCTGTACATTTTACCAGATCCGACAGCTATATCGGAGTTATGATAGACGACCTGACAACACGCGGCGTGGCTGAACCCTACCGGATGTTTACCTCGCGGGCAGAGTTTCGTCTTTCCCTTCGCGCAGATAACGCCGACCAACGCTTGACGCCAATCGGGATAGAGCTCGGATGCGTTGGATCTCACCGCCAGGCACATTTTGAAGACAAAATGAACCAACTTGATGAGGTGAAGGCTAAGCTGACTAAGCGAACCTACACGCCAAAAGAAGTGCTTTCTGCCGGGATAAACGTCAACCAAGATGGGAATCGCCGCGACGGGATGGCGATCCTGGCCTTTCCGGACGTATCTTTTGACAACTTGTTGCGTTTGATCCCGGATCTGCAAGATGTAGATGAAAAAATCAGGCTTCAGGTCGAACGTGATGCGCTTTATGCAAACTATATTGCTCGCCAGAAACGCGATGTGGAAGCAATGAAGCGGGATGAATCATATGTTATTCCACGCGATTTCGATTATTTCTCTTTGGAAGGCTTGTCATCGGAGATGAAGCAAAAGCTTTCGCAGGCGAAACCTTCAAATATCGCCCAGGCAAGTCGGGTCGAGGGGGTTACACCTGCTGCGCTGACGCTTGTGCTCGCAAAGCTCCGCCGTGATGACAGGGCGCGACGGGCATGACTGCAGAATATTCCACATTTGAGCGTTTGAATGTTTCACGTGAAACATTCGAGCGATTGGAAGTCTATGTTGATCTCGTAAAACGCTGGAATCCCAAGATCAATCTTGTGTCCCGCAATAGTCTGGAGCACATCTGGGATCGCCATATCCTCGACTCCGTGCAAGTTTATAAATGCGCCGATCAGTTCGAAAACTGGGTGGATATCGGAAGCGGAGGCGGGTTTCCGGGGATGGTGTGCGCTTTGATTGCGGCTGATCAATCACCAGATTCCAAGTTTTCCTTCGTTGAAAGCGATCAAAGAAAGTCCGCTTTCTTACGTAGTGTTGCACGGGAATGTGGAATTAAGTGCACTGTGGTTTCAAAACGAATCGAAAGCGTTGATCCTTTGTATGCAGATATCCTTTCTGCCCGCGCACTGGCAGAATTGCGGGTTTTATTGTCCTTTTGCGACAGGCATTTAAGCAAGAATGGTACCGCTTTGTTGCCCAAAGGCGCAAACTGGAAAAAAGAGCTGTCAGAGGCTCAAGAAGAATGGAAATTCGATGTCGAGCCGATTACAAGTTTAACTGAACCTCAGGCCGTTATCCTTA
The DNA here is from genome assembly GCF_059612245.1 of Ruegeria sp. CDSA079. NCBI lineage: Bacteria > Pseudomonadati > Pseudomonadota > Alphaproteobacteria > Rhodobacterales > Roseobacteraceae > Ruegeria > Ruegeria sp. CDSA079. Next base: position 92,434 of record NZ_JBXWQF010000011.1, on the reverse strand, counting down.
AAATCAAAGGAGTATCACGTGGTTGATCTGTCCCGACCTTCAGGACCTCGGATAATAGCGGTCGCCAATCAGAAGGGCGGGGTAGGGAAGACAACGACGGCAATCAACTTGGCAGCGGGTTTGGCGGAATCCGGTTGCAGGGTTTTGGTGGTTGATCTTGACCCTCAGGGGAATGCGTCCACCGGTTTGGGTGTAGAGGATCGGGATTGGACAACTTATGATCTCATCCTTGACGATGCTCCGTTGGAGGCCGTCGTTCAGGAAACGGAAATCGAAAATCTTCTGGTTGTTCCGGCTACAGTCGATCTGAGTTCGGCTGACATTGAATTGATTTCGAACGAAAAGCGTAGTTATTTGCTGCATGATGCGCTGCGGCAGACTGCGGTTGATGTCTACAACCTGGACTTTATCCTTATTGATTGCCCGCCGTCGTTGAACCTGTTGACCGTCAACGCGATGGTGGCGGCGCATTCGGTCCTTGTGCCGCTGCAAAGTGAGTTCTTTGCTCTGGAAGGTCTCTCTCAGCTGATGCTGACGATCCGGGAAGTTCGACAAACCGCGAATCCTGACCTGAGAATCGAAGGTGTTGTGTTGACCATGTATGACAACCGCAACAACTTGTCCCGTCAGGTCGAAATGGATGCGCGTGACAATCTGGGTGAGATGGTCTTTAAGACAAAGATACCCAGGAATGTGCGGGTCAGTGAGGCACCGTCGTATGCGCTGCCTGTCTTGCAATACGACTCGGGTTCGCTTGGTGCGATGGCTTATCGGCATCTGGCCCGCGAGATCATGCACAAGAACAACAAGACCGCTGCTTAGGCGGAAGTGAGGAGGGCGGCATGAGCGCCAAGAAAGCAAAATCCAGAGGGTTGGGGCGCGGGCTGTCCGCTCTTATGGCAGATGTAAATCCCGAAACGGAAGGGCGAGTACTGACCGAAGCGCGTCGGCCTGATCTGAAGGTTCCTGTTGAAAAGCTGAAGGCCAACCCCAATCAGCCCCGCCGCACTTTCCTGCCCGAACAGCTGGACGAGCTGGCCGCTTCGGTTAAGGAAAAGGGCATTATCCAGCCTTTGATTGTGCGTTCAACCGGGGTCGATGAATATGAGATCGTTGCAGGTGAACGCCGTTGGCGCGCGGCGCAAATGGCTCAGCTGCATGAAATTCCGGTCATTGTGCGGGATTTCGACGACACCGAAGTTCTGGAAGTTGCAATCATAGAAAACATCCAGCGTGCGGACCTGAACGCCGTGGAAGAAGCCGCTGGCTATAAGCAGCTAATGGATCGCTTTGGCCACACGCAGGAAAAACTTGCCGAGGCCTTGGGTAAAAGTCGTAGCCACATCGCCAACCTTCTGCGTCTTTTGTCTTTGCCGTTGGATGTTCAAGATCTTGTTATTGAAGGGAAAATATCGGCAGGACATGCGCGGGCGCTGATTACGGCCGAAAACCCTTCGGAGTTGGCGAAGCAGATCGTCCAAGGGGGTCTGTCGGTGCGTGCAACCGAAGCTTTGGTTAAGAAGCAGCAACAAGGTGATGCTGAGCGTCCTGCACCGCGATCCAGAAACCTGGACGCGGGCAAGGATGCCGATACACGGGCGTTGGAAAAAGATCTGTCTGCAATTTTGGCGATGAAGGTCTCGATCAATCACAAGGCTGGAACTGAAACGGGTCAGGTTGTCCTGACGTATGAGAACCTAGACCAGCTTGACGATCTGTGTGCCAAGCTCAGCCGTTAGGTCGCGTCCAGATAAAGGCCATTACACCGCCCAGGACGACGGCTTGAATGGCCAGAACGAAATTCGGGGCGGACATCCAAATTGAGAGACCAAAAACGGCGGCGACTGAAACAGTCGCCGCCTTTTTTGCCGCAGGTCGAATAGCGCCAGAGCTCTGCCAGTCTTGTATCAACGATCCGAACAGTTGATGAGTCAGCAGCCAAGTGTGCAAGCGTGAAGAAGATCGGGCAAAGAAAAATGCAGCCAATAGCAGGAATGGAACAGTAGGCAGAAGGGGAAGGACTACCCCAACCGTCGCCAGCGCAACACATAAAAGTCCCAGTCCGGCCCAAAGGTAATGCATGGTTAGCTCAAAAGCTCCCGAATGACGGCGTTCAGTACGGCACGACCGTCAGCTGTTGCCCGAAGCCTGCCGTTTTCATGTTCAATCTTTTTGATCCCGATCAGGTGGTCAATGGTATCTTCTGAGAGTTTTCGACCCGCTAAGCGCTCCCACCTATCTATATCTAGACCTTCTGAAATCCTCATACCCATCATAAGGTATTCATTGGCCTGATCTTCAAGAGATAGCGCTGTTCGCCCCTTCTCTCCGCTGCTGCGCGTAGCCGCATCAAGCCAGCGCTGTGGATTCAGGTAGGTCTCGGTCGCGTATTTCTGTTCGTTCAGAGTAAGTCGCCCATGGGCACCGGGACCAATGCCCACATAGTCTCCGTAACGCCAATAGATCAGGTTGTGTTGCGATTGCGCGCGCGTGCGCGCGTGGTTGGACACCTCATAAGCGGGTAACCCATGTGCTTCACAAATTTCCTGCGTGATCAGATACATGTCGGCGGCGCTGTCGTCCTCTGGCAGACCACGTAGTTTTCCAACGGCATAGCGGTCGCCAAAGGCAGTTCCGTCTTCGATCGTCAATTGGTACAGCGACAGGTGGTCCACGGCCATCGACAGGGCTTCGTTTAGTTCCGCACGCCAGGCTTCGGGTGTTTGGTGCTGTCTGGCATAGATCAGATCAAAACTCACGCGATCAAAGCAGGTCCGGGCGATGTCAAAGGCGGCGCGGGCCTCGGCAACTGAATGAATGCGGCCCAGGCGACGCAAATCTTCGTCATTCAGGGCCTGAACCCCCATCGAGATTCTATTGACGCCTGCGTCCCGATAGGCCGCAAACCGGCCAGCCTCGACCGATCCGGGATTGGCCTCCAGCGTGATTTCCATGTCGTTGGAGGGGCGCCAGAGCGCGCGCGCCTCATCAATTACCGCAGAAACGGTTTCCGGGTCCATCAGGGAGGGGGTACCACCCCCAAAGAAGATCGCGTTCAGTACCCGACCTGGCGTTTCAGCGGCAGAGCGTTTCAGCTCGCTCAGATAAGATTCAAGCCATTGTTTTTGATCAATTTTATTCGAAACATGGCTGTTGAAATCGCAATAGGGGCATTTGGCCTCGCAAAAAGGCCAATGGACATACAGGCCAAAGCCCCCGTTGCGCCAATCATCCGCCAAAGCAGCCTTTCACGAACTTCTCAACCGCGCGGCCGCGGTGGCTGATCTTGTTCTTTTCCCAGCGATCCATCTCGGCAAATGTAATGTCGTATCCGTTAGGAACAAACATCGGGTCGTAGCCAAATCCGCCTTCACCACGAATGGGCCAGACCAGGTGGCCGGGGGCGATGCCTTCGAACACTTCATCATGGCCGTCGGGCCAGGCCAGCACAAGAGTACTGCGGAATTGCGCGGTGCGGGGGTGCGGGGCGTTTTTTGCCTCCAACTCATCATGCGCGCGGGTCATAGCCATCAGGAAATCGCGGCCGTTGCCGGTTTCCGCCCAATCCGCAGTGTAGACACCGGGCGCGCCGTCCAACGCATCGATGGTGATCCCGGAATCGTCCGACAGGGCAGGCAGACCCGTGGCTTTGGCGGCGGCGTGGGCTTTGATCCGCGCGTTGCCTACAAATGTGTCCTCGGTTTCTTCCGGCTCGGGCAGGTTCATATCCCCAGCACCCACAACAGTGACACCAAATGGCTCGAGGAGATGCGTCACCTCTTCAAGTTTGCCTTTGTTATGGGTGGCGACCAGCAGCCTGTCCCCATCGAACGTGCGGGTCATGCCGTTGCGGCTTTCTGGGCAGCAGCCAACTCGCCGACACCCTTTTCGGCCAGATCCATCAGCTGATCCATTTGCGCACGACTAAAGACAGAACCTTCGGCACTCATCTGCACTTCGATCAGTTTACCCGATCCGGTCATGATGAAGTTGCCATCGACACCGGCTTCGCTGTCTTCGGGATAATCCAAATCCAGCACCGGCTGACCGGCATAAATACCGCAGGACACAGCCGCAACAGGGTCTACCAAGGGATCCGAGATCACGTCGCCCGTTTTCATCAGCTTGTTCACAGCCAGGCGCAGGGCCACCCATCCGCCGGTGATCGAGGCGCAGCGCGTCCCACCATCTGCTTGAATCACATCGCAGTCGACGGTGATCTGACGCTCACCCAACGCAACGCGATCCACACCGGCACGCAGGGCACGGCCGATCAGACGCTGGATTTCCACGGTACGACCGCCTTGTTTACCGCTGGCAGCTTCGCGCCGCATCCGGGTGTTTGTGGCGCGGGGCAGCATACCGTACTCTGCTGTGACCCAGCCCAGGCCCGAACCCTTGATAAAGGGCGGCACGCGATCCTCGATCGTTGCAGTGCACAAAACGTGTGTGTCGCCCATTTTGATCAGGCAGGAACCTTCGGCATGTTTAGTGAACCCCGTTTCGATTGAAACGGCGCGCATTTCGCTTAAATCTCTTCCAGAGGGTCGCATCGGAATTCCTTTGTTTGCTGGGTTGGGGATAACGCCCCGCAGCGTTACGATGCAACCCCGATTGACCTTTCATTTGCCTGCTATTTAATGACGAACGAGCAGGGGAAGACGCATGAGCGAAGCAAGCAAGATTCTGGACGAAATGAACACCCGGTCACGGGAAGTGTTCCGGCTGATTGTCGAGAGCTATCTGGAAAGCGGTGAACCCGTCGGCAGCCGTACGTTGACGCGTACCTTGTCCGAGAAAGTAAGCGCCGCCACCGTTCGCAATGTGATGCAGGATCTGGAATTCCTGGGCCTTTTGGACAGCCCTCATGTCAGTGCCGGTCGAATTCCAACGCAGCAGGGTCTGCGGATGTTTGTGGACGGGTTGCTTGAGGTCGGAGATCTGGGCGCGGATGATCGGCAAAAACTGGAACAGACTTTAGGCTCTAATACGGGCGATGTTGGCGGGATGCTCGACCGTGTGGGTTCGGCTTTGTCACACGTGACACAAGGGGCCTCGCTGGTTTTGACGCCCAAGCATGAATCGGAAATCAAGCATATTGAATTCGTATCGCTGGGCCATGATCGGGCTTTGGTGGTTCTGGTTTTCTCGGATGGTCATGTGGAAAACCGTCTGTTCAGCCCGCCACCCGGACAAACCCCCAGTTCAATGCGCGAGGCCGCGAACTTCCTCAATGCGCTCATCGAGGGGCGGACGCTTAGCGAAGTGCGCCGGCAGATGCAGACGCAGATCGATGCACGCAAGCAGGAAATCGACATTCTGGCGCGTGAGATGGTGGAAAGCGGAATGGCTGCCTGGGACGGAGATGGTAGCGACTCGGCCCGTTTGATCGTGCGCGGGCGAGCGAATCTGTTGAACGAACCGGGTCAGGCCGAGGAACTTGAACGGATTCGGACCCTGTTTGATGATCTGGAACGCAAGCGGGACATCGCAGAATTTCTTGAATTGACCGAAGATGGCGAAGGTGTGCGCATTTTTATTGGGTCTGAGAACAAACTTTTCTCACTTTCGGGTTCCTCTTTGGTGGTGTCTCCATATATGAACGCTGATCGAAAGATAATCGGTGCGGTCGGGGTCATCGGACCCACGCGTCTGAATTATGGACGGATCGTGCCGATCGTGGATTATACGGCGCAACTGGTCGGAAAACTGATATCCGACCGGAGCTAGAGGGTAAGAGATGGCAGAGCCCAAGAACGAAGATTTTCTGGACGATATCGCAACCGCCGAAGCGGAAGAGCTGGCCGAAGAGCTGATGGATATCAGCGAAGAAGAACTGGAGCTGGACGCGCTGCGTGCCGAGCGAGACGACTACAAAGACAAGTTCATGCGCGCATTGGCAGATGCCGAGAATGCGCGCAAACGTGGCGACAAGGCGCGTCGCGATGCGGAACAGTATGGCGGGTCGAAACTGGCCCGCGACATGCTGCCGGTTTACGACAACATGAAACGTGCGCTTGAAGCCGCGACGGATGAGCAGAAAGAAGTTGCCGCCGGTCTGCTGGAAGGCGTTGAGCTGACGATGCGTGCGTTGAAGGATGTGTTCCAGAAGCACGGGATTGAGGTGATCACACCTGAGGTTGGCGACCGGTTCGATCCCAATGTGCATGAGGCCATGTTTGAGGCACCGGTTCCGGGAACCAAGGCCGGAGACATCATTCAGGTTTCCGCCGAAGGGTTTATGCTGCACGACCGCCTGCTGCGTCCGGCGCAGGTGGGCGTGTCTTCGATGCCTGCAAGCTAATTGGCTTCAAAGAAGCTAAGCATTTAGCGCAAGAATTATTGAAGATATAGGGGCGGTCAGGATCTGGCCGCCTCTTTCAGTTTGTAGATCAGGTCGAGCGCTTCGCGGGGGCTGAGTTCGTCGGGCAAGACATCGTTCAACATATCCGTGACAGGAGATGCCTTTGGGGCAGGTGGCGGAGGTGGCGACACGGCTGAAAACAACGGCAGATCGTCGATCAGGGCCTTCTGCTTGCCGCCTTCCCACTCGGTTTTCTCGAGTTGATCCAATACGATACGGGCTCGTTCCACGACCGACGTGGGCAGGCCTGCAAGCTGTGCAACTTGCACACCATAAGATCGGTCGGCGGCGCCTTTGTGGACCTCGTGCAGGAAGATCACCTCACCTTCCCATTCCTTGACCGCAACGGTTGCGTTGTCCACGCCTTCCAGTTTACCAGCCAAAGCTGTAAGCTCGTGATAGTGTGTGGCGAACAGAGCGCGGCATTTGTTGGTGGCGTGCAGATGCTCCAGAGTCGCCCAGGCAATGGACAAACCATCATAAGTTGCTGTTCCACGCCCGATTTCGTCGAGGATAACCAGGGCGCGGTCATCGGCCTGGTTTAGAATTGCAGCGGTTTCGACCATTTCGACCATGAAAGTCGAGCGTCCTCGGGCCAGGTCATCCGACGCGCCGACCCGGCTGAACAATTGGCTGACAACACCGATATGGGCCTGTTCAGCAGGCACATAGCTACCTATTTGTGCCAGCAGAGCGATCAGGGCATTTTGGCGCAGGAAGGTCGATTTACCAGCCATGTTGGGGCCGGTCAGCAACCAGATGGCGGCACCGTCATCCGCGCTGAGATCGCAGTCGTTGGCGATGAAGGAATCGCCGCTTTGCTGCCGCAGGGCGTGTTCAACAACCGGATGTCGACCGCCTTGCACGCTGAACGTGCGTGATGTGTCCACTTGTGGTCGGCACCAGTTTTCCCCGCGCGCCAAATCGGCGAGCGCGGCAGTCAAATCCAGCTCCGCCAGCCCACGGGCGGCTTGATTTAGTCGCGCCGCAAGGGCCAAAATATCATCAGAAAGCCTTTGATAGAGCCGCTTTTCGATCTCAAGTGCCAGATTTCCAGCGTTTAGGATACGGGTTTCGATCTCAGAGAGTTCGACGGTGGTGAACCGCACCTGATTGGCGGTGGTCTGACGATGAATATAGGTCTCGCTGAACGGTGGATTCAGCATTTTCTCGGCATGGGTTGCCGTGGTTTCGATGAAATACCCCAGCACGTTGTTGTGCTTGATCTTAAGCGAGGTAATACCCGTGTGTTCCGCGTATTTCTGCTGAAAGCCGACGATGACCGAGCGGCCTTCGTCGCGCAGGGTGCGGGCTTCGTCCAGTTCGGCTTCGAAACCGGGGGCGATGAAGCCGCCGTCACGCGCCAGCAGTGGCGGTTCCGCAACCAGCGCTTCGTCCAGAAGGGACAAGAGGTCGTCAAACCCGGTCAGGTTTTGAACGGCGGCAGATAGCAATACTGGCAACTCTTGAACACTGCACAAGTTGGCAATTGCGGCCGCTTGCTCCAACCCGTTGCGGATGGCAGCCAGATCGCGCGGACCACCCCGTTCCAGCGACAAGCGAGACAAGGCGCGGTCCAGATCCGGTGTTTTCCGCAGTGCTTCACGCAGGTCTGACGCAATCAGGCTGTCTTCCGCTGCGAAGCTTACTGCATCCAGGCGTGTGTGGATCACGTCCAGATTTCTGGACGGGCTGGACAGGCGTTGTTCCAACAATCGTGCTCCGCCCGGTGTCACGGTGCGATCGACCACGGACAACAAAGACCCGGCGCGACCACCAGAGAGAGACCGCGTCAGTTCCAGATTGCGGCGCGTGGCGGCATCGATCTGCACGACGCGGTCTTCTGATTCCTTGAGAGGGGTTTGCAGCAGGGGCAATTTGCCTTTTTGCGTGATCTCAAGATAGTCGATGAGTGCACCCATCGCCGAAACTTCGGCGCGACCGAAGTTCCCGAATGCATCCAGCGCACCGACGTGAAACAAACCGCAAATGCGCTTTTCCGCCGCTGCGCTGTCAAAGCTGGCGCGTCCCACAGATGTCAGAGAAATCCCCAGATCCCGAACCGGTTCATTGATCTTGTCTTGCACTCCGTCGGCCACGATCAACTCGGAAGGGGCCAGCCGCGCCAGTTCGGGGCTGAGGCGCGCGCCGGTCAAAGGCATCACGTGAAACGCGCCGGTCGAGATGTCGGCCCAAGCCAGCGCGGCTTCATCCCGCACCTCGGCATAGGCGGCCAGAAAGTTGTGACGGCGGGCCTCCAGCAGGGCGTCTTCGGTCAGTGTTCCGGGCGTGACCAGACGCACCACATCTCGCTTTACGACTGATTTAGAGCCTCTTTTTTTGGCTTCTGCGGGGCTTTCCATCTGTTCGCAGACAGCGACACGAAAGCCCTTGCGGATCAGAGTTAGCAAGTAACCTTCGGCCGAATGCACCGGCACGCCGCACATCGGAATGTCTTCGCCGTTGTGCTTGCCGCGCTTGGTCAGGGCGATGTCCAGCGCTTCGGCTGCATTGACGGCATCTTCAAAGAACATCTCGTAAAAGTCGCCCATGCGATAAAACAGCAGGGCATCGGCGTGGGCCTTTTTAATTTCGAGATATTGCGCCATCATCGGCGTGACTGTGGACAAAAGCGGCCCCCTTTTGGCGTATTCCGGGCGCGACCTTACAAACCCGGCCCCCGCGACGAAAGGCGAAAACGTATTCTCGTTGAGGCGCGCCGTTGCCTGCGCTATCACGCACAAGTCCCGCAGTTGTAAAGAAACGACCTATTCCATGCCCAAAGCGAAGATCACCAAAGAAGAGGCGCTGGCCTTTCACCTGGACCCCACCCCCGGCAAGTGGGAGGTGCAGGCCACCGTTCCCATGACCACGCAACGCGATCTGTCGCTGGCCTACAGCCCTGGTGTGGCTGTTCCATGTGAAGCAATCGCGGCAAATCCCGAAACGGCTTATGACTATACCAACAAGGGCAACTTGGTGGCCGTGATTTCAAACGGAACCGCGGTTCTCGGTCTTGGCAACCTTGGTGCACTGGGCTCGAAGCCGGTGATGGAGGGTAAATCGGTCCTGTTCAAACGGTTCGCCGATGTGAACTCGATCGATATCGAACTGGACACCGAAGACCCGGATGAGTTCTGTCGCGCCGTGCGCCTGATGGGACCGACATTTGGCGGTATCAACCTTGAGGACATCAAGGCGCCCGAGTGTTTCATCATCGAACAGCGCCTGAAGGAAGAGATGGACATCCCAGTCTTCCACGATGACCAGCACGGTACGGCGGTGATCTGTGCGGCGGGCCTGCTGAACGCCCTGCATATCTCGGGCAAAAAAATCGAGGATGTGAAAATCGTCCTGAACGGTGCGGGTGCCGCGGGGATCGCCTGTATCGAGCTGCTTAAGTCCATGGGTGCGCGGCACGAGAATTGCATCGTCTGTGACACCAAAGGCGTGATCTATCAGGGCCGGACCGAGGGTATGAACCAGTGGAAGTCCGCCCACGCAATCACCACGGATCTGCGCACGCTGGAAGATGCCATGAAAGACGCGGATGTGTTCCTGGGCGTGTCGGTCAAAGGTGCAGTCACGCAGGAGATGGTCGCCAGCATGGCCGATAATCCGGTGATTTTCGCGATGGCGAACCCCGATCCCGAGATCACACCAGAAGAAGCGCACGAAGTCCGCGTTGATGCCATCGTGGCGACCGGGCGCAGCGACTACCCGAACCAGGTGAACAACGTTCTGGGCTTCCCCTATCTGTTTCGAGGCGCCTTGGACATCCACGCCAGGGCTATCAATGACGAGATGAAAATTGCCTGTGCCCATGCGCTGGCCAATCTGGCGCGCGAGGATGTACCGGATGAGGTTGCCATGGCGTATGGCAAATCGCTGACCTTTGGGCGCGACTATATCATCCCGACGCCGTTTGACCCGCGCCTGATCCACCGTATTCCTCCAGCTGTTGCGAAAGCCGGGATGAACACAGGCGCCGCACGCCGTCCGATCATTGACATGGAAGCCTATGAGTTGAGCCTCAAATCCCGGATGGACCCGACGGCCAGCATCCTGCGTGGCTTGAACGCGCGCGCGCGTCAGGCGCAAAGCCGCATGATCTTCGCCGAGGGCGATGATCCCCGCGTGTTGCGTGCAGCAGTCATGTATCAGCGTTCGGGCTTTGGCAAAGCGCTGGTGGTTGGCCGAGCCGACGACGTCAAACTGAAGCTGGAAGAAGCGGGATTGGGCGATGCCGTGCGCGAGTTGGAGGTGGTGAATGCCGCCAACACGGCGCATCTCGAGACCTATTCGAATTTCCTCTACGAACGCCTGCAGCGTAAAGGTTTTGATCGCAAGGATATTCACCGCCTGGCGGCGCGGGATCGGCACGTATTTTCGTCGCTGATGTTGGCGCATGGTCATGGCGACGGCCTGGTCACCGGAGCAACGCGCAAGTCTGCACATGTGCTTGACCGGATCAACCACGTGTTTGACGCGGATGCCGCTCATGGCGCTGCTGGTGTGACGGCATTGTTGCACAAGGGTCGGATCGTTCTGATTGGCGACACGCTGGTGCATGAATGGCCGGACGAAAACGATCTGGCCAACATTGCCGAGCGTTCCGCAGCCGTCGCCCAACACATGGGCCTGGAGCCCCGGGTGGCATTTGTCAGTTTCTCTACCTTTGGCTATCCGGTTTCGGAGCGCGCTGAGAAAATGCACCGTGCGCCAGCGGTTCTGGACCAACGCGGCGTTGATTTCGAGTATGAAGGCGAGATGACCGTGGATGTGGCACTGAACGTGGATCAGCAGGTTGCCTATCCGTTCTCGCGTCTGACCGGCCCGGCAAATATCCTGATCGTTCCGGCGCGGCACTCGGCGTCGATCTCAACTAAATTGATGCAGGAAATGGGTGGCGCGACCGTGATCGGTCCGATCCTGTCGGGCATCGACAAACCGATTCAGGTCTGTTCGACCGTGTCGACCGCCAACGATATTCTGAACATGGCCATTCTGGCTTCATGTGACATTGGATAAGTCATGACAATCTGGAACCTCGGCTCAATCAACGCGGATATGGTCTATGATTTGCCGCATCTGCCCGCGCCGGGGGAAACCCTGGCTGCCCTTGGACTGGATCGGTTTCTGGGCGGCAAGGGGGCCAACATGTCGGTGGCGGCAGCTCGGGCCGGATCGCGTGTCAGCCATATTGGCGCTGTTGGCCAGGATGGGCGCTGGGCGAAAGATCGATTGACGGAATATGGCGTGGATACGCTTTTTATTTCTGAGGTGGATTTGCCTACTGGGCACGCGATCATTGCGGTGGATGCTGAGGGTGAGAACCTGATCATCCTTTATCCAGGTGCCAACCACGCGTTGGATGTCAGCCATCTGGGGCAGGCGCTGTCATCGGCAAACACGGGTGATCTGCTGATCTTGCAGAATGAAACCAACGCGCAGGTGGAAGCTGCGCAATTGGGGCACCGGTTGGGATTAACCGTGTGTTATGCTGCAGCGCCGTTTCAGGCACAGGCGGTGAAGGCGGTTCTGCCCTATTTGGATTTCCTCATCCTCAACGAGGTCGAGGCTGAACAACTGCGTCAGGAAACCGGGTTGAGCGCATCTGATATGCCGGTTCGGCACGTCATCGTCACGCTGGGCTCAAAAGGCGCGCGGTATTTGCAGCAGGGCAGCGACCCGGTCGAGTTTGCGGCACATAAGGTGCAGGCCGTGGATACAACTGGGGCGGGCGATACATTCACCGGTTATGTTCTTGCAGGTATGGATCGCGGGATGCCGATGGAGCAGGCCATTTTACAAGCAAACCGCGCCGCAGCCCTAATGGTGATGCGGCACGGAACGGCTGATGTAATTCCTGATCTCAAAGAAGTTCGCGACGCACCCTTCGATTAAGACCCGACAAATGGTGCATCTGTGCCCCAAAGCTGTTTGACACGCGCGTCACGACCGCAGGCTTTGCGGTAGGCTTTGTAGGCATTGTGCTGTCGCTTGGGGCCGAACCGCGTCAAGATCAGTTTGTTCCCCTTGTAGTAGTCCTGATGATACGCCTCAGCAGGATAAAAGGTGCCCGCGTTCAGGATCGGGGTCACAACGGCTTGGCCCAAGACCCGCTGCGCATCAGCTTTTGCTTCCGTGGCCAAAGCCTTTTCCCCTGTGTTAGAGACGAAAACCGCAGTGCGATAGCTGTCTCCACGGTCGCAGAACTGACCTCCGGCATCTGTTGGGTCGACCGAGCGGAAGAACATGTTCAGAAGCGTTTCGCGTGAGACCTGACCCGGATCAAACGTGATCTGGACCGCCTCATAGTGGCCGGTTCCCCCTTTTGAGACCTGATCATATGTGGGATTTGCCGACTTGCCGCCGGTATAGCCTGAAACTGCTTCGATGACGCCCGGCACGGATTCAAAATCCGATTCCACGCACCAAAAACATCCACCGGCCACGGTCAGCGTTTCGGTTCCTGCCGCCGGTGCCGGAAGCGCGCGCAGAATTGCAACCAAGGTGATCAGCGTGAAAAGAAGGGCTGGTTTGAGCGTGTCGAGATAAGCAGTCCGTGTCATATCAGGTCTCCTTTTGGGACCAAGGTGACCCGAGATCGACCAACTTGCAATTGCCTGACATCTCATGTCACGCGCTGGTGAGACGAGTTTATCGACAACGGTCATGTCTGAAGAAACCTTGTGTATCGGTAGTAAAAGAACTCTTCTGAAATTTGGTGAAGCAAGGTTGGGATCAGGATCGATGGTTCAGGAGGCGCAGGTATCAACCCGTTTGTTGGTCATTGTTGCACCCAGCTTCAACATGGCGGCGACCATGGGGTTCATTGACCCGTTTCGGGCTGCGAACTATCTGGACGGAAAGCCTTATTTCACATGGGAGTTCCTGTCCGAAACGGGGGGCTTCTGCGTATCCAGCAATGGTGCGGGTATCGAGACTCGGGCGCTTGATAAACAACGTTTGACCGAAGCTGACATTGTCATTGTGTCCTCAAGCTGGACGCCAGAGCGGCACCTGACATCTAAACTGGGAACAGTTTTGCGACAGCTTGCACGAAGCGGTGCGACTTTGGGCGCCTTGGATACCGGCGCTTTCATACTGGCGCAAGCCGGGCTGCTGAATGGACGGCGCGCGACTGTCCACTATGAGCACATTGATGCGTTGCAAGAGCTTTACCCGGACATAGAAGTTGTCGAGAACCTGTATGTTATGGACGGCAATCGGCTCACTTGCTGCGGTGGATCGGCGGCAATCGACTTTGGGCTGCAAATTCTTCAGGGGGTACATGGCAGCGCCCTTGCCAACGCAGCAGCCAGATACGTGTTTCATGACCGGTTGCGTGGCCCGGCGGAACAACAGCAGCCGCAAGGTACTGAGCCTTTGGGAACAACGGTGCCAACCAAGCTAAAAATGGCGATTCAGGTGATGGAGGCCAACCTGGAGGAAACTGTACCCGTTCCCGAGATTTGCAGGCGTGCCGGGATTTCTCATCGTCAGCTGGATCGGTTGTTCGCGACGTATATCAAGAAAACACCTGCGCTTTACTACCGTGACATTCGGCTGGATCGGGCCCGTGGTCTGGTCACACAGACTGAGCTTCCTATTGCAGAGGTCGCTTTGGCCTCAGGCTTTTCCGGCCCTGTGCATTTCAGCCGCGCATATAAAGAAAGGTTTGGCTTGCCTCCGACGCGCGACAGGGTCGAGGGCAGGGTCCCGTTCGAATTCCGCGCCTGGCCGATGCATCGCAAGCCCAAAGTCTGACACTGTAGTATTTATCAAGTTGGCTAAAAATGAATATAGTGCGGCGAAAAAAGTAAAGAGTTTAGCTGAGACTCAGAAGATCATACGCGTCACACGTCAATTATTGGGGCAGAGCTGCCCCTGAGCTGTGGAGCCACCCATGAACCAGCTGCCGTCCAAAACCCAGTTCAAACGGATTTCTGATGGTTTTAGCACCGATCCTTTTAACACCAGTTCCCTGAAGGCCGAGGCCTATGTTGACCCGGCCTGGTATCAGGTCGATCAAAATGAAATCCTGGCCAAGACATGGCAATGGGTCTGTCATGTCGAAAAGCTGCGCGCTCCGGGCTCTTACACAACAGTTGAAATTGCCGGGCGACCAATTGCGGTGGTGCGCGACCGCGAGGGTGTACTTCGCGCCTTTTACAACGTGTGCAAACACCGAGCCCATCATCTGCTGTCGGGCGAAGGCGAAACCACCCGTATCATGTGCCCATATCACGCCTGGGTCTACAAACTGGACGGCCAACTGGTACGCGCTCCCGAGACCGAGGATCTGGCCAACTTCAATACGTCAGATATCTGCCTCGATCAGGTACAAGTCGAAGAATTTGCAGGCTTCATCTATGTAAATCTAGACTCTAACGCAGTACCTTTACTAGACGTTTCCGGAAATCTGGAAACCGAAATCCGCCACTGGGCACCAGATATCGAGCGGCTGACATTTGGTCATCGCCTGACCTATGACATCAAGTCGAATTGGAAGAATGTCGTCGACAACTTCCTTGAATGCTACCACTGCCCCACCGCCCACAAGGACTTCTGCGATCTGGTTGATATGGACACCTACAAGGTGACCACATACGGCATCTACTCCAGCCATATGGCCGAGGCGGGCAAGGGTGCCAACACGGCTTATGACGTTTCCAACGCCTCTGTGCGCACCCATGCTGTTTGGTGGCTGTGGCCCACCACATGTCTGATGCGCTATCCGGGGCGGTCTTCGATGATCGTGCTGAACATCATCCCGATTGGTCCTGACCGGACGCTCGAGACCTATGATTTCTTTCTCGAAACCCCTGAACCAGACGAGGCCGAGCTGGAGGCCATCCGCTACCTCGATGAGGTTCTGCAACGCGAAGATATCGACATTGTTGAAAGTGTTCAGCGCGGGATGAGCACCCCGGCCTTTACGCAAGGCCGGATCGTGCATGACCCGAATGGATCGGGCAAATCGGAACATGCGGTACATCACTTCCACGGGCTTGTTCTGGACGCCTACGCAAAGGCCGCACCGTGACACGACCCAACATCGTTGTGATCATGGCCGATCAACTGGCGCCGCATTTTTGCGGCGCTTACGGCCATCCAACGGTCAAGACCCCTCATATCGACGCACTTGCCGCGCGCGGGATGCGATTTGATGCGGCCTATTGCAACTCGCCCCTCTGCGCACCGTCACGGTTTGCGTTCATGTCCGGGCAGTTGATCAGCCGGATCGCGGCCTATGACAATGCCAGCGAGTTTCGCGCCTCGGTCCCGACCTTTGCGCATTACCTCAAATCGCTGGGCTATCGCACCTGCCTGTCGGGCAAAATGCACTTTGTTGGACCGGACCAGAAACACGGGTTTCAAGACCGCGTGACCACCGACATTTACCCCGCCGATTTCGCCTGGACCCCGGATTGGGAAGCCCCGGACGAGCGGATCGACAAGTGGTATCACAATATGCAAACGGTTAAGGAAAGTGGCGAGGCGGTCGCCACCTTCCAGACAGACTATGACGACGAAGTCGAGTTTGCGGCGCGCCGCTGGTTGATCGACAGGGGCCGAGACCGGGCGGCTGGGGAGGAAGCCCCGTTCTGCATGGTGGCCAGCTTTATCCATCCGCATGACCCTTATGTGGCCAACCCGGAATGGTGGAACATGTATTCCGACGCAGACGTTCCGATGCCGGAGTTCACTCTGACGCCTGAGGAACAAGACCCGTTCTCGCGCCGCGTCATGGATGGGATTGAGGCGAGCTATGTCCCTTTGACCGAAGAAGAAATCCGACGAGCGCGACGTGCCTATCTGGCAAACGTCAGCTTTTTCGACAGCAAGGTTGGCGCGATGGTGAAGGCGCTGCAAGATATCGGAGAATTGGACAACACCATCGTCATCGTCACCGCAGACCACGGCGATATGCTGGGTGAGCGAGGCCTTTGGTACAAGATGAACTTCTTCGAGCACTCAGCCCGTGTTCCGTTGATCATGGCAGGCCAGGGCGTAGCCAAAGGTTGCGCTTCCAACGCCTGTTCCTTGCTTGATCTGTTGCCGACATTTGTGGACATCGCCGGCGGCTCTGATGCGATCTACGGCGAACCGATTGACGGTCGATCCCTAATGCCTCTTGCGCGCAGAGAAACCGACCCAGTGGATGAAGCCATCGGAGAGTATTGCGCCGAAATGACGCCATATCCGGTGTTCATGATCCGGCGCGGCCCCCTGAAATACATTCACTGCGACCCGGACCCTCCACAACTTTACGATCTATCAAAAGACCCGCTGGAGAAAGTGAATCGTGCTGGCGACCCTGCCTACGCTGAACAGTCCGCACAGTTTGCTGAAGAAGTTGCACGACGTTGGAACAGCGAAAGCCTGCGCGCGGACGTGATCTCGACACAAAGGTCCCGTCGCGCCCTTCACGCTGCGATGGAGGCGGGTGCCGGTGAGGCCTGGGACTACAACCCGCCACGAGATGCCACTCAGGAATACGTGCGCAACCATATGGATTGGACGGTCGCTGCGACCCGTTATCGCTATCCGCCTTTGAAGGAGACCAAAGAATGATGCTGGAAGGAAAAACAGCCCTTGTGACCGGTGGGCGCGGCGGGATCGGGCGCGCGATCGTGGCGCGTTTCCTGCGCGAGGGTGCGCGGGTCTATGCGGCTGATCTGACGCCCGAGGGATCTCTGACGGTCCATAACGACGACGGCAGCATCTTTGTGAAACTGGACGTCACGCAGGAAGCTGACGCAATTGCGGCGATGGAACAGGTTGGGGCCGAGGCCGGCCAATTGGACATTTTGGTCAACGCCGCTGGCATCGAGATTGAAAAGACCATTGAACAAACCACGCTGGAAGAATGGAACCTGTCCTTTGCGGTGAATGTCACTGGCACATTTTTAACTTCAAAACACGCGTTGCCACTTTTGCGCAAAGGGGCTGCGTCGGGAGCATCAGCCTCAATCATCAATTTTGGCAGCTATGACGGGTTCATTGCTGATCCCGGCCTTGCCGCCTATTGCGCAACCAAGGGTGCGGTTCATGCCCTGACCCGTGCTATGGCGTGTGATCACGGGCCGGAAGGTATTCGCGTGAATGCCATATGCCCTGGCTATGTCGACACGCCCATGTTGCAGAGCTTTTTTACCGGCGATGGTTCTGGCGGAGGCGGAAAGACCATCGATCAACTGCAACAGGCCGTGCGTGACGTGCATCCGATGCGCACATATGGAACGCCTGACGATATTGCCAATCTGGTGAACTGGCTGGCTTCGGACGAGGCGCGCTATGCCAGCGGTCAGCTTTGGGTTCTCGACGGAGGGCTGAGCGCGCAAGTTCAGCAGATGAAGCTATGAGCAAACCGGTCATCATCACCTGTGCTCCGACTGGCGGGATTCACACGCCCACCATGTCTGAACATCTTCCTATCACACCGAATGAGATTACCGAGGCCAGCATCGGTGCGGTCGAGGCTGGGGCATCGATCATTCACTTGCATGCCCGCAACCCCGAAAACGGTCGCCCTGACCCGGATCCGGACCTCTTTATGCAATTCCTTCCCCGCATAAAACAGGCGACGGGTGCTGTCATGAACGTCTCAACCGGAGGCGGGCTGGGCATGACGCGCGAAGAACGCCTGCGCGCGGCGCTGCGTGCCAGCCCCGAAATGGCCAGCATGAATATGGGATCGATGAATTTCGGCATTTTCCCGATGATGCAGAAATACTCGGGCTGGAAACATGACTGGGAGCCCGAGTTTCTGGATATGACCCGCGACTTCATCTTCCGCAATACATTCGCTGATATCGAATATGCGATGAAGGAACTGGGTGAAGGCCACGGCACGAAGTTCGAGTTTGAATGCTACGATCTGGGGCACCTCTACAACCTGGCCTGGGTCGTCGACCAGGGCTGGGTAAAGCCGCCGTTTTTCATCCAGATGGTTTTTGGAATTCTGGGCGGCGTGGGGGCCGACCTCGATAACCTGATGCACATGCATTCGATTGCTGAAAAGCTGTTCGGCGACAGCTACGAATGGTCGGTACTGGCCGCCGGTCGCCACCAGATGGCCTTTACCACTCAGGCCGCAATTCTTGGCGGCAACGTGCGGGTTGGGCTGGAAGACAGCCTTTACATCGGGCCCGGTGAAAAGGCGAAATCCAACGCTGATCAGGCCCGCAAGATTCGCTCAATCATCGAAAACCTTGGCCTGACGGTCGCGACTCCGGATGAGGCCCGCCAACGGTTAGGCTTGAAGGGCAACGACCAGACCGCATTTTGACGGGGGAAGATATGCAGACAAACACGCGTTTTGGCGACGGGTGCCGAGGGAAGGTATACTGATGCGGTTGACTGGGAAAAGAGCGCTGGTGACAGGTGGACGGCAAGGCATTGGTCGCGGGATTGTCGAGGCCTTTTGCAGTGAAGGCGCGACAGTGACGACGTGCGGGCGCGGGGCGCGGCCCGATGGGCTTGCAGACGACATCATCTGGTATCCGCTGGATGTCACGGACCCGGATGCGGTCAAAGCGTTGGCCGCAACCACAAACGGCACCGACATTCTTGTGAACAACGCAGGCGTTCAGGTCGAAAAGACTGTCCCTGACAGTTCGGACGCGGATTGGGACGCAGTGATCGGCACCAATTGCCGGGGCGTTTTCAACATGTGCCGGGCCTATATCCCAAGGATGGATGAGGGCGCTTCAATCATCAACATAGGCTCTATTTCTGGGCAATTCGCCGATCCAGTCATGGCGCTGTACAACGCCTCCAAGGCCTTTGTGCATGGTTTGACCCGTTCTATTGCGGTCGATCACGGGCCAAAAATCCGCTGCAACGCGATTTGTCCCGGTTGGATCGAAACAGGAATGTTGGACGCCGCGTTCGAGTTGGCCAATGATCCCGACGCCGCGCGCCGGGATGCGATCGCCCGCCATGCCACGCGCCGCTTTGGCAAGCCCGAGGATATTGCGAGTATGGCCGTCTGGCTGGCGTCGAATGAGGCAAGCTTTGCGACAGGTCAACTTTTCACGGTGGACGGTGGTATGACGGCCGCCTCACCTTTGAACCCGGGATTGTTCTAATGAAAATACAACACACGGCCTGCCTGGGCGGAGGCGTCATTGGTGCCAGTTGGGCGGCGCTTTTTCTGGCGTCAGGGCGTTCCGTTGCCCTCTTTGATCCCGACCCAAAAGTCGAACGGAAAGTACGCCAATACATCGAGGACGCATGGCCGACGCTGGATGCGCTGGGTCTGACGGAAAACGGAAATCCGGACGAAATTACGTTTCATTCCAGCCCTGCTGCTGCGGTGGCCGGTGCAGGATTTGTTCAGGAAAATGTGCCCGAGCGTCTGCAGATCAAACATGCAACCTTTGCCGAGATCGAATCCGCTCTGCCAAAGAGCGCAATTGTCGCCAGCTCTGCGTCGGGTTTAACACTGGGACAAATGCAGCCGGGCTGGTCTGACCCGTCACGCTTTGTATTGGGACATCCGTTCAACCCGCCACACCTGATCCCGCTGGTCGAGGTGATGGGAAATGAAAAAACGGCCAACGGCGTCGTTGATGCAGCGCAGGCGTTTTATGAAAGCGTGGGCAAGACCACGATCCGGGTCAACAAAGAGGTGCCTGGCCATGTTGCAAACCGGCTGCAAGCTGCGCTGTGGCGCGAAGCTATCCATCTAGTGGTATCGGGGGTTGCATCGGTCGAGGATGTGGACAAGGCCGTCTGGGCCGGACCGGGCGTCAGATGGGCGGCGATGGGGCCAACCATGTTGTTCAATCTCGGTGCCGGGGAAGGTGGGCTCAGGGCGTTTTGCGACCATTTCTCCGATACGTTCAATGGATGGTGGGACGATTTAGGTCAGGTCTATTTGACCGATGAGGTCGCTCAGCAGCTTGCAGACGGTGTGATCGCTGAGGCCGCAGGGAAAACGCCAGCCGAGCTGTCTGGGCAGCGGGACGCATTGATCCTGGCGATGCAGAAATCTATTGCGGAGTTCCGCTGAGCTTAGCCCAGCAGCTGCCCCAGCTTCATTGCGACGCCCATATTGCCCGAGATCTTGAGCTTACCCATAGCAACACCTGTCATCGGGTTCAGCTTTCCAGTCAGCAGCTTGGTCAGATTGTCCTGTGAGATGCGGATGGTGCAATCCGTTTCCTGATCCTGCGTCGTGGCCTGACTGTCAGCCAGAACAATCACCCCGTCCTCGCCACAATCGAATTTCAACGATCCATCAAAGGTTTTGCCGTTCAGGCCCTTTTGAATTCCGTCAGCGATGTCTTGAAGCATCCGGGTTCCTTTCGCAGTTTCCGAATGCGTAAAGGGTCAGCCGGCGCGCAGGCAAGGCTGACCCAACGGGAACTTCCGATTACGAAGTGGCAAGGCTCTGAACTGTCCGAGCGCAGGGTTCACCACCAAAAAAGGTGTCGAGAACAGCTTGAAACTCTTCCGGAGCGTCCGCTGCGGAAGAAAACAGTGTCATCGACGACCGAAGCTTTTTCGCATCGATCCCACCCAGAATGTCGGCGGCATCCCGCCCTTTGTGCAACAGCATAAGCGACGCTGCTTTGGTCAGGCGACGGCGCAGTTCCGGGTGGTTCAGATAGGCCGTGGCCTCATCCAGATCTTCGATCCCGTAGAGCTGAGCCATATGGGATTGACCCAGCTCGGCCAGTTGCGGAAACACAAACCACATCCAGTGGCTGGTTTTCTGCCCCTGCTCCAATTCACGCAGGACATCGGCCCAAACCGTGTCCTGCGCCTCGATGAACATATCGAGTTCGTCGTCGTTATCGTCTTCGTCAATCACTTGGACAAACGCTTGTCGCGTGCGGCCAGCAGTTTCAGACGCAGCGCATTCAGCTGAATGAAACCTGCTGCGTCTGTCTGATCATACGCGCCGGCGTCTTCCTCAAACGTCACATGCGCCTCAGAGTACAGCGAGTGATCTGACCAGCGGCCCACGGTCGAGGCCAGACCCTTGTACAGTTTCACACGAACGGTGCCTGTGACATGTTCCTGAGATTTGTCGATGGCGGCTTGCAGCATCTCACGCTCGGGCGAATACCAGAAACCGTTATAGATCAGCTCAGCATATTGCGGCATCAGCTGATCTTTCAGGTGCATCGCGCCACGGTCCATGGTGATGGATTCGATCCCGCGATGCGCTTCCAGCAGGATGGTGCCGCCGGGCGTTTCATAGATGCCACGCGACTTCATGCCCACGAAACGGCCTTCGACCAGGTCCAGACGGCCAATGCCGTGCTTGCCGCCATATTCGTTCAGCTTGGTCAGGATGGTGGCCGGGCTCATCGCCTCGCCATTGATGCTGACCGCGTCGCCTTTTTCGAAGCCGATTTCGATGAATTCAGGCTCGTTCGGCGCATCCTCGGGGTGAACGGTGCGCTGATAGACATAGTCGGGTGCCATATCGGCGGGGTCTTCCAGAACCTTGCCTTCGGACGAGGTATGCAGAAGGTTCGCGTCAACCGAGAACGGAGCCTCGCCGCGTTTGTCTTTGGCAATCGGAATCTGGTGTGCTTCGGCCCATTCCAGCAGCTTGGTGCGACTGGTCAGGTCCCATTCGCGCCAGGGCGCGATCACCTTGATCTCGGGGTTTAGCGCATAGGCTGCCAGTTCGAACCGCACCTGATCGTTGCCCTTGCCGGTCGCACCGTGTGCGACAGCATCGGCACCGGTGGCCTCGGCAATCTCAACCAGACGTTTCGAGATCAGCGGGCGCGCGATCGAAGTGCCCAGCAGGTACAGACCTTCATACTGGGCGTTGGCGCGGAACATGGGGAAAACGAAATCGCGGACGAATTCTTCACGGATGTCTTCGATATAGATGTTCTCGGGCTTGATCCCCAGCAGCTCGGCTTTTTGGCGCGCGGGCTCCAATTCTTCACCCTGACCCAGATCGGCGGTGAAGGTCACGACCTCACAACCATACTCGGTCTGCAGCCATTTCAGGATGATTGAGGTATCAAGGCCACCGGAATAGGCCAGAACAACTTTTTTGGGCGCGGACATCTGACTTCCCCTTATTCGTAAGACGACTGGCCCCTAGCGGGTTTTGTGACCGGGGGCAAGTTGTGAGGATTGACGCAGAACGGGATTTGGGGTGAAACATACGCAATTTAAACAATGTTTGGTTGAAGGGGCAGTTTCAAATGTTGGGATGGCAAATATTTTTGCATTCGGTGCGGATGGTGTTCGGAAACCTGAAGCAGGTCCTGCAGATTACGGTTGGCCCAGCTCTGATTGCTACAATCATTATTGTGGGCGTGTTTTTGGCACTTGGTATTCCGCTTGAGGCGCTTGAAGACAATGCAGGCGACTTGCCGCCAGGTGCAACCGCAGGTTCGGCTTTTGTATTTGTGGTCGTTTTGCTGGCGGTAATGTTCGTCACCATGTTCTGGATCGCGGTGTCATGGCACCGCTTCATCTTGATGGAAGAATATCCCACGGGAATATTCCCGACATTCCGTTTCGACAGGATTCTTGCCTATTTCGGTCGCTTTCTGATGTTGGGGGTGTTGATGGTGATCGCGTGTATCCCCATGGGTTTGGTCGCTGCTGCATTGGGCGAAAGTCTTGCAGGGCTTTCGATCATTCTGGTGATTGTTTACACCGTTTTTCTGGTTGTTTGCTTCTATCGCCTGTCAATAATCTTGCCGGCGGCGGCGATTGGTGACCCCATTTCGCTCAGCGATGCTTGGAACAAAACAGCGGGAGTCGGCAGTGCAATCTTGTTACTGCTACTTGTTGCCTTCCTGTTCCAGGTTTTGGTGCAGCTGGCTTTCACTGTTCTGGCATTAATTCCGGTTTTGGGCGTTTTGCTGACCGTGTTCTTCGGCACGCTCATCCTTCCGATGATCAACGTCAGTATCTTTACCACCATGTACGGCGTCTTCATCGAAAAACGGGAACTCACCTAAGCCCCGTACACATATGTATTCCTTGCCCTTCTCGCACTGATGCGGCAGTGAAACCGACATGACTGATTTCAAGACCCGCGCCCGCGCCGCCGAACAGGCGATGCGCTCTGTCTTTCCGGCGACGCCGTTGCAGCGGAATGCCCATTTGTCTGATCGCTATGGGGCCGATATCTGGCTTAAGCGCGAGGACCTGAGCCCGGTGCGGTCGTATAAAATCCGCGGCGCGTTCAATGCGATGCGCAAGCAACAGGGGCAGGACCTGTTCGTCTGTGCCAGTGCGGGAAATCACGCGCAGGGCGTGGCGTTCATGTGCAAGCATCTGGGCGTGAAAGGTGTGATCTTCATGCCGGTGACAACCCCGCAACAGAAGATTCAGAAAACCCGTATCTTCGGCGGCGACAATATCGAAATCCACCTGACCGGCGACTATTTCGATGACACGCTAGCTGCCGCGCAAACCTGGTGCACGCAGCAGGGGGGGCATTTCCTGTCACCGTTTGACGATGCGGATGTGATTGAAGGGCAGGCTTCTCTGGCGGCCGAGATCGAAGAGCAACTGGGCGGTGTGCCGGATCACGTCGTGTTGCCGGTCGGCGGTGGCGGCATGTCCTCGGGTGTGGCCACATGGTTCGGGGATCGCAGCCATTGTCTGTTTGTTGAACCCGCTGGAGGCGCGTGCCTGCGTGCCGCATTGGCGGCAGGACATCCTGTTTCGCTGGATCATGTGGACACTTTCGTCGATGGTGCCGCCGTTGGGCGGATCGGTGAGAAGCCGTTCGAACTACTGAAATCACGCCACCTGTCGGATGTGCTGGTCCTGTCCGAAGACCGTATTTGTACCACGATGATCGAGATGCTGAATGTAGAAGGCATCGTCTTGGAACCCGCGGGCGCGCTGGCGGTCGAAGCAGTGGGCGATATCCAAAGCTTTGTGCGTGGCAAGACGGTGGTCTGCGTGACGTCCGGTGGCAACTTTGACTTTGAACGCCTGCCTGAGGTCAAAGAGCGCGCGCAGCGCTATTCCGGGGTGAAGAAGTACTTCATTCTGCGCCTGCCGCAGCGCCCGGGTGCGTTGAAAGAATTTCTTGGCATACTTGGCCCCGAGGATGACATTGCCCGCTTTGAGTACATGAAAAAGTCAGCGCGCAATTTCGGTTCGGTCCTGATCGGGATCGAAACCCGCAAGCCTGAAAACTTCATGCGCCTGTTTGCGCATCTGGACGAGGCCGGGTTTACTTATACTGATATTACCGAAGACGAAACGCTGGCGCAGTTCGTGATCTAGCCCAGCTTCTGGTGCAGTTCCGCTTCGAACTTGAGTTTCGAGCTGTCAAAAACGGCCAGAAGGGCAGGCAGATCAACGTCTGCGCCCTGACCTGCGGATGCCTGCCGTTCGCCATCCTGGCAGAGTTTCGAAAACTGATCGAACCCAAGGCTGAGCGCGCTGCCTTTCAGGAAATGCAGGTTTTGTTCCAGCTCAACCCGGTCGATGTCGCGATGCAGGCGCGCGATGACCTCGTGCACCTCTTCCAGAAAAATCTCGACCACCTCGTCAAATTCATCTGGGCCAACTTCGTCCCGCAATTGCATGACTCTGTCCCAACGGATCATGGTGAAATACCTGCCATTTAACCTTCAAGGTTCTGCGTAAACCACGGCTGGTAAAAACCCGGTTAATGGCACCATTTGAACGCGGGTCGGGTCTTCACCGGATGTTAAACCTGCGGACGCTAGGGTCGCCCTGACCGGTCAATCTCATGAGAGCAGAACGTAAATGGTACCAGGGGCGAGTCTTGAGGACACCAGATCCGATCTGGACTTCGGCGCGATCCGCAAGGTGCTGGTTGTGGATGACAGCCGTTTGCAGCGTCGCATTCTGGTGGCCTCGCTCAGGAAATGGGGGTTTGACGTGGTCGAGGCTGATACCGGCGAGGCCGCGTTGGAGCTTTGCCAGGCAGACCCGCCCGATCTTGTGCTCAGCGACTGGGTAATGCCGGGGATGAGCGGTCTGGAGTTCTGCTGCACGTTTCGCGCGCTGGATACAGACCAATACAGCTATTTCATTCTGTTGACGTCCAAAAGCGAAAAGCAAGAGGTCGCGCGTGGTTTGGACGCCGGGGCGGATGATTTTCTTATCAAACCTTTGGAAGCGGACGAGCTGCGCGCGCGCATTTCGGCCGGCGCGCGCATATTAGACATGCAGCGCGAGCTTTCGCAAAAGAACCGCCTGATTGAATCCGCACTGGAAGAATTGAAACTGGCGCATGACGCGATCGATAAAGACCTGATGCAGGCCCGCAAGATCCAGGAATCGCTGGTGCCTGAACTAACGCGGGAATTTGGCAACTCGCGAGTCAGCCTGTTACTGAAACCTTGTGGTCACATTGGTGGGGATCTTGTCGGTATGTTTTCACCTGGCGTGAATCGGCTGGGGTTTTATAGCATTGATGTGTCCGGCCACGGGATCACCTCGGCCATGATGACGGCCCGGTTGGGCAGCTATCTGTCCAGCAAGCATTTTGATCAGAATGTCGCGATGGAGCAGCGGTTCAACAAGTTCTACGCGCTTTTGCCGCCAGAGGAGGTTGCGAGAACGCTCAATTCCCGTCTGATGGCGGATGAAGGGATCGAAGAATATTTCACGATGGTTTACGCCATCGTAGATTTGCGCAACGGGCATCTGAAAATGGTGCAAGCCGGGCATCCACACCCCCTTCTGCTTCGACGGGATAGCAGCAGCTGTTTTCTGGGTGAAGGAGGGTTGCCCGTCGGATTGATCGAAGGTGCGAGTTTTCAGCAAATCGAGACTCAGCTGCAGCCAGGCGACAAACTATTGTTGTATTCAGACGGTTTTACCGAATGCGCTCTGGCCGATGGTAGCCTGTTGGACGAAGGTGGTTTGCAAGAGATGGCACAACTCTGCGTTTCGGAACATGGCGGGTCCGAGTTTCTGGATGACATGTTCTGGCGTCTGACGCAGGTGATGTCGCCCAAAGAAGGAATAGGGGATGACGTCTCGGCCGTGTTCTTCGAATATAACGGCCCCTAGAGCGACCAAAGATGCATTCTGGCAAAATGCCGGTCACCGCCATTTCCAAGTTTTTCAACCGCATCTGACGCATCCACCCATCGCGCTTCGTGAAACGCTTCGGCTGGCGGGCCCATGCGGCGGACGGGGCGCGCGCGATAGATCATACAGATCTTTTCCGCCCACAGATCATATTCCGGCATATAGCTAAAGCGGCGAAAGGCGCCGACACGGCGCGGGTTGGCAACTAGCCACCCGGTTTCTTCATAGACCTCGCGATGCAGTGCCGTGATCGGCGATTCGCCCGGATCAATGCCTCCACCCGGCAGTTGCAGCTCTGGGTTGAGGCCGTCGTCATACCATGTCACCAGCAAAGACCGTCCACGAGGCAAAAGCACGTACACTCCGGGTCTTTGCGTATATTTCTGCCCTGCCTGAGGGGTTTCGCCAAACCGTCTGATCATGTATGGCCCCTTAAAACCCAATCTGTACGACCTATATGGTGCCGGTATGCCAACCCGTGGCGTGTAAGGAAACCCCATGTCTCTTGGAACAAAAATCGCGTGGGACGACACCGTCCTGCCCTTTCAACTTGATGCATCCGACATGCGCGGCCGCGTGGCCCGTCTGGATGGCGTGCTGGATGGCATCTTGAAGCAGCACGATTATCCGCAGCAAGTCGAAGCGCTGGTGGCTGAAATGGCCTTGCTGACCGCGTTGATCGGCCAGACCGTTGCACTGCGCTGGAAGCTGTCGCTGCAAGTGCAGTCCAAAGGGGCGGTCCGCATGATCGCGACCGACTATTACGCGCCGCAGGAAGAGGGCCAGCCCGCCCAAATTCGCGCTTATGCCAGTTTTGACCACGACCGTCTGACCGATGCTGCACCCTTTGATCAGGTGGGCGAAGGGTATTTCGCCATCATGATCGACCAGGGTGAAGGCACGCAACCGTATCAGGGCATCACGCCGCTGGCTGGCGGATCGCTGAGCGCGTGCGCCGAAGCGTATTTCGCGCAATCCGAACAGTTGCCGACGCGGTTCTCCCTGAGCTTTGGCAAATCAACCGAGCCCGGCGCGGGCGAGCATTGGCGTGCAGGCGGCATCATGTTGCAACACATGCCCAAAGCGTCGCCCTTTGCAGCATCAGGGGAAGGTACGGGTGAAGTCCTGACTGCCACCGATCTGGTTGACGGCGAAGAAGGTGAAAACTGGGGTCGCGTCAATATCCTGCTGGATACTGTCGAGGATCTGGAAATGATCGGCCCCTCTGTTGCGCCGACCGACCTTTTGGTTCGCCTGTTCCACGAGGAACAGCCGCGTGTTTATGACGCGCAATCGGTTCAATTCGGCTGTACCTGTTCCGAGGATCGGGTGCGTCAGAGCTTGTCGATCTATTCGGCGAAGGACATCGAAAAGATGACAACTCCCGAAGGTCTGGTCACAGCTGATTGCCAGTTCTGCGGCGCGCATTACGTGCTGGATCCGGCCACAGTGGGCTTTGAAGCTGAAGACAGCGAAGGTGCATGATCCGGTTGAACAGATCCGGGCGGCCTTGCGCCGCCCCGGTCACGGATCCAGCGATTTTGACCTGAACCCCGATACCGTTCTGCCACCCGGGCGGCGGCTGCGCCCTGCAGGTGTTCTTGTGGCCATCTCATTGGCCGGTGATACGCCTCGGGTGATCCTGACCAAAAGGTCTTCTGCATTAAAGCACCATCCGGGGCAAATCGCCTTTCCCGGAGGCAAACAGGATGAAACGGATGCCGATGTCACGGCAGCGGCTTTGAGGGAAGCACAGGAAGAGATCGGGCTGCCACCTGATTTGCCAGAGGTTCTGGGGTTTCTGCCGATGCATGAAACAGTCACCTCTTTCAACGTCACACCCGTGGTCGCAGTCGTGCGTGACAGATTCGAACCTGTGCCTGAACCCGGCGAAGTGGACGAGGTATTCTCGACCCCTCTTGCTCATCTCTTGAATCCCGAGAATTATCTGGTTGAGTCGCGTCGCTGGCGCGGCCAGAAACGCAGATACTACGCAGTTCCGTACGGCCCTTATTACATATGGGGGGCGACGGCCCGCATATTGCGCGGGCTTGCAGCACGGGTGAATGAATGATGCAGATTAATGAGCCTTGGGTCAGTGAACCAGCGACCCAACAGGTATGCGCAGCCCTGACCTCATCCGGCGCACAGGCGCTTTTTGTGGGTGGCTGTGTGCGCAACGCACTTCTGGGCGCTCCTGTCTCGGACATCGATATTGCCACCGATGCCCGACCAGAGCAGGTGGTTCAGATGGCACAAGCTGCGGGGCTCAAAGCTATTCCAACCGGTATAGACCACGGTACGATTACGGTGGTCAGCGCAGGTATCCCGCACGAGATCACGACCTTCCGACGTGACGTAGAAACCGACGGTCGGCGAGCAGTCGTCGCCTTTTCCAAACACGTTGAAGAAGACGCTGCGCGGCGCGATTTTACCATGAACGCGCTTTACGCACTGCCCGATGGCGCTGTGTTAGACCCGCTTGGCGGCCTTCCCGACCTTAAAGCTCGGTCAGTGCGGTTTATCGGAACGGCCGAGAATCGGATCCGCGAAGACTATCTTCGCTCGCTTCGTTATTTCCGCTTTCACGCCTGGTATGGTGATCCTGTCGCCGGTTTTGATCCCGATGCGCTGGCGGCCATCGGTGCCAACCTTGAAGGGTTGGAATCGCTGTCGCGCGAACGGGTCGGGGCAGAATTGCTGAAGCTTCTTGGTGCGCATGATCCAGCCCCCGCCGTTGCAACGATGCGCAGCACAGGTGTTTTGACCCGGTTGTTGCCGGGTGCGGACGATCGGTCTTTGGCACCTTTGATTGCGCTGGAACAGGCGGCGGGTGCCGATCCCGATCCGGTGCGGCGTCTGGCAGCTATCACCACGCCCGAGGATGCAGCGACACTGCGGTTAAGCCGTGCGCAGCTGCAACGCCTGACCAGAATGCGTGACGAGGCGCAGGCCACAACCAGTGTGGCAGAGCTTGGGTACCGCTATGGCGACGAAGGTGGCTTGCACGAGACCCTCTTGCGCTGCGCCTTTCTGGAACGACCATGGTCCGAAGACCTAAGACGTGACTTGCATGCAGGGGCAACGGCCCGCTTCCCGATACAGGCCAAGGATCTGATTCCCAGCTTTACCGGGCCGGCGCTGGGCAAAAAGCTGGCAGAGCTTGAAAACCGCTGGATCGCGTCCGGCTTTGCGCTTTCGCGTGAGGAGTTGCTTGCAACTTAGCGCGAAGTCTCAAAAGGGGATGACAACTTTTTTCCTTTGTGCTTAGGTGCGCCTGACACATGGATGGAGGAATGCGAATGTATTACGGGATCTGGTTCGGCTAAAGCCAGGACACTTGCCCCGTAACGGGTGGTGTTCAGGCGCCATCTTTCTTCGCACGTCTTTTATCTGCTCAATCGGAGCACTCTCCATGTTTCGCTATTTCGAAAATCTTGTTGACCCTTTTGTCGCCTATACGGAATCCGACAAACCACCGACCAGGCTGTGGCCGTTTATGTTGGACTATTCGCGGCCCTTCTTTCGGGTATTTGTCTGGACCGCGTTGATTTCCATCATCGTCGCGGGGGTTGAAGTCGGGCTGATCTACTACATGGGCCGCGTTGTCGATCTTTTGGGGGGCGCCCCGGCCGAGGTCTGGCAGAATCACGGAACAGAACTGTTGTTGGTGGCTGCATTTGTACTGCTGTTGCGCCCGTTGCTGCATCTGATCGACGTGCTGTTGCTTAACAACACGATCCTGCCGAGCTTTGGCACCCTGATCCGCTGGCGCGCGCATAAACATGTTCTGCGCCAATCAGTTGGGTGGTTTGAGAACGATTTTGCCGGTCGGATCGCCAACCGAATCATGCAGACGCCGCCCGCCGCGGGCGAAGTGGTTTTTCAGGTTTTTGACGCGATTTCCTTCTCGTTGGCCTATCTGATCGGTGCGGCGATATTGCTGTATGTTGCGGACGCACGCTTGTTGATCCCGTTGCTGATCTGGTTCGCATTTTACGCGATGCTGGTGCGTTGGACGGTGCAGCGTGTGGGCCCGGCGTCAAAGGCGGCCTCGGATGCGCGCTCGACAGTGACGGGTCGGGTGGTGGACAGCTATACGAACATCCACTCGGTCAAAATGTTCGCCCATGGCCCGCAAGAGCTGGACTATGCCCGCGAAGCCATCCAGGAAACCCGCCGAACCTTTCAGATCGAGATGCGGATTTTCACCATCATGGATGCGGTTCTGGTCACGCTGAACGGTATGCTGATCGTGGGCGTTGTTGGCTGGGCGATTGGGCTTTGGATGCAGGGAACAGCTTCGGTTGGTGTTGTTGCAGCCGCGACTGCGTTGACCCTGCGTCTGAACGCCATGACCGGATGGATCATGTGGGCATTGACCAGCTTTTTCCGCCAGTTGGGTATCGTGGCCGAGGGTATGGAGACCATTGCGCAGCCCATCGATCTGCTGGATGCACCGACTGCGAAACCCCTGCATCTCAGCAAGGGCGAGATTCAGATCCGCGATCTTTCGCACCACTACGGTCGTGAGACCGGAGGCTTGGACCATGTCAACCTGACCATCCAGCCTGGTGAAAAGATCGGTTTGATTGGGCGTTCCGGCGCCGGTAAATCGACTCTGGTTAAGCTTCTTTTGCGGTTTTACGACGTCGAGCGCGGTGGGATTTTGATCGATGATCAGAACATCGCGCAGGTCACGCAAGACAGCCTGCGCAGCCATATCGGCATGGTCCAGCAAGACAGCGCGTTGTTGCACCGGTCTGTGCGCGACAACATCCTGTATGGTCGGCCGGATGCGTCCGAGGCGCAGATGATCGCGGCCGCCAAACAGGCTGCAGCGCATGAGTTCATCCTTGATCTGCAAGACCCGCAGGGTCGGACCGGGTATGATGCACATGTGGGGGAACGCGGCGTGAAGCTGTCCGGGGGTCAGCGTCAGAGAGTGACCCTAGCGCGAGTTATCCTGAAGGATGCGCCGATCTTGTTGTTGGATGAAGCGACATCTGCCCTAGATTCCGAGGTTGAAGCGTCAATTCAGGAAACTCTCTACGGCATGATGCAAGGCAAAACCGTGATCGCAATTGCGCACAGGCTCAGCACCATCGCGCAGATGGACCGCATTTTGGTGATGGATGCTGGCCGCATCGTGGAAGAAGGCTCACATTCAGACCTTCTGGCGCAGGGCGGCCTTTACGCGCAGTTCTGGGCGCGGCAGTCTGGCGGCTTTGTGATCCCGGAGGCCGCTGAATGAGGGTTGCTGACCTCATCTACCCGTTCAAAAACATCGAAACGCCGCCACCACAGACTTTGGGGGCGTTTATTCGCTGGAGCCTGTCCGGGGCATGGCCCATGCTGTTTGTCGCGGCTTTCTTCTCGGCCACAGCAGGCGCGATGGAGGCAGGGACAGCGTGGATTCTGGGTCGCGTGATAGATGTGGCAACCTCCAGCGGGCCCGAAAGTTTTCTGACCGCAGCAAATATGTGGATGATCTTTGGCGCGGCTGCGTTCTTTATGCTGCTGCGCCCGATCCTGTTTGGCCTGTCGTCTCTGTCGAACAACTACATCGTCATGCCCAACATCACACCTTTGGTGCTGGCCAAGTTGAACCGTTGGACGTTGGGCCAGTCGGTGACTTATTTCGACGACGATTTTGCCGGTCGGATCGCGCAGAAACAGATGCAGACGTCGAACGCCATGGCTTCTGTCGTGTCGGAAACGATCAGCGCGATTGTGTTTGCCTTGGCGTCTCTGGCCGGATCTTTGCTTTTGTTAGGATCTATTCATCCATTGGTGATGTTGCCCTTTGCGGCCTGGCTGGTGGTCTATTTCCTGCTTGTACGCTGGTACCTGCCGCGCATCCGCGTGCGTTCTGCCGCGCGGGCCGGGGCGCGGGCGATGGTGTCGGGGCAGGTGGTCGACACGATCACCAACATCAAGACCGTCAAGCTGTTCGCGCATTCCGCTTTCGAAGATCAGGCCGCGCGCCACTCGATGGTGGAATTGCGCGAACGATCTCTGGATTTCGGCAAACTTTCGGCCAGTTTTCGATTCATTCTCATGACGCTGGCCGGTGTGCTGCCCGTTCTGCTGTTGGGCGCGACGCTATGGTTGTGGCAACTCGGCATGGCGACCGCAGGGGATATTGTGGCGGCCGGTGCGGTATCGATCCGCATCGCGCAGATGACCGGTTGGGTCAGTTTCACGCTGATGGGTCTTTACGCCAACGTGGGTGAGATCGAAAACGGAATGAAAACGCTGGCCAAGCGTGACCGGGTCGAGGATGCGGGCGACGCAAAAGACCTGACCGTGCACGACGGATCGATCTCATTCGAAAATGTCAGTTTTGCCTATGGTCGGGATATAGGCGGTGTCACGGATCTGACCTTGACCATAGAACCCGGCGAAAAGCTGGGTATCGTCGGTGCCTCGGGCGCGGGTAAGTCCACACTCGTTTCGCTTCTGCTCAGGCTCTATGACAGGGAAAGTGGCGCAATTTGTATCGACGGGCAGGATGTGTCGCAGGTGACGCAAGACAGCCTGCGCCGTCAGATTGGCATGGTCACGCAGGAAACGGCGATGTTCAACCGCTCAGCGCGCGAGAACATCCTGTACGGTCGCCCGGACGCATCCGAGGATGAGATGATTACTGCCGCGAGGAAGGCCGAGGCGCATGAATTCATCCTGAGCCTTGAGGACGCAAATGGTCGCAAAGGCTATGACGCCCATCTGGGCGAGAGAGGCGTTAAACTCAGCGGTGGGCAGCGGCAACGTATCGCTTTGGCCCGCGCCATTCTGAAGGACGCGCCGATTTTGGTTCTGGACGAGGCGACCTCGGCGCTGGATTCCGAGGTCGAAGCCTCGATCCAGACGGCGCTGCATCGGGTGATGGAAGGCAAGACCGTTCTGGCCATTGCGCACCGCCTGTCCACCCTCAGCGAGATGGACCGGATCGTTGTTCTGGATCAAGGGCAGATCGCAGAATCCGGAACGCATGAGGCTCTGCTGGATCAAGGCGGGCTGTATGCGCGGTTCTGGCACCGTCAGTCAGGCGGCTTCATTCAGGCGGAAGCTGCGGAATAAGGGTTTTGTTGCCGTCAAAGCCCGGCTATCAGGCACTCCATGACGCAGCAATTCACAATCACACGGCTTGGCCATCAGGGCGACGGCATTGCCGATGGTCCCGTCTATGTACCGCGCACGCTTCCCGGCGAAGTCGTTAGTGGTACTCTGACAGGCCAAGTGCTGACCGACATACGGGTGGAAACGCCGTCTGAAGACCGGGTCAAAGCCCGGTGCCGCCATTACAAAGCCTGCGGAGGATGTCAGTTACAGCACGCGTCTGACGCCTTTGTTGCTGATTGGAAGCTTGAAATCGTTCGCAACGCCTTGGCGGCGCAGGGTCTGGATGCGCCCATGCGCCCGATACACACGTCCCCCGAACAGTCGCGTCGACGCGCAACGATTGCGGTAAGGCGTACGAAAAAGGGCACATTGGCCGGATTTCATGGTCGCGCCTCGGACACGATCACGGAAATCCCCGACTGCCGGTTGTTGGACCCGGCGCTGATCTCGGCCATTCCAGTGGCAGAGGCGCTGGCCGTTCTGGGTGGAAGCCGTAAGGGCGTATTGGCCGTCACGCTCACATTGTCCGAAGGTGGGCTGGACGTCGCCGTCAAAGGTGGCAAACCCTTGGACGGGCCGCTGGAACTGGCACTGGCTCAAGCGACCGAGAAGCACGGTTTGGCGCGGTTGAGCTGGGATGATGAAGTGATCGCCATGCGGCAGGCGCCGCTTCAGTGCTTTGGAACAGTTGAAGTCACGCCGCCGCCCGGTGCGTTCTTGCAGGCGACGAAGGACGGAGAACAGGCTCTATTACAAGCAGTTTTGGAGGCAACTGAAGGTGCCAAGCGAGTCGTCGACCTGTTTGCGGGTAGCGGTACATTTTCGCTTCCTCTGGCCCAAGCCGCCGAAGTTCATGCGGTGGAAGGCGAGGCTGCCATGGTTCAGGCGCTGGATCACGGTTGGCGCAAGACGCAGGGCCTGAAACGCGTGACAACCGAGGCCCGGGACCTGTTCCGCCGTCCGTTGATGCCCGACGAGCTAAAGACATTTGACGCGATCGTGTTGGATCCGCCTCGTGCCGGGGCCGACGCACAGGTGGAGGAACTTGCTCAAGCCAAGCGCCCTGCCATTGCGTATGTCTCGTGCAACCCAGTGACATTTGCGCGGGATGCGAAAAACCTTGTTAACGCAGGCTACACCCTTGAATGGGTACAGGTCGTTGACCAATTTCGGTGGTCGTCACATACGGAACTTGCAGCGCGGTTTGTCCAGAACACCGCATCTTGATCAGACAGGAGATTGCGACACATGGGTGTCAAACAGCGCTTGCTGAACATTGTCGAAGCGCCCGTGTTTGGGCGGTTTATAACGGCCGTCATCATCTTCAATGCGATCCTTCTGGGAATGGAGACGTCGCCGACCCTGATGGAAATAGCTGGTCCAGTGATTGTGGCGCTGGACAAGCTGTGTCTTGCGATCTTCGTGGCCGAAATCACGATGAAGCTGATCGCCACCGGGCGCAGATTTTTCACGAACGGCTGGAATATCTTTGATTTCCTGATCGTGGGGATCGCCCTAATCCCCAGCGCCGGAGGCTTGTCCGTGCTGCGTGCCCTTCGGATTCTGCGGGTATTGCGCGTGATTTCCGTGGCGCCCCGCCTGCGTCGCGTGGTCGAAGGATTTATTTCGGCTCTGCCGGGGATGGCCAGTGTCTTCCTGCTGATGGCGATCCTGTTCTATATTGGCGCCGTAATCTCGACCAAACTGTTCTCAGGCTCGTTTCCGACTTGGTTCGGTGATCTGGGCCTGTCGG
The DNA here is from genome assembly GCF_059612245.1 of Ruegeria sp. CDSA079. Taxonomy (NCBI): domain Bacteria; kingdom Pseudomonadati; phylum Pseudomonadota; class Alphaproteobacteria; order Rhodobacterales; family Roseobacteraceae; genus Ruegeria; species Ruegeria sp. CDSA079. The sequence continues at coordinate 57,158 of NZ_JBXWQF010000011.1, read as the reverse complement.
CTTATACCTTGTTCCAGATCATGACGTTGGAAAGCTGGTCCATGGGCATTGTCCGCCCTGTAATGGAGGTTTTTCCCTACGCATGGCTATTCTTTGTGCCTTTTATCATGGTCACGACCTTTGCCGTGGTGAACCTGTTGGTGGGTCTGATCGTGAACTCGATGCAGGATGCCCACCATGCCGAGGATGAAGTCAAGACCGACGCCTATCGCGACGAAGTGCTGGAACGGCTGGAAAGCATCGAGCGCCGCCTGACCGAGCAGATGAACAGCAAAAAGTGATTTCCGTTTCTTGATGTTTTTGGCATATTGATTCCAAAAAACAGAGCAGGCAGTGAAACATGGATCGTCGAGCATTCGGATTGGGGGCGATGGCAACGCTGAGCCTTTCGGCTTGTGCCTCAGCCAGCCCAAGATTTCTAAGTTATAATGGGCCCGAGGTGACCTCGTTGGTGGTCAACAAGGGTGCCCGCAAACTCTATCTGCTGCATCATGGGCAGATTTTGCGAGAATATGATGTGGATTTGGGATTTGCGCCACAAGGTACAAAGACCAAAAAAGGGGATGGTCGCACGCCCGAGGGCAGCTATCTGATCGACCGCAGGAATCCTCGCAGTCGCTATCATCTGTCGCTGGGCATTTCCTACCCCAACTCTCAGGATGTCGCTCAAGCCAAGGCAGAAGGGGTTAACCCGGGCGGAGATATTTTCATCCACGGCCAGCCGAATCTTCGGTCAGAACTCAAGCGCGCGCGGAAAACACCGGATTGGACGGCAGGATGCATCGCGGTCAAGAATGACGAGATCGAGGAGATTTATTCGATGGTCAACAAAGGTACGCTGATCACTTTGCGTCCCTAGGCGGCACTGGCGTCCAGGCAGCAAATCCAAACACTTCATAGTCGCGCTGGTAGGCCTCTGCTGCCAGCGCCTCAAGTTCCGCGTCATAGATCTGGTCCAACGTAAACGGCACGTCGGGCGCGCATGGGCCAGGCGCAGGTGGGTGCGAATGCCCAATCTCATGCGCCAGTGCAGGAAGTGCCGCCGCCATCTCTTCTTCTCGGAGGATCAGGTCAGGCATTAGGAAACTGGCAATACCGTCCAACACCCGCGATTGGCTGCACCACGTCCCGTCGACGCGGATTGGCGTTTGACCATTGAGGTTGAGGCGCAGGAAGCTCAGGAAGGCCAAAAACGCGTCCCTGTGTTGCTCGATGGAATAATTGTTATCCCGCACTTGCCCAGGAATCGGTATTTTGAGCCGGTTACGCAGATAGTTGCGCACCATTTTATAGCTGCCCGGCCCTGTGCTCAGGATGTGCTGGCAAAAGGCCGTATGTGCTCGTGCCAACGGGTGGCGCAGGACGGTGAATTTTCGATGGCCGGGGTAATCCTTTAACCAGGCGCGGATTTGTTTGCGATTCCGATCGGTGATCAGGTCGTCAACCACGCAGCCATCCAGATCGGCCAGCCATTGGCCGATAACAGGCTCTAAACCGCTACGAATAGGTAGATACATCAGGGGGGACTTTGGCGCTGCGATGTATTGCGGTACGGCGGCCCCGCGCTGTGGTTCGAAGCCATATGAACGATGTAGCCCAAACTGATCGATATCTGCCAAAGCGCGCGTCATGTCGTCAGGATTGGTGACCTTTGACACGGCTGGCGCCGGGTTTTGCGGCTTCAGCGTGTCATCCAGCTTGGTCAAACGCGCTTCGACCCTCAGCCATGTAGCCAGGCCGTTTAGGACGTCCAATTCGGTCAGGTCGTCATAGGTGACGAAAAAAGCGGTTTGGCCAGTCTTTTGAAGATGCCGCCGAAGCATGTGCTGGTGGCCTTGGACCTGATCCAGATAGTCCGAAAACTCCTGTGCATCAAAGTCAACCACAGCATCGACACGCCGTTTGACGTTCTTCAGCAGCCATTGCTGCGTGGCCCGCGCGATTTTTAACGACAGGTAACTGTCCAGCGGGTTGCGTGTAAGGATGATCTTGGCGCAGCGAGGGTCATTCAATACCGGCTTTAGAACCCGCGGGTCGTGTTCTACGAAATATCGGAATCCGTTGATGTCACCGGGGGCAGAGCGAATGGCTTTCAGCAATTTCAACGGGTCGGCATCCCGGTCTTCCAGAGACAGGCCCAGCAGGCTATCGGATTTCAGATTGCCCGCAAAATGCGGGTTAAACGCTTCGCCATGGCAGGTCACGCCGTCCAGCGCATTGAGATTTGCTTCCAGCAGGTTCGACCCTGTGCGCATGGCCGCCAATACAACGAAATAATCAAAGTTGGCTGACATGGGCCGTCACTGCACCAGATAAGGTTTGCGGAATGGTCTTGTCTGAGGGCCAAACACATCATCCACGGGGAAGTCCCCCATGAGGTATGGATGCATACCCTGATTCTTGAGGTTTTGTAGGAACTTACCGAAACCAGACAAATCACCCATAGTGGGCACTTCGGTCAGATGGCTGGTCTGATTCACTCCGATTTCATCAAGGATGGACTGCAAGGGATCCATCGGCGATTCAATGAAATCCGCCAACGTCCAGTTGCGCACTCTTGCCTTGGTCCAGACCGAGGTCAAAACCTCAAGCTGCTTGGTTTCGATCTGCTGCAGCCGTGCCGCTTCGCATCGGATATCCGAGAAGTTGAGATTCGAGCGGAACAGCGGAATCGCCCACGCTCCGGTGATGACCGAGATCTGGGCGTTCTTGTCGCGCGCCAGGAACCAGTTGATCTCTTGCGTGTCTCTTGGGCCGAACTGAAAACACTGTCGTTCCCCCCGCGTATTCCAGACCAAGTTCGACAGGAAAGCTGTGGGATTATAATCCCGCAACGATGCAGAATCGCTGAGAGCCCCGTTGGTTATGGGTTCGCCCTGCGCAAACTCGGCGTGTTGGGGTTCGAACAAGTGCCCGTGGACCCTTGTGCCTGTGATGGTCGCCAGCCAGGATTCAAAATCGTCAAACAGCTCGGAAAAGCCCTGAAAGACGGAATAGGGCGAAGATGTCAGGCCATTTTCGCTGCCGTGCCTCGGAAAGCGGCTTTGCATATAAAGCCCGTCGCGCCCGCGTGTCCGCCGTTCGACCGCTTTCGAGAAGATGCGATCTATCTTACCCGGATTGGGCTCGGCCGGTTTCATGGCGCCGCTCTGGTCGGTCAGGAATGCCTGATACAACCGTTCGGCCTGGGGCCAGATCTTGCGCGCTACAAAGCAGTCCGAGCGTCGTAGCAATTGCAGGTGGTCGTCGTAAAAAATGTGAGGGCGGCCCTGATAGTCGAACTTGGACAGGGTCAGGGAACGGCTTTCGATATGTGTGGAGTATTGCCGAGAAAGTGTTTGGAAATAGCTTTCGTCGGGTATCCAAACATGGCGGAAATACTTGTCGTACTGTTTGCGCTTGGGATCTTGAAGAATGGCAGACAGCGTTTGGCGGGTCAGGCACCACCATTGGCTACCCATATGAGGTACCAATCCGTCGGGGATATTCCTGCGGTATCCCAACGCTCGCTGAATCCTGACATAGGTGTCAAACAGCTTGCGTTGTTTTCGCCACGAAAACGGGAAGCGCAGGGTAAAGCGTTCATGGTCCAGCCCGCCAATGGTCCAGTTGACGTCCGATGTCGTCGCGCTTTCGATGAAGTCCACGCGGGGCCGGTCGGCCAGGTATGCTATCAATTCCTGAACCGGGCGCAGCGGTAAGCACGCCCCCGAGGACAAAAACACGTGCCGCACCTCAGGGAATTGTTCCAACATCATCTCGGATGCGCTTTGCGAGGCAGCAACAATGCCCCACCCGCCCCAATCGCACCTGTGACGTTCGGAAAAAACGATGCTGGGATCATTCGAGCAGGAGGCGACAAAGCGTGTGTATAGACCATCGGGTACTTTGCGATCTACGTGGATCACGACCGGGCATCCTGCAGCCGTCCAGTGGCGCGCGACCTGCTCGGCCCGATCCAGTGATGTATGGACCAGCATGACGATGCCCAGACCGCTCATGCCCAATTCCCCTTGGACATCAGGCCCAGAATCTCAAGCTGCCGCCAATTGATGTACGCCTCGGACCATTCGCACCAGAAAACGGGTTTGTCCTCAAGCCGGGCAGCATAGGCTTTGTATTCATCCGACCCGCGATAATGCTGACCGCGCTTCAGTTCCTCGCGCGCCTTGTCGCCAAGGGTGTTTATCAATTTGGCATGAAGCAGTGACCCGCTGGCCTTTTCCCCACCCCATTCGTCATACACCTGGTTCAGCCCCCGCGGCAAAAGCGAATGGGTCGAGCTGATATAGACATAGCGCCGATCCCATTTCACCAACGGAATCTTGTTCAACGCTGGAGCCTTGGAGGGGTTTTCGCTGAAAAACACTCGCGCCCTTGGGCCGCCCTGAATCCACAGGTTCTTATAATCCGGGTTTTTGGTGATCATGTAATTTCCGGGATCGAACCAACGCGCGATTTCGAACGGATCCTGCCCCTCGTGGTAGGGTTCCGCATCCACCGGGCCTTCGGGGTACATGTCGATCAGCATGGTTCCAAAGCTGCGCACGGCGCTGCCATCCAGCCAATCCGTCAACGCACGGACCGGACGGGTATCGCAAAATGGATAGATGAAGAACTCATCCGGGTCGACGGTCAGAACCCAATGCCCGTGCGCGTATTTGCGCAGAATGTAGTTTGACCAGTCCAGACCATAGCCCGCGCGTTTGTAACTGGTGGTCGTCCGCCAGACTGACACGTCGACCTGTTCTTTCAGGAACTCGAAGCTTCCGTCATCGCTGTTGTTGTCGATGAACAAAAAGTGGTTGATGCCCAGTTTGCGGTAATATTCCAAAAAGAATGGCAGGCGGATTTTTTCGTTTCGGATAACACTCATCAACAAGATGTCGTCGCTGCGGATTGCTGATGTATTGTTACTGGCAGGTTTGAGTTCACGTCTTCGTCTGAGGCAACGCAGAATACGGCGCTTGCGCCGCAATCTCATCTTGTAGGACTCAAACAGGCTCACGTGACTGCCCAACCCTTTTTATAACGCGAGCTTTCCCCGACCCCGTCATGACCGCTGGCACGACAAAGCATTATCGGTTTATGGCACCTATGCATCTTCTGAGGCAACTTCTTTAAATTCTGGAAAGGGTAAACGGGCCGTTGATTGTCGTGTTTTCATGACAGCACCCAATCCCCGCCTGTCATCAGCCCCATTTGCTGCAACTGTGTCCAATCAGCGTATCGCACCGATTGTGGGGTCCACATGTCCGGTTTATTAATTATCCCGTCATAGTACGCCCCGAATTGGTTCGGGTCGTGAAAATGCTGGTGTCGTTGCTTTTCGGATTTGGATTTTTCGACAATCTCCGGCAGGAACTTCGTGTGCAGCAAAACCCCCGAAGGGGCCGAGCCGCCCGGTCCGTCATAAGTTGCGTTCAGGTGACGCGGCAGGGCGGAATGGCAAGAGTTTACATAGGCATACCGCCGCGACCAGCGCATAAGCGGGATCTTGTTCAGCGTGGGGGATCGTTGCCGCGTTTGGGCGAAGAACATGCGTTCCCTTGCACCGCCTTGAACCCACAGATTGCCCATCGGGCTTTGTCGCTCTGCGCGATGTGGCCCTGCGTCGAACCAACATAACAACTCCGTCGGGTCGGTATTGGAGTCATAGGCCTCATGGCCCAGCGGACCTTTGGGGTAGAGGTCCAGCATCAACGCGCCAAAACCAACCCGCCCTTGCTGGTCCAGCCAATGCGTCAGGTCCTGCAGGGAGTGGGTATCGCACTGGGAATAGACCAGCAGTTCATCCGCATCGACCATCAGGCACCAGTGATTGTGCCCATACCGCATCTGAAGCCAGGTCAGCCAATCCAGGCCAAATCGTGATCCCCGATAGCTGGAATAGGTTTGCCAGACAGACACATCCGGTTGGTCCAACAAATATTCTGCCGAGCCGTCATCGCTGCCGTTATCCACGAAAAGGAAATGACCTACGCCCAACTGGCGGTAGTGGTGAAAGAACCAGGACAGGCGAGTGATCTCGTTGCGCAATGTTGTAAAGCACAGCACTCCACCAGCGCGGATCTCGCCTGTCTGATCCTTCAGGCAGGTCAATTGGTGCCGACTGCGCAAGGACCGCCACAGCAGCCGTCGACGTTTCCAGCACAGCTGATACTTTTGCCGCCAACTGATCCGCGGCAGGTTATGCACTGTGCCGGAGGTCACCGGCGACTCATTTCTCGTAATGCCCGTTCTGATGCCAGCGCCAGGCATCCGCGATCATCGTCTCTAACGTTGATCTTTTGGGCGACCATCCAAGTTCCGTTTCAGCACGTACAGAACCTGAGACCAGCTTTGTGCAATCCCCGGCGCGACGCGGTCCGATAGAATACGGTACCGGTCGATTGGTGACGGATTTGGATTGTTCGATGACCTCAAGCACGGAAAATCCGGATCCGGTACCCAGATTGAAGACGCGACTTTCCTTGCCCTGTTCCAACCAGTCCAGCCCCAGAACATGCGCGTCCACCAGATCGCAGACGTGTACATAGTCGCGGATACATGTTCCGTCGGGGGTGTCGTAGTCGGTGCCAAAGACGGTCAAACCATCCCGTTTGCCATCAATCGCGTCCAGCATCAGAGGGATCAGGTGAGTCTCGGGGCGGTGAAATTCACCCACTTCCCCCTCGGGATCCGCCCCGGCAACGTTGAAATAGCGGAAAATGACATTGCGCAGGCCATGGGCCGCTTCGAAATCCTTCAGGATGTCTTCGATTGCGCGCTTTGAGGCGCCATATGCATTCAACGGAAGCTGCGCGGTGGATTCATCCAGAACCACGTTGTCATGCTCGCCGTAGGTGGCGCATGTGGATGAAAACACAAAGTCCAGACACCCGGCTGCGACTGCAGCTTCGATCAAGTTCAGTGAACCCGTAACATTGTTTGACCAGTACACTCCGGGCTGGCGCATCGCGTCACCCACCTGGCTTAGGGCAGCAAAATGAATCACCGCCGCTGGTTGGTGTTTGGCAAACACCTCGTCAAGACGCGCCCGGTCCAGCAGGTCGCCCTGTTCAAAAGGGCCGTATTTCACTGCATCCTGCCAGCCCGTGACCAGATTGTCATACGTCACCGGAACATAACCCGCCTTCGCCAGCGCCTTACAGGCGTGCGAGCCAATATACCCGGCACCACCGGTCACAAGGATAGTTGTCATGATGCGCCCTTTGGAGCCGAGTTACCTTTACATAAGATATGGGGACCGCCGGATGTCATGGGGAAAATCGGTTACTCCAGCCCCATCGCCGCCATCATCTCTTCGATCTTTGGCACGTCCTGCGGGTTGTTCAATTCCCAGAACTGGCGGCCCTTGGCCGCGACCTCGACGCACAGAACCTTGCGCCCGTTTTCCATGAACCGAAGCTGTTCCAGACCCTCCAGCTGCTCCAGCGGGCCGGTGGGCCAGCCTGGATATGCGGCAAGCGCATCGGGTCGGTAAGCATATACGCCCACGTGATGAAACACCGGGGTCGGTTCGCCGCCTGCATAAGTCTCGGACGTAAAAGGCACGACCTCTTTCGAGAAATACATCGCGCTGTGGTCGCGCCCGAACACTGCAGTTGTACCGCCAACGCGCCCATTTTTGCGATCGTTCAGCAGACTGTTCAGCGCGTCCCCGTCGCAGCGCAGCACGGGCGTGGCAACACCGGCATCTGGCGCGGCGCGCAGGCCGGCGATCAGGTCTTCGACAAACCAGCGTGGCGTCAGCGGCGCGTCGCCTTGCAGGTTGACCACGATGTCATGACCACCACCCAGAACTTCATGCGCTTCGGCGCAGCGTTCGGTGCCGTTCTGGCAGCTTTCCGAGGTCATGACCACTTCGGCCCCAAACCCTTCCGAGACCTCGCGGATACGATCGTCATCCGTTGCAACGACCACCCGGTCAACACCCGAAACAGACTTGGCCGCGCGCCAGGACCGTTCGATCAGCGTCATTGCAGCACCTGTGGCACCCGATAGCGGCACCAGTGGTTTGCCCGGATAACGGGTCGAGGCATAGCGGGCAGGGATGGCGATCAGAACAGACATCAGGCTTCCTTCAGTTCAACACCCGGAGCGTAAGCGATAAAAAACGGGTTGGCATAGCCTTCTTTGCCATAAGTCAGCGGCGAGTGGTCGTCAAAACGCACCACCTTTCCGCCCGCCCCGGCAAGCACCGCATGGCCTGCCGCCGTATCCCATTCCATCGTGCGCCCAACGCGGGGATAAATGTCCGCCTCACCCGTAGCCACCAGGCAGAACTTGAGCGAGGACCCCGCGCTTTTGCTGTCTTTCACCTGATACTTGTTGATGTAGTCCTCGGTGGCCTGATCCCGATGGGATTTCGAAGCCACAACAAAAAGCGCCGAATTGTCCGGTTTAGAGACTGATATTCCGGTCAAAGTCCCGGGCGTTGCCTTGTCAAACGCCCCTGTTTCCTCGACTGACTGACCATCCGATTGCGTATAGAACATGCGCCCGCGTGCTGGTGCATAGACCACGCCCCGGGTCGGTACTCCGTTCTCGACCAGCGCGATGTTGACGGTGAAGTCGCCGCGACGGTTGATGAATTCCTTGGTGCCGTCCAACGGATCAACAATCAGGAAGGTATCGCCTTTTTCCGAATGCGAGGCGGCCTGTTCTTCAGTGACCAGAAGGATATCCGGGAAGGCTGCGCGCAACCCGGCGGAAATCAAAGCGTCAGCAGCCTCGTCCGCTTCGGTCACAGGGCTAGAGTCGGATTTGACTTTGACGTCGAAATCATCCGCCTCATAGATCTCCATGATCTTGTCGCCCGCCTCCAGGGCCAGCCGCCGAATGACGGGAATAAGCGCGTCGTAGGTCACAAAAATGCTCCGTTCCTGTGGTTTGTTGATCCAAACTCATCACCGACTTATGATGCGGCGGTTACGGAACGGCAAGATATTCGTGGCAGATTAAAGGCGACGCGGCTGGAAAGACCTTCGAGTGTATTACTTCAAGCGCAATCAATCACTGCTGGGCGGCGCCTTTACAACGGCTGAGCTGGTGTTCCACGCTTCGGTGCGAAATGTGCGTGCGCAACATCCCAATGCGGTGATGGCCATCCTGATCAACGTTATGCAACTGGTGGTTATGGGCACTACGTTTTACCTGCTTATGACTTTGATGGGTCGAGGCGGTGTTCCCAAGATCAGAGGCGAATTTCTACTCTACGTCCTGTCGGGAGTTTTTCCTTTCATGATGCATATCCAATCCATCGGCGCGATTTCAGGGGTCGGGACGGCGAATAATCCAATGATGCTGCATTCGCCGATGAACGTGATGGTCACGATCCTGTCGTCAGCATTCAGTACGCTGTACAAGCAAATGCTGGCCATGTTCATCATCCTTTTTTTCTACAGCGTCGCAATCGCACCGATTGAGATTCAGGATCCTGGCGGTGCTTTTGCAATGATTTTGCTGGCCTGGTTTACCGGGTGTGCTGTGGGATTGGTGTTTATGGCACTGAAACCGTGGTTTCCGACAACGGTCGGAATGCTCACCAATATCTATCGTCGTCTGAACATGGTGTTTTCCGGCAAAATGTTTGTTGCTAATACACTGGGTGGCGGGTTGCTGATGATGTTTGCGTGGAATCCGCTATTTCATATCATCGACCAATGTCGCGGTTTCATTTTCCAGAATTATTTCCCGCGCAATTCCAGCTGGGAATACGCGCTCTGGGTTGGGATTGCCTTGTTGATGATCGGCCTGATGGGTGAGTTCTTTACACGCCAGCACGTTTCACAAAGCTGGAACACCCGCCGTTAACGCGCGACCCGCAATGTAAGGTTGATCCGTCCGCCTTTGGGCAGCAGCCGAGAAGATCCGAACCTGATCCGATCTACCCCGTGATACGCCAACCGCGCTGGTCCACCCATGACCACCACATCACCCGAGCCTAGCCAGATTGACTCGGTCTTGCCGCCACGGGTCGTGTTGCCAATGCGGAACAGGGCGTCGTCGCCCAGAGAAACTGACAAAACGGGCCAGGAAAAATCGGCCTCGTCTTTGTCCTGATGAAGCCCCATCTTTGCGCCTTCACCATAGTAATTGATTAAACAGCAATCCGGTTCACGTTCGGCGCTGACCAAATCACGCCAGATATCCAGAATACTTTTGGGAATGCCGGGCCAGATGCCGCCCTTGGGATGCTGATCCTGATAGCGATAGCCCGCCTTGTCAGTCACCCAACCCAAGGCCCCGGCTGAGGTCATCCGCACCGACATCTCTTTGCCCGAGGGCGTAACGGGGCGAAACAGGGGCGCGGCTTTTAGAATCGGTCGCAAATCAGCGATGACCTGCGTCTGAGCGGCAGGATCCAGATAGGCTTTTCTGATATCGAACCCCCGCAAAACCAGCCGCGCCATTCCGGAAACCCCAATCCTTTCCAAATCCTTGCCAAAAAAGGCCACAGATTCCCGAAAACCTGCCTTTTACGGTGCTTGCAGGCCCTTGGTCTCGCCCTTATATACGCCGGGACGCGCGATGGTAGTGCTGTCGCGCACAACAGATCGGGGGCGGGATGCCGTAACGGGTCCGGTCCTCGGGACATCGCCTTGAAGAGAAAGGGATTGCAAAAATGGGAAAAGTAATCGGGATTGACCTCGGTACCACAAACTCTTGTGTGGCCATCATGGACGGCTCGCAGCCGAAGGTCATCGAAAACGCCGAAGGGGCGCGGACCACGCCCTCGATCGTCGCCTTCACCGAAGATGAGCGTCTGGTCGGTCAGCCTGCAAAACGTCAGGCGGTCACCAACCCCGACAACACGATCTTTGGCGTCAAACGTCTGATTGGTCGTCGCGTGGATGATGCCGAAGTCGAAAAAGACAAGAAAATGGTGCCGTACGCCATCGTCAATGGCGGCAATGGCGACGCATGGGTGGAAGCCCGTGGTGAAAAGTACTCCCCAAGCCAGATCTCGGCCTTCACTCTGGGTAAGATGAAGGAAACCGCCGAAAGCTATTTGGGTGAGGAAGTCACGCAGGCGGTTATCACCGTTCCGGCCTACTTCAACGACGCTCAGCGTCAGGCCACCAAAGACGCAGGCAAGATCGCCGGTCTGGAAGTGCTGCGGATCATCAACGAACCGACAGCGGCCGCTCTGGCCTATGGTCTGGACAAGGAAGAAACCCAAACCATCGCGGTTTATGACCTTGGTGGCGGTACGTTCGACGTGACCATCCTGGAAATCGACGACGGCCTGTTCGAGGTCAAATCGACCAACGGTGACACCTTCCTGGGTGGTGAAGACTTTGACATGCGCATCGTCAACTACCTGGCGGACGAGTTCAAAAAGGAACACGGTGTCGATCTGTCTGCTGACAAGATGGCCCTGCAGCGTCTGAAAGAAGCCGCTGAAAAAGCCAAAATCGAACTGTCCTCAACCTCGCAGACCGAAATCAATCAGCCGTTCATCTCGATGGGCTCGAACGGTCAGCCGCTGCACATGGTCATGAAACTGACCCGTGCCAAGCTGGAATCGCTGGTTGGCGACTTGATCAAGAAGTCGATGAAGCCTTGCCAGGCCGCTCTGAAAGACGCCGGTCTGTCGGCTGCCGACATTGATGAGGTTGTTCTGGTCGGTGGTATGACCCGAATGCCGAAAGTGATCGAAGAGGTTACCAAGTTCTTCGGCAAGGAACCACACAAGGGTGTGAACCCGGACGAAGTGGTTGCAATGGGCGCCGCCATTCAGGCTGGTGTTCTGCAGGGCGACGTCAAAGACGTGGTTCTGCTGGACGTGACCCCGCTCAGCTTGGGTATCGAAACCCTGGGTGGCGTGTTCACCCGTCTGATCGACCGCAACACCACGATCCCGACCAAGAAGTCTCAGGTCTTCTCGACCGCCGAGGACAACCAGAACGCGGTGACCATCCGCTGTTTCCAAGGTGAACGCGAAATGGCTGCGGACAACAAGATCCTGGGTCAGTTTAACCTTGAAGATATCCCGCCCGCGCCACGCGGCATGCCTCAGATCGAGGTGACTTTTGACATCGACGCCAACGGCATTGTCTCGGTTTCGGCCAAGGACAAAGGCACAGGCAAAGAGCAGAAGATCACCATCCAGGCATCTGGCGGTCTGTCCGACGAGGATATCGACAAGATGGTCAAGGACGCCGAAGAGAACGCGGAAGCCGACAAGGAACGCCGCGAGCTGATCGAGGCGAAGAACCAGGCGGAAAGCCTCATCCACTCGACCGAAAAGTCGATGGAAGAGCATGCCGACAAAGTCGATCCGACCACTATCGAAGCCATCGAGCTGGCGATCGCCGCACTGAAGGACGAGCTGGAAACCGAGAATGCCGACAAGATCAAGTCGGGTATCCAGAACGTCACCGAAGCAGCCATGAAGCTGGGCGAAGCCATCTATAAGGCGCAAGCCGAAGAAGGCGAAGATGAGCCTGCGGCTGCAGATGCAGCACCAGCGGACGATGACATTGTCGACGCCGAGTTCGAAGATCTGGACGACGACAAGCGTAAGTAACGGGTAACCGGGCCAGTTTGGGCCGGTCCGGATGCCGGGCCGGCCTATTTACGTTGAGGCAGAAGGAAATACTGATGTCAAAGCGCGACTATTACGAAGTGCTGGGTGTGGCCAAGGGCGCTTCGGCGGATGAGATCAAGAAAGGTTTTCGCACGAAAGCCAAAGCGCTGCATCCTGACCGCAACAAGGACAACCCGGATGCCGAAGCGCAGTTCAAGGAAGCCAATGAGGCCTACGACGTGCTGCGCGATGCCGAAAAAAAGGCAGCTTATGATCGCTTTGGCCATGCCGCATTTGAAAACGGCATGGGAGGCGGTGGTCGCCCCGGTGGTGGCTTTGGCGGACAAGGCGACTTCTCGAGCGCGTTCTCGGACGTTTTCGATGATCTGTTCGGCGATTTCATGGGCGGTCAACGCGGTGGCGGCGGTCGTCGCGCCGCGCGAGGTTCGGACCTTCGCTATAACCTGCGCGTGACGCTGGAAGAGGCGTTCTCGGGTCTGCAGAAAACCATTAACGTACCCACGGCCGTGGCCTGTTCATCATGCGACGGGATCGGGGCTGAAGGTGGTGTTGAGCCCACAACCTGTCCCACCTGTTCCGGCATGGGCAAGGTGCGGGCGCAGCAGGGTTTTTTCACCGTTGAACGCACTTGCCCGACCTGTTCAGGGCTGGGGCAGATCATCAAGAACCCCTGCAAATCCTGCCAGGGATCAGGCCGTGTCGAAAAAGATCGCGCCTTGTCGGTCAACATCCCGGCTGGTGTCGAAACCGGCACGCGGATTCGGCTGGCAGGCGAGGGTGAGGCCGGATTGCGTGGCGGCCCTCCGGGGGATCTTTATATCTTTGTCGAAGTATCCGACCACAAACTGTTCGAACGCGACAGCGTCAACCTTTACTGCCGAGTTCCGGTCAGCATGGCCAAGGCCGCGCTGGGCGGGTCGATCGAAGTTCCGACCATCGATGGTGGGCGGGGCCGGGTCCAGATTCCGGCAGGCAGTCAGTCGGGTCGGCAAATGCGCTTGCGCAGCAAAGGCATGCCTGCGCTACGCGGCGGTGGCGTTGGCGACATGTTCATCGAACTGGCAGTGGAAACTCCGGTCAACCTGACCAGTCGTCAGAAAGAGTTGCTTCGCGAGTTTGACGATCTGGGTGAAGACAACCACCCGGAATCCAAGAGCTTTTTCTCTTCCGTCAAATCCTTTTGGGACGGAATGAAAAGCTAAGATTGAGGCGGCATTTGCCGCCTCTTTTTCGCTCTGGCCTTCTTAAAAAACACCCAAGCCTCATGGCGTGGATTCATGAAAATCGGCGCTATCGGGTTTCCAGCCAGTCCATCAGGCGCATCGACCAGATTGCCGAACCTAAACCTGCAATCTTGAACGAGCGATAGGGCATGGCTCGTACGGGGGTCGTTGGAAACGTCAGAGACCCTGGATCAGCCCCCAATGCACGCTCTGCCAGCACCCGACCCATGACATGTGACATTGCAACGCCACGCCCGTTATACCCAAGCCCGACTAGAAGACCCGGCTGCGGTTCATGCAGGTGAGGCAGGTGATCGTCGGTGATCGCAATACGCCCTCCCCAGCGATGGGACCAGTTGGCACCTTTCAACTGAGGGAAAACGCGTTCGGCGTCCCGTTGAAGCCAGTCGAAGCCGCCCAGATTGCCCGCGCGATCCACGCGACCCAACCCACCGTAGACCAACCGATTGTCCGGCTCGCGCCGCGCATACATGATGATACGTCGGCTGTCCGAGATTGTGTGCCCCTGCGGCAAGATCGAAGCGACGATATCTTCTGGCAAAGGGTCTGTTGCGATTTGGATCGGTGTCAGGGGCAGGATGCTGTTGGGCAGTTTCGGCACCAGTGGTCCGGTATAGCCATTGGTTGCAACGATCACCGTGTCGGACGTGACCGAACCCTGATCTGTGCGCAGTTGCCACTTCCCGCCGACCTTGTTCATCGAGGTAACAGCGCTGTTTCCAAAAATCGAAACGCCGCGCTGTTGGGCGGCGCCTGCCACGCCGCGCGCCAGCATCATCGGCTGCACCGCACCGCCGCGCGGGGTCACGACACCACTGGAATAGGCGTTTGTGCCCGAAGTGATTCTCAGATCGTCGCCGCGTAGAACCTCCATTCCTGCGCCAAAGTCATTCCAGGCTTTCACATCAGCCTCGGCTTTACGCAAAGCTCGGTCATTGTGCAGCACCCGCAACCACCCTTTTTGTCGCGCCTGACACGGGATCTGATAGGTGTCGATCAGTGAAAACAACTCGTCTGCCGAGTTTAACGAGGTTTGGGTCAAGCGCTCGAAGTAAGTCTGCCCCAGCATTCGGCGCAGATCCTCGGGCGAGTTGAATGGCAGCATCGGATTGACCTGCCCGCCGGTGCGTCCGGAAGCGCCCCAGCCCACATCACCGGCATCAAGCACAACAACAGACGTGCCTGCTTCGGCCAAGGCCAGCGCCGCGCGCAGACCGGTGAAACCCGCGCCCAGAATGGCCACATCCGTGTGTAGATCACCGGACAACTCTGGGCTCTCGGGTTTCTGCGGCGCAGTGGCGGCCCAAAGCGAGTTTGGTCGTGTGGCTATGGGCGGCGGCGTTGCGAGCATAAGACTCTTGTATATCAGAACTGTCATTCCAATATTCGATAGTATTGCTCAGGTCGTCAAGTCGAAGTTTTCCGGGGCCTCGCCTCCGATCCGGGCGCAGATCTCAGCGGCGGTTTGTTTCAGCATGTCGAGATGGGAAAGCAATTCCTCAGGCGTGTATTCTGCCGTAAATGTCCAGGCAGAAAGGCAGGCAGCCACCTTGCCTTGTTCATTCCAAATCGGGGCGGACATGCCCATGACCTGTAGGAATTCCTCTTTTACCACAATTGCATAGCTCTGGTTCCGAACGACATTCAGATCCGCTTCAAGTTCTGGCAGGCTAGTCCGGGTGAACTCGGTGAACTTTTCCAACCCGGATGACTCGAGCACGGAACGGCGTTGATTTTCGGACATAAAGGCAAGAAAAACCTTACCCGCAGCGGTGCAGTGCAGCGGGGCATGATCGCCCGGGCGTGCGGCATACCGTACGGCAACGTGGTTAGACGTCCGCAAGTAAAGAATGGTATCCCCATCCAGCACAGACAACGCGATGTTCATACCGGTCGCTTCGCTCAGACGGTCTACAGGTTCGGCCACAATTTGCTGAAGATCGGGATGGCGGAACCCGGCACGCGCCCAATCCTGAAACCGCGAACCGGGTTTGTAGGTTCTGCCAGTTCTTTCATATTCGACCAGCCCTTCGCTTTGCAGAACGGCCAAGACACGGTGGCACGAGCTTTTGACGAAACCGGTCTGTGTGACAATGTCCGAAAACACCATTGGCCTTTTGGCATGGGTCAGGACATCCATGATCTTAGCGCACTTTGCGACGATAGAGCTGTCTGTTGGTCTCGCCATGTCTGCTCCTAAAGCTATTACATTGCAGAACTACGACGAGATTGTACTCGTTTCAAGTCTTTGTGTGACCGTTCTTGCAGGGTTGAGCAATAAACAGTTGACGGAAAGAATATGCACTCTCTAATGTTTCAATTCTGAAAAGCTGTTCTGCAGAACGATAGAGTATAGGGCTTCAAGATAGGCGGCGTGCAACAACAAAAAACAGGCGGCACTGTACCGCAAGATGCACCCAACGCTCCCTCTACAGTAATACGGCGGCTTACGCTGAAAACAAAAAATGACCCAACCGGAGGATACTATGAAGAAAACATTCGCCACTCTCGCAGCGACCAGTGTGCTTGCGCTGACAAGCCATGCGGTGCTTGCGCAGGATCTGGAAGAATTAACCGTCGCATACTTCCTGGAATGGCCCCTTCCCATGTTGGAAGCCAAAGCCAACGGAACCTATGACGAGGCGCTTGGCCTCAAAGTAAACTGGGTAAGCTTTGAAACCGGCACGGCGATGAGCGCGGCCATGGCCTCGGGCGACGTGCAGATCGCGGTCAGCCAAGGTATCCCGCCATTTGTTGTTGCTGCATCAGCAGGTCAGGCGATTCAAGTGGTCGATGTCGCTGTGACGTATTCTGAGAACGACAACTGTGTTGTGTCGGAAGCGCTGGAGATCGACAAGGAAAATGCCAGCGAACTGGCAGGCAAAAAGGTCGCTGTGCCACTGGGCACCGCCGCGCATTATGGGTTCCTGCGCCAGATGGATCATTTCGGCATCGACCTGGCCGGCCTTGAAGTTGTCGACATGGCCCCGCCTGAAGGCGCTGCTGCATTAAGCCAGGGCGCGGTTGATTTCGCCTGTGGATATGGCGGCGGTCTGTCCCGGATGAAAGAACACGGCAACGTGTTGCTGACCGGCGCAGAAAAAGAAGAGCTGGGTATTCTGGTGTTCGACGTAACCTCGGCCCCAGAAAGCTTTATCTCGGAAAACCCGGAACTGGTCGCACAGTTCTTGCAAGTGACAGCAGATGCAAATGAGCGCTGGAACTCGGGTGCTGGTGGTGACGCTATGCTTGAGGTCGTTGCCAAAGAATCCGGTATGGACCTTGAAGGTGCGCGCGCCGCGATCGGGACGATGGGCTTCCCCAGCATGGATGATCAGCTGTCGTCGAAATGGCTGGGCGGCAACGTGCAGACCTTCATGAAAGGCGTGGCCGATGTGTTTGTCGAGGCCGGCAGCATCGACGGTGCGCTGGACAGCTATGACAACTCGGTCAACACCGAGCCGATGACGATTGCCGACGGCAAGTAACAAGGTCCGGCGTGGCGCAATTCCATGCGCCCGCCTATCTTTCCCCGGCAATCGGGCGTGCTGCCTGCGTGTGGCGGCGCCCTCATCTATAGAGAGAGGGATATGACAGGTTTATCCATCGAAAAAATCTCCATGCGTTTTGACTTGCCCAACGGAACGGCGGTGCAGGCGTTGAAAGACGTCACGTTGCATCTGAACGAAGGCGAGTTGCTAAGCGTGCTGGGCCCCTCGGGTTGCGGCAAGACCACATTGCTGAACATTGTCGCGGGTTTTCTGGCCCCGACCGAAGGGCAGATCGTGTTGAACGGCCACACGGTCACCGGCCCTGATGCCGAACGCGGTATGGTGTTTCAGAAGGGCGCCTTGTTCGAATGGATGAGCGTGCGGGACAACGTAAGCTTTGGTCCTCGAATGAAGGGCCAGAAGGAAGCGCAATACGCTGCCGAGGTCGACCATCTGCTCGAGGTCGTGGGCCTTCAGGACTTCAAGGAAAAGGCGATCTACGAATTGTCTGGCGGGATGCAGCAGCGCGTGGCGCTGGCGCGGTGTCTGGCCAATGACCCGGATGTCATCCTGATGGACGAACCGCTGGGCGCGCTGGATGCGCTGACCCGTGAAAAAATGCAGTCTCTGGTTTTGAAACTGTGGAAAGAGACTGGCAAGACCATCATCCTGATCACCCACTCAGTGGAAGAAGCGCTGCTGCTGGGCGAGCGTTTGCTGGTGATGGCCCCCAGACCGGGGCGCATTCACAAGGAATATCGTCTGCCCTTTGCGGATATGGGTGTCGACCAGGACCTGCGAGAAGTTAAAAAACACCCTGAATTTGCCATCAACCGCGAAGAGATCCTGGGCATGATCTGGGACATGGAAGAAGAAATCATGGGTCGGACGGAGGCAGCGCAATGATTCCCATTCTGATCTATATCGCGATTTTTATCGGTGCCTTCTTCGTGGTCAAACTGGTGACAGCCGGCACAGACCGCCATGATTTCACGTCTCTTAAAACGGTTACTTTTGGCGATGAAAGCGCCGTTGTCTCGGATCGTAAGGCGTCAATTATCTCGATCGTCGCCATCATCGTGCTTTGGGGTGCGTTCACCGGGTCGGTCTTGTTGCCGTCCTTCTTGCACGCGCCCGGGCCTTACGTCGGAGAGGACTCGTTCACTTACACGGTTGAAACGGCAGATGGGCAGACCGATGACGCCACAGTGACGGTGATCGTGCACCCTGCGGATGCACCGGTGGACGAACCCGAAGTCGCGCCCGGCGATGGCTTTGCCAAGGACGACGTGGTCGTGGTGCAGGCCTATCGCAGCAAATTGGCCCGTCTTGACCGAAATGATGAGATCGGTCGCGACGAAGGGGCCAAGATTGTTGCCGTGAATGGCCAGCCGATTCAGCCGGGTGGTGTTGTGAACACCGATTTCGGCCGTGTGGTCATGTCGCAGCGTGGCACGCTCAACATTGACCCGGACAAAGGCTGGCAGATGGAGCCGATCTGGCTGCCAGCACCGGAAAACGTTTTCGAACGGTTGGGCGAAATTGCCAGCGAAGGCTTCCGGAACTTCACCCTTTGGGAGCATCTGGGCTATTCGCTGTTCCGCGTGATCGTGGGCTTCCTGTTGGGATCGCTTGTGGGCATTCCCTTGGGCTATGCCATGGGTCTGTCCAACTGGTTCCGTGGGTGGTTCGACCCGATCGTCGAATTCATGCGCCCGGTTCCGCCATTGGCTCTGATCCCGCTGGTGATTATCTGGGCGGGGATCGGTGAGGGTGGCAAGATCATCCTGCTGTTCCTGGCGGCGCTCTGGATCATGGCGATCGCAGCCCGTTCTGGTGTGTCCGGCGTGAACATCTCGAAGGTACACGCGGCGTATTCCCTTGGGGCGTCAAAGTGGCAGGTGATGCGCCATGTGATCATCCCCAATTCGTTGCCAGAAATCTTCACCGGTGCGCGGGTTGCCATGGGCGTGTGCTGGGGTACGGTTGTGGCTGCTGAACTGGTCGCCGCTGAAAAAGGGGCCGGCATGATGATCATGGTTGCCTCGAAATTCCAGAACACCGACATCGTGATTATGGGCATCATCCTGATCGGTGTCATAGGGTTCGGTATCGACATGCTGATGCGCTGGGCTGAACGTGTTCTGGTACCTTGGAAAGGTAAAAGCTGATCGAATTGCACCAGACGTCAACACGCGTCTAATTTCATCAATACAGATCATGAGGCGCGGTTTCCCGGTCGGGGTGCCGCGCTTCTTTCGTTTTCGCGCCTGCGGTTCGGGTATTCAGACCATAAATCCTGCCCAGCGATATAGCCAGTTTGCTGACCAATAATGTCCAATTGGCTCTTGCGTTCGGCGTCAGTGGCTGAGATTGTCCGCTTCAACCGTTGGGGTGCCCTTTCTGAAGGGCTGAGAGGCGCGGCTGCGCTAACCCATCGAACCTGATCCGGGCAATTCCGGCGTAGGGAACGGTCTTATGAATACAGACAGTTTTCCTGCATCGTTGCCCTAAGAAGATGGAGCGACGACATGGCAGCAATTGCCTTGACCATAGCGGGATCTGACAGCGGCGGCGGCGCCGGGATACAGGCCGATCTGAAGGCCATGTCAGCGCTTGGTGTCTTTGGCGCAAGCGTGATCACGGTCGTCACAGCACAGAACACGCAGGCCGTCACAGCGGTGCACGGCATTCCTTTGGATGTGATCGAGGCGCAAATTTATGCGGTGCTCAGCGATTTGGATGTCAAAGCCGTCAAGGTCGGTATGCTGGCGACACCAGAGATCATTCAAACAGTTGCCAACGGGTTGGCTGATTTTCAGGGACCCGTTGTTTTGGACCCGGTAATGATCGCCAAGTCAGGTGACGCCTTGCTGGCGCAAGAAGCAATTCAGACATTGCGCGATGTGTTGTTGCCTATGGCGGAGGTTTTGACGCCAAATCTGCCCGAAGCCGCCCGCCTGTTGGATGCACAAGAGGCTGAAACTCCGGATGAGATGGCCGCGCAGGGGCAGGCCCTTTGCGCTTTGGGTGCGCGCGCGGTGTTGATGAAAGGCGGCCACGGCGCAGGCGAGGTGTGTCATGATCTGCTGATCGATCCGACGGGTATCGTGGCAGAGTTTCGGGCCCCGCGCCGGAATACCAAAAACACGCATGGCACGGGTTGTACTTTGTCATCCTCGATCACGGCGGGTTTGGCCAAGGGTATGCCATTGAAGGATGCGTCTGCGCAAGCGCATGAATATCTGCAAGGCGCCATTACGCGGGCGGATGAGTTAAACGTGGGTTCCGGGCATGGTCCGGTTCATCATTTCCATCAGGTCTGGTCCAAGTGACGCTTTGGTCCGTCATAGGAGCCGGGGTTGCCGGTCTGGTCGTCGCCAGCGAACTGATAGCGCGCGGCGCGAAGGTGCAGGTGTTTGATCCCGGCGGCTTGCCCGGTCCGCATGGTTGTTCATGGTGGGCCGGGGGAATGCTGGCCCCCTGGTGCGAATACGAAAACGCTGAAGAGCCGGTGCTGAGACTGGGTCAGCAGGCCATCGGTTGGTGGGCCAGCCGCACACAGGTGCAGCGGCGCGGTACTCTGGTTGTAGCCAATGCCCGAGACCTGCCAGACTTGCGCAGGTTTGCGCGCCGGACTGAAGCGTTTACAGATGTAGATCGGGCAAAAATTACCGAATTAGAGCCTGATCTTCATGGATTTGGGAAGGGTCTGTTCTTTGATCGGGAAGCCCATCTTGATCCCCGTCAGGCATTGCAGGACCTGTACCGGGGGTTGAAAGAGCAAGGGGTGGAGTTCCACCGAAAACTGGCCCCTGCGCAGCTTGAGAATGCAATCGACTGTCGCGGTCTGCACGCGCGCGAATACCTTCATGATTTACGGGGCGTGAAGGGTGAAATGTTGGTTGTGCGCTGCCCCGACGTGACACTGACGCGTCCTGTGCGTCTATTGCACCCCCGGATGCCGCTTTACGTCGTGCCGCGGGGCGATGGTGTCTACATGCTAGGCGCGACCATGATCGAAAGCGAAGACAGCAGTCGCATCACGGCCCGGTCCATGCTGGAACTGCTCAGCGCGGCTTATGCCCTGAACCCGGCCTTTGGCGAGGCTGAAGTATTGGAAATCGGCGTCGATCTGCGCCCTGCCTTTCCCGACAATTTGCCCCGCATCCGTCGCTTGGGCCGGACAATCTATGCCAACGGGCTTTATCGGCACGGCTACCTTCTGGCCCCAGCGTTGGCGCAGGGCGTGGCGGATCTGGCGCTGGACAACACACATACGGAGATGGTCGATGAAGATCGTGCTTAACGGCGAGACGCGCGACGTGCGCGCCCAAAATTTGGCCGAGCTGCTGGACGAATGCGGGTTCACAGGCCGTGTCGCTACTGCAGTGAACGAAGACTTCGTGCCGTCCAGCCTGCGCATTGCGCACAAACTGACCAACGGCGACCGGGTCGAAGTCGTTGCGCCGATGCAGGGGGGGTGAGGATGAAAACCTTTTACGGCAAAGAACTGTCAAACCCTTTGATGCTGGGCACGGCCCAATATCCTAGCCCCGCCATTCTGGAACGGGCCTTCCGCGAAAGTGGCGCTGGGGTCGCAACCGTATCCTTGCGCCGCGAATCCGGTGCCGGGCAGACCTTTTGGCAGATGGTCCGGGAACTGGGCGTCTTGATCCTGCCAAATACGGCTGGCTGTCACACGATAAAAGAGGCTGTGACCACCGCCCATATGGCCCGCGAAGTTTTCGAAACGCCGTGGATCAAATTGGAACTGATCGGACACACGGACAGCTTGCAACCAGATGTGTTCCAGTTGGTCGAAGCCGCCCGTATCCTGACCGAAGACGGGTTTCAGGTGTTCCCCTACACCACCGACGATCTGATCGTGGGCGAACGCTTGTTGGAAGCGGGGTGCGAGGTGTTGATGCCCTGGGGCGCGCCCATTGGGTCCGGGCGTGGTCTGAATAACGAATACGCCCTGCGTGCAATGCGGGCCGAGTTTCCGGATGTTCCGCTGGTGGTGGATGCAGGTATCGGCCTGCCCAGCCATGCGGCCCACGCGATGGAGCTGGGCTATGACGCCGTGCTGCTGAACACGGCTGTGGCCCGCGCCGGAGATCCCGTTCTAATGGCCAAAGCCATGGCGCAGGCGACGCTGGCCGGGCAGTTGGCCCATCAGGCGGACCCGATCGAGGCGCGCGATATGGCCGAACCCTCGACCCCTGTTGTTGGAAAGGCATTCCTGTCATGACGCTGGATCGTTTTTATCCAATCTTTGATCACTCGGACTGGCTGCGCCGGATGTTGCCGCTGGGGGTCAAACTGGTTCAGCTGCGCGTCAAGGATCAACCGGTTCAAAAGGTGCGTGACCAGATAGCGGCCTCGCGTGATCTCAGCCGCGCCTATGGGGCGGTTTTGGTGATCAACGATTACTGGCAGGACGCCATCGATTTGGGTTGCGATTGGATTCACCTGGGGCAGGAGGATCTGGACGATGCCGACCTGAAAGCCATCCGAAAAGCGGGTCTAAAGCTGGGGGTTTCCACCCATGATGATGATGAGCTTGAGCGTGTGCTGGCCATGGATCCCGATTACGTGGCGCTGGGGCCGGTCTACCCAACCATCCTGAAAAAGATGAAATGGCATCAGCAGGGCCTGCCCCGCGTGACCGAATGGAAGGCACGGGTTGGTGACATTCCTCTGGTTGGCATCGGTGGCATGAGTGTCGAACGTGCAGCAGGTGTGTTGGAGGCCGGGGCCGATATTGTCTCGGCCGTCACGGACATTACCCTGAACGCTGACCCCGAAGGGCGGGTGCGTGCATGGATCGAGGCCACAAGATGAGTCGATACGCCCGTCAGACGCTTCTTCCCGAAGTCGGAGCCGAAGGGCAAGGCCGCCTGTCTGCCGCCCGAGTTTTGGTGGTGGGCGCGGGCGGGTTGGCCGCACCGGTTCTGCCGCTTTTGACAGGGGCCGGAGTGGGGCGGATCACGATTGTCGATGGTGACACGGTTGATCTGTCGAATCTGCACCGCCAAACACTGTTTTCCGAGGCAGATTGCGGACACCCGAAGGCAGCGCGCGCCGCTGACCGATGCCGCGCGTTGAATGCCGAGGTGGAGATTGCTGCGCTGCATCAGAAACTCACCAGCGAAAACGCGGCCTCACTGGTCGCGCAAGCTGACGTCGTTCTGGATTGCGCGGATAGCTACGCGGCCAGCTATATCCTGTCGGACACGTGCCTGGCGCAAGGCAAACCGTTGATCAGCGCCTCGGTTTTGGGGCTTTCGGGCTATGTCGGTGGTTTCTGCGGCAGGGCCCCGTCCCTGCGCGCCGTGTTCCCGGATGCGCCGGACAGCGGGGCGAGCTGCGCCACAGCGGGCGTTCTGGGTCCTGTGGTTGGCGTGATCGGATCGATGCAGGCGCAAATGGTGTTCAACCTGATTCTTGGATTGGAGCCATCACCCTTGGGGCAGATGGTGCAATACGATGCGCGTACCCTGCGCAGCACCGGGTTCCGCTTTGACGATGCACCCGAGCCGAATACATGCTTTCGGTTCCTGTCTGCCAATCAACTGACGGATACCGACCAGATCGTGGAACTGCGCGATATCGAAGAAGCACCAGTTCCAGCACATCCAGATGCCATCCGTATGTCGCCGGAAAGTTTGCATAGCATAGACCCTAATAAAGGAAAAAGGTTAGCGCTGTGCTGCGCTACGGGCCTGCGGTCGTGGCGCGCAGCCGAACAGATACAACCGGATTGGCCAGGCGGGATCGTCCTCGTCGCGGCCTCAACCTCGTGAGTGAAAAGGAAACGCGAGACATGAAAAAGCTGATGACAGCCATTGCCCTTCTGGCCGCAGCGCCAGCCTGGGCCGAAGACAAGATGACCGTCCTGCTGGATTGGTTTATCAACCCTGACCACGGACCCATCATCGTGGCGCAGGAAAACGGCTATTTTGCCGAGCAGGGGCTTGAAGTCGAGATTGTCCCACCCGCGGATCCGTCCGCCCCGCCCCGTCTGGTGGCTGCCGGTCAGGCGGAACTGGCCGTGTCGTATCAGCCGCAGCTGCACCTGCAAATCCACGAAGGCCTTCCCCTGAAACGCGTTGGCACGCTGGTCGCGACACCGCTGAACTGCCTTCTGGTGTTGGAAGATGGTCCGATCAAGTCGCCCGCAGACCTCAAGGGCAAGAAAATCGGCTTCTCGGTTGCGGGCGTCGAAGAAGCTATCCTTGGCACCGTTCTTGGCAAATATGACGTTGCTCTGGACGATGTTGAGCTGATCAACGTCAACTTCTCGCTCTCGCCGTCGCTGATGACTGGTCAGGTAGACGCGGTGATCGGGGCTTATCGCAATTTTGAACTGAACCAGATGGATATCGAAGGTCGTCCCGGCACTTGCTTCTATATCGAGGAAGAAGGCGTGCCGTCTTATGATGAGCTGATCTACGTCGCCAACCCCGAAAGGATGGATGCAGACAAGATCGCCCGTTTTCTTGCTGCGACCGAAAAGGCGACCCAATACATCGTCAATAATCCAGAAAAAAGCTGGGAGATCTTCTCGGCCACCTCGCCTGAGCTGCAGGATGAGTTGAATGCCCGCGCCTGGGTTGACACGCTGCCACGTTTTGCGCTGCGCCCGGCAGGTTTTGATGCCGGTCGGTATGCCCGGTTCGAAGCGTTCCTGAACGAAAGCGGCATGATCGACAGCATCCTTCCGGTCAGCGACATCACCATCGATGTGACCGCGCAATGAACGATTATGGCAAAGCCTTCGCGCTGATGCGTGACGCAGCGCAAGAGCCGTGGCGGGATTATACCCGCCACGCTTTTGTCGAGGGGATGAAAGACGGTACGCTTCCGCGCGAGGCGTTTCTTCATTATCTGCGTCAGGATTACGTATTCCTGATCCACTTCTCTCGTGCTTGGGCACTGGCAGTGGTGAAATCCGAAACGCACGAAGAGATGTTGGCTGCTTCACGTACTGTGAATGGCCTGATCAGCGAAGAGATGAAGCTGCATATCGGTGTTTGCGAAGCCGAAGGTATTTCGCAGGCCGAGCTGTTTGCGACCCCCGAAAGACAAGAGAACCTCGCCTATACCCGCTTTGTCCTTGAAGCAGGATACAGTGGTGATTTGCTTGATCTTCTGGCAGCGCTGGTGCCTTGCGTCATGGGTTATGGTGAGATCGGTGCGCGACTTACGTCTGAAGCGAGCTCCGAAGCTTATCGTGACTGGATCAACACTTATGCTGGTGAGGATTATCAAGGCGCTTGTAAAGCGGTTGGAGAGTTGCTGGATTCGACTCTAACACGGCGCATTGGGGCGGATTTCGAGGCTTCTCCTCGGTGGGATCGCCTCTGTAAGACCTTCCGCACAGCAACTGAGTTGGAAGTCAACTTCTGGCAAATGGGCCTGACCCCATGACCCTTGCACCCGATCTGACAATCAGTGGATCAGCCACAATCGACGGCGCGACTTTGTTTGCGCCGCTGACCCTGTCCCTTGGGGCGGGGGCTTGGACCTGTTTGCTGGGCGGATCGGGCGTGGGAAAAACCACCGTTTTGCGGCTGATCGCCGGGCTTGAGACCGGGGCCACTTTCTCGGGCAAGATCATGGCCAGCGACGGTCTGTTGGTCTCGGATCGGGTGGCCTATATGGCGCAGGATGACCTTCTGCTGCCCTGGGCGACGGTGGCGCAGAACATTTCACTTGGTGCGCGGCTGCGGGGCGAAAAGCCCGACCTGGATCGGCGCGACCGCCTGATCAAACGGATGCGCCTGCAGGATCATATGACCAAGAAACCGTCCGAGTTGTCGGGGGGGCAAAGGCAGCGCGTCGCGCTGGCCCGCACGCTGATGGAAGATCGGCCCATCGTGCTGTTGGATGAGCCGTTTTCGGCGCTCGACGCCCGTACTCGCGCGGACATGCAGGATCTGGCCGCCGAGGCGCTGGCCGGACGGACCGTTCTATTGGTCACGCATGACCCCGGTGAAGCCGCACGCTTGGGGCAATCCATTGTTGTCATGACAGAACATGGCCTGACCCATTGTGAACCGCCGCATGCCCCGGCCCCGCGCGGCGTGGATGATTTGGAGACACTGGAAACTCAGGGTGCTTTGCTACGACTTCTGCGGGAGGGTGCAGCATGAAGTACCTGTCCGCACTGGCAGCCACCCTGTTTGCACTGGTCATCTGGCAGGGGATTGTGACCCTGACCGGGTTGCCAAAGTTCATCCTGCCTGGACCCGCCTTAGTGGCCGAAACCTGGTGGCAAAACAGGTGGTTGATCGCCGAGCATGCGTGGATCACCGCAGTTGAAGTTGTCATAGGCTTGGCCTTCGGAACAGTGCTGGGCGTCATCACAGCACTGCAATTGGCGAATTCGCGCGCCGCGCGAGTTCTGGTGCAACCCATGCTGGTGTTCACACAGGCGCTGCCGGTCTTTGCGCTGGCACCGTTGCTGACCCTGTGGCTGGGCTATGGCCTGTGGTCCAAGGTCGCGATGGCGGTGCTGATCATCTATTTCCCAATCACGTCGTCCTTTTTTGACGGGTTGATGCGAACACCGCCGGGCTATCTGGATCTGGCACGCACCATGCAGGCCAGCAAACGGTCAGTGCTGTGGCACATTCGTATTCCGGCGGCCCTACCATCGTTGGCTTCGGGTATGCGTTTGGCGGCAGTGTATGCGCCGATCGGGGCGGTGATTGGTGAATGGGTCGGCTCGTCGCAAGGGCTGGGTTATTTGATGCTGCTGGCCAATGGCCGCGCCAAGACCGACCTGATGTTTGCGGCGATGCTGACGCTGGGTGTGTTCTCGATCCTTCTGCACATGATCGTCCGCCGCGCCACCGCGCACATGGCGAGGGAGGCGCGTTAACCAATCAGAAACCGATTCTGCGTCAAGATGAACCCATGACACAGGACGCCTTTGCCGAAGCCCCCATGCTGTTTGACACGGACGAAGCGCCGGCGCAGCCGCTGCCCTCTGGTCGGTTACCCTCCTACATTAAAGACCATCGCAAGCGGCTGCGCGAACGCTTCATGGCGGGCGGGTCGGCGGCGATGCCGGATTATGAGTTGCTGGAATTGGTGCTGTTTCGCTCCATCCCCCGGCAAGACGTAAAGCCGCTGGCACGTGCTTTGCTGGATGCCTTTGGGGACTTCAACCGCGTGTTGACCGCACCGGAAGAACGGCTGCGGCAGACCAAAGGCGTGGGCAATTCGGTGATCACGGATCTGAAGATTCTTGAAGCTTGCGCCCATCGGATGGCGCGCGCTCGGGTGATGCAGCGGCATGTGATCTCGGGTTGGGATGCGCTGCTGGATTATTGTCACACCACTATGGCCCATCGCGAAACCGAGCAGTTCCGGGTGTTTTATCTGGACCGAAAGAACGTTCTGATCGCCGATGAAGAACAGGCTAAAGGCACCGTCGATCACGTGCCGGTCTATCCGCGCGAGGTGGCGAAACGGGCGCTGGAGCTGAATGCCTCGGCCTTGATATTGGTCCATAACCACCCTTCGGGTGACCCGACGCCCTCGCAGTCGGACATCGATATGACCAACCGTATTCAGGATGCTTGTTCGGCCTTGGGGCTGACCCTGCACGATCACCTGATCATCGGCAAATCGACCGAGCTGAGCTTTCGGTCGGAAGGGTATTTGTAACCTCTACTGAACCCAGATTTCGACCCGACGGTTGACCTTGCGACCCCATTCGGTGTCATCACAGGCCATCGGCATCGCTTCACCAAAGCCTTCGGCGGAAACCTCGATACCTTCGGGCAATGACGACTCCACAGCCGCCAGCACGGCATTTCGCACGGTTTGCGCGCGCCGCAAGGCGATGCGTGCATTTGCAGCGGCCCCGCCGTCACCGTCACTGAAACCGGCAAACACCAGCTTGCGCGCCTTCAATGATCCGGTTTCAAGCATCTGAGCCAGGTGCTGAATGTTCGAGCGAGATTGCGCATCGGGGCGTGAGGATCCGGGCTCGAACCGAACAGACAAGGACAGACGCGACAATGGGCGCAGCGTGTCGATCATGCGCTGCAACTCTTCCAGGCCAACCTCGGCCCCCCCTGTGACGATGGCATTGGCAAGCCTGTCGCCCTGTACGCCAACTGGCAGAGTTTCGGGCGATTGGTCGAAATAACCTGCGCCCCGTATCGCCATCTGCGCCCCAGGGCTTTGGGAATACGCCAGAAACTGCCGTGCAATCCGTGGCAGACGCCGATCCGGCAGATAAAGGAACATCGGCAGGGTCAGAGGATAATCCTCGGTCTTGATCGATTGTCGGGTTGCGGCAAGCGGATGCCCGCAGCCTCCGGTCAACGGCAGGGTGCGGGTAACATCGGCCACAGCCTTGCTGGCGATCCCGATGGAAAAGGGGTCTTTTGCCACAGCGTCAATCAGATCGCGCGTTCGGCTATGAGGAATTGCAGCCTTGGATAATTCGGCACCCGCAGTTCTCAGAACCTGATCCTCGACCGCCTGTGCAAGCCCAGAGCCCGTTTCCGGGACATGCAAGGCGATCGGAGCGTCCGGCCCCCCTAAATCCACCCAGTTGATCACATCACCGGACAGAACGCGTATCAAATCCGCCATCGAAATCTGCTGTATCATGCTGTCCGGGGCCACCACCGGGACCATGGCGTCCAAGGCGATAACCCGCGACCGTCGCGACCGTTTCAGATCGCCCAGACCTGCGGCCTCGGCCTCTTCTCGTTCTGCTTCGCGCACTTCACGCTGGGCCATCACGATATCTGTCTGATCCGCGACAAAGTCACTGAACCCACGCGCTGTTGTGCCGACGTTAAAATAGAACCGTGCCAGCGGTGCGGAACGGTTGGCCTGTCTGAGCTCATAGACGAAACTGTCCGAATCCACGCGGGCGGGGGTTGCAGTCAGGTTTTCCTGCTGCGCGAACCCGATGATCAAAGCGGGCAAAACTGTTTCGGCCATGACCGATGAGCCGGAAAACCAAAGCTCGGCCACAAAATCCGTCAGGTTCGGACAGGCGGGGCCGTCGCAGGTGACGCCAGACCCATCCACCGTCAGAGCGCCAAACTGAGTTTCAACGCGATAAAACTCGCCGTCAAAACCCAATAGATTGCCGGTCACTTCGACCTTGCCGTCATGCGACGTCAGGGTGATATCCTGCGCCACAGCGCCGGTTGCGAATGAAATCAGCGCAGCTGCCGCTACACGGAAAATTGTCATAAGAGAGTCGAACCTGCCTGCGGATTACTTTGTCGCAATTGTCAGGTCTGAGAGCAAATTATTCAACACCAGAAACTCACCGGCTTGTGAACAATCGGGCAGGGTCAGCGACATGTCGCGAGACCGCAAGCGGCGGTCTGACAGCAGCTCCAGTGCTTGCACGTTCAGCGTGTGCCCACAATTTGCTTCTGTCACTTCGGCCTCGACCGTCAGGTCGATTGTGCCGGACTGATCCGATGCGCCTGCAGGGAAAGAATACACTTCGATATTCTGTGCCTTTTCGTGACCGGTCTGACCCAGTCGCAAGACATCTCCAGCGCCGTTGGCCGATGCGTCATCCCATACATGGCCATTGCCGCCATAGCTGGCGCCAAACTCTAATGCGTGGATTTGCAACTCGGTCTCGCCTTGCCATTGCAGAGCCACACGATTGTATTTGGCAATGTCAGTCACGTGAGTGGTGGCGACAGAGCCGGTTTCATCTTCGAACGAAATCAGGAAAATCGCATATTCCGACAAGGCCGGGATCGTCATTTGCAACGCGCCGGACGCGTCGGTCATCTTGCTGACAGTCAAGCCACTGTGATGGATTTCAACACGTTCTTCGGTTTTGCACGGCGCTTTGAGCGACAGACGAGCCATTGCGCCGGGAACGGCGATAGCGCGGGCGCTGATATTGCAATCCGACGTCCCGGGAGCTGAAGGGGCCGCGCGAGAAACCGGAGCGGTATTGCCAGGAACAGCGTCTGAGGGTGTGTCTGAGGGTGTGGCCGAGGTCAAAACGATGTCTTCCAGCCCGGACAGAACCGAGGACTGCTGCGCGGCCGAAGCCACATCTACACCCGCCTGCGCACGGTTGTGCTGCGCAGTTGGGCCGTTTTGCATCAAGTAGCCTATGCCCAACGCACAGGCGACCGTGCCACACATGGTCACGTAGTTGCGAACTACAAACAAGACACCCTCCCCAGTTGAAGGAGCAGCTTGTACCTTCGCCTCGAATCGCGGCCAATTTGTGGCCGCGAGGCGGACTCATTGTGATCAGAAGATGTTTACGTCAGGTCAATCTGCCATGGCAGTGCTTGAACTTCTTACCTGTTCCGCAGGGGCAAGGGTCGTTGCGCGATGGGTTGCCCCAGGTTGACGGATCGTTTTCGTCAAACCCAGGAAGTGCGTCGCCTGATGCCGCAGCTTCGGCTTTTGCTTCGGCCTGTTCGGTGGCCTGATCGACTGCCTGTTGCGTCTGCGCCTGTTGTGCTGCCATCTGCGCCATCATCTCTTTCTGTTCTTCCTCGGTCAGAGGTCGCACACGAGACAATTGCTGCGTCACGGTTTCGCGCAAGGAATCCAGCATCCCTTCGAACAGCTGAAAGCTTTCGTTCTTGTATTCGTTCAGCGGATCGCGCTGGGCATATCCGCGGAAACCCACGACAGAGCGGAGATGTTCCAGCGTTAGAAGATGCTCACGCCATTTGCTGTCGATGGTTTGAAGCAGAACCTGCTTTTCGATGTTGCGCATATTCTCGGGGCCGAAGGCCACAGCCTTTTGCGCCATCATCTCGTCGGCGGCCTTGACCAGACGTTCGCGGACCTGCTCGTCATCCACCCCTTCCTCCGCGGCCCAGTCTTGAACCGGGGCGTCGATGGTCAGCTTGTCCTTGATCGCCTCATGCAGCCCGTCTGTATCCCATTGATCAGCATAGGATTTCGGCGGCATATATTCGTCGATCAGGTCGTCGATCACTTGTTCGCGCATATCCGATACGATTTCGGACAGGTCATCGGCCGACATGATCTCACGCCGCTGGCTGAACACCACCTTACGCTGGTCGTTCATCACGTCGTCGAATTTCAAAACGTTCTTGCGCATGTCGAAGTTGCGGCCTTCGACCTTGGATTGCGCCCGTTCCAGCGATTTGTTCACCCATGGGTGTACAATTGCCTCGCCCTCTTTCATGCCCAGCGTCGTCAGCACCTTGTCCAGGCGCTCTGAGCCAAAGATGCGCATCAGGTCGTCTTCCAGGCTCAGGTAGAACACAGTGCGGCCGGGGTCACCCTGACGGCCCGAACGGCCCCGCAGCTGGTTGTCGATGCGGCGGCTTTCGTGGCGTTCCGAGGCCATCACATACAGACCACCAGCAGCCAGAACCTTTTCCTTTTCCTCGGCATGGCGCGCCTCTTCCGCCGCGCGCAGTTCGGACGGGTCGGCGTCGGGGTTTTCTTCCAGCGCCTTCAGCACCTTCATCTCGACATTGCCGCCCAGCTGAATATCGGTGCCGCGACCGGCCATGTTGGTGGCAATCGTCACAGCACCCAGACGGCCTGCATCGGCAACGATCTGGGCTTCCTGCTCGTGCTGGCGGGCGTTCAGAACGTTGTGCTCGATCTTCTCCTTGGTCAGCATCTGGCTCAGCAGTTCCGATTTCTCGATCGAAGTGGTGCCCAGCAAAACCGGTTGGCCTGTTTCTTGCGCCTTTTGGGTTTCGGAGATCATCGCGCCGTATTTTTCAAGGGCGGTGCGATAGACCTGATCATCCTTGTCGATACGGGCAATCGGCTTGTTGGTTGGAACCTCGACCACGCCCAGACCATAAATTTCCTGAAATTCTTCGGCTTCGGTCAGCGCGGTGCCGGTCATGCCGCCAAGTTTGTCATACAGGCGGAAATAATTTTGGAAGGTCACGCTGGCCAGCGTCACGTTTTCCGGTTGGATTTGAACGTTTTCCTTGGCTTCAATCGCCTGATGCAGACCTTCTGACAGGCGGCGGCCCGGCATCATGCGGCCAGTGAATTCATCGATCAGCACCACATTTCCGTCGCGCACGATGTAGTCTTTGTCGCGCTGGAATAGTTTGTGCGCGCGCAGACCCTGGTTCACGTGGTGCACGACCGTGGTGCTTTCCGGGTCGTACAACGAATGCCCCTCTGGGATCAGCCCACCTTCCAGCAACAGTTGTTCCAGAAACTCGTTGCCTTCATCGGTGAAGGTCACGTTACGCGCCTTTTCATCCAGAGCAAAGTGATCTTCATTCAACGAAGGAATCAGCGCATCAATGGCCGTATACAGATCCGAACGGTCCTGGGCAGGACCCGAGATAATCAGCGGTGTCCGTGCCTCGTCGACCAGAATCGAGTCGACCTCGTCCACAATCGCAAAGTTGTGGTGTTTCTGATAAACCTGCTCTAGATCTGCTTTCATGTTGTCGCGCAGATAATCGAAGCCCAGTTCATTGTTGGTGGCATAGGTGATGTCGCATTTATAGGCGGCCATCTTCTCGTTTTCGGGCTGACCCGACCAGATCACGCCGGTGGTCATGCCCACGGAGGCAAACACCTTGCCCATCCATTCCGAGTCGCGCTTGGCCAGGTATTCGTTCACCGTGACGATATGCACGCCCTTGCCGGTCAGAGCGTT
The DNA here is from genome assembly GCF_059612245.1 of Ruegeria sp. CDSA079. NCBI lineage: Bacteria > Pseudomonadati > Pseudomonadota > Alphaproteobacteria > Rhodobacterales > Roseobacteraceae > Ruegeria > Ruegeria sp. CDSA079. The sequence goes on along the minus strand of NZ_JBXWQF010000011.1, from coordinate 24,215 downwards.
CAGATAGGCAGGGAGGGTCGCGACCAGCGTCTTGCCCTCACCGGTTTTCATTTCCGAGATATTGCCCTGATGCAGGAAAGCCCCGCCCATCAACTGCACATCAAAGGCACGCAGACCCAATGCACGTTTGGCGCCCTCACGTACGTTGGCGAAGGCTTCCGGCAGCAGATCATCCAGGCTTTCGCCATCCAGCGCCCGTTTGCGTAGTTCTTCGGTCTTGTCGATCAGACCCTGATCCGACAGTTTCTCGAACTTGGGTTCCAGCGCATTGATCTTTTCGACCAGCGGGCGGGTCGCCTTGATCTTGCGGTCGTTCGGTGTTCCGAACACCTTTTTGGCGAGCGTTCCGAGTCCCAGCATGTTCACTCCAGCGGATCTGTTCTTATCGTGGTTGCGACAGGCTTGCCCACCTTGCGCGCAACCCATAGATACGGGGGGTGAAAGGCGGCCCTGTCCAAGGCTTCAAAGCGATGTAAGCGGCAGGTTCCAGAGTGTCAACGCCGCGCCCTGTCGCGGCAAGGAAATAGGATGATTCAATGCCCAAAGGCCTCACTTTTCTGCCATCGCTGGCTCTGACTGCCATGATGGCACTGCCGCTGGCCGCCGAAACCCAGCCCGATGCGTCCACGGTTGTGGCGCGCGTGAATGGTGATGAAATCACACTCGGTCACGTGATTGCGACCGTTGCCGTTCTGCCGGCGCAATACCAGCAGGCCGAAGATGACGTACTGTTCGATTTCGTGTTGGAACAACTGATCCAGCAGCAATTGCTGGGACAGCAACAAGATGGTCTGAACAAACAGAACGCGTTGACACTCGACAACGAAAAACGGTCGCTTCAGGCGGTTCAGACGGTCGCAGCCCTGACCGAAACCGTCGTCACGGACGAGGCCATTCAGACTGCTTATGACGCGCAGTTCAATGAATTTGCGGGCGAAGACGAATTCGACGCCAGCCATATTCTGGTTGAGACAGAAGAAAAAGCCAAAGCGCTCAAGGCACAGCTTGATGACGGTGCCGAATTTGCCGAGCTCGCACGTGAGAACTCGACCGGCCCGTCCGGCCCCAATGGCGGTGCATTGGGATGGTTCGGAAAGGGCCAGATGGTGCCCGAATTTGAAGGCGCAGTGATCGCGTTGGAAAAAGGGCAGGTTTCGGATCCGGTCCAGACCCAGTTTGGTTGGCATCTGGTCAAACTGAACGACAAGCGTAAGACCGAAGCGCCCGAGCTGGATGCCGTGCGAAATGAGCTGGCCCAAACCATCCAGCAGGACGCCATTCAGGCGCGGATCGACGAACTGACGCAGCAGGCGCAGATCGAACGCCCCGCGCTGGACGGCTCAGGCCCCGAGTTCATGCGCCAACTGGACCTGATTCAGGAGTAAAGACCCGTGGCCACGATCACAAAGGTTTCGCCGCTGGCGCCTGCGTCCTTCCCTAAACTGCCTGCGATCGACGGTGTGCGTTTTGCCACCGTCGAAGCGGGCGTGCGCTATCAGGGCCGCACCGATGTCATGCTGGCCGTTCTTGATCCGGGCACGTCTGTGGCCGGAGCCTTTACCCGTTCAGCCACACGGGCCGCGCCGGTGCTGGATTGCCAGGAGAAAATCGGCGGGTCCAGTGATGGGCCTGCGGCGATCCTGGTGAACTCGGGCAACGCCAATGCTTTTACCGGGCATTATGGTCAAACATCGGTGGCCGAGGTGACGCAGGCCGTCTCGAAGGCAACCGGCGTTCCGGTCGAACGAGTCTTTACCTCATCCACCGGCGTGATCGGTGAACCGCTGCCGCATGACCGCATCGTCTCACAGCTTGAGGTCTTGAAATCCGGCCTCAGCCGCCACGCCATAGAAGACGCCGCACGTGCTATCTTGACCACCGACACGTTCCCGAAGGGGGCCAGCGCACAGGTCGAGATTGATGGAAAAACAGTCTCTATTGCAGGGATTGCGAAGGGATCCGGCATGATCGCCCCGGACATGGCAACCATGCTGGTCTATATCTTCACCGACGCACAGGTCGAGCAGTCGGCGCTGCAATCGATGCTGGGCGCTCAAACCGACCGTACCTTTAACTGCATCACTGTGGACAGTGACACCTCGACCTCGGACAGTCTGCTGCTGTGCGCAACTGGCGCGTCGGGCGTGGACGCCTCTGGCAACGCAGCGTTTGCCGAGACTTTGGAAACGGTGATGCTGGATCTTGCCCAGCAAGTGGTGCGCGACGGGGAAGGGGCCACGAAATTCGTGGAAATTCGCGTGACCGGAGCTGCCACGGACGCCGAGGCTAAAGTGCATGGGCTGGCGATTGCCAACTCACCGCTGGTTAAAACCGCCATTGCGGGGGAAGACCCCAACTGGGGCCGCGTGGTCATGGCCATTGGTAAATCCGGCGCGGCGGCGGACCGTGATCTGCTGAGCATTTCCTTTGGTGACATTCTGGTGGCCGAGAAAGGGTGGGTCAGCCCCGATTACCGCGAGGAAGCTGCGGCCGATTACATGAAGGGTCAGGATCTGGTGATCTCGGTTGATCTGGGTCTGGGCGACGGGCGTTCCACAGTTTGGACCTGCGACCTGACTCATGGCTACATTGAGATTAACGCGGATTACCGTTCATGAAGACAGTATTAGTGTCTGCTGTTGCCCTGATCGACATCGAGGGCCGCGTCCTGCTGGCTCAACGCCCCGAGGGCAAGTCCATGGCGGGTCTCTGGGAGTTCCCCGGCGGCAAGATCGAACCCGGCGAAACGCCCGAAGCTGCCCTGATCCGCGAATTGCGCGAGGAACTGGGCATCGACACCTGGGCCTCGTGCCTCGCACCGTTGACCTTCGCCAGCCACAGCTATGAGGACTTCCACTTGCTGATGCCGTTATTCGCCTGTCGCAAGTGGGACGGAATTCCGCAGTCGAAGGAGGGACAGGCGCTGAAATGGGTGCGCGCGAATGATCTGCGCAACTACCCGATGCCTGCGGCGGACGTGCCGTTGATTCCGATCCTAAGGGATTGGTTGTAGGCGTGTGACAAGGCGGGCACTTCAATGACCTGATCAGTGATCTGATTGGGCGACGGTTGCAAATATCGAAGCGGCCATAGCCGACCAGTTTTCAGTATTTGAGCTTTAGGCCCAGCCTAGTTGCTTCAAAGAGTGAGTGTCGTTCCAGATCTTGGTCATATGCCTGATCTTGTCGCCGTCGAACTCGATCGCGTAAACGTAATCGGCAGCCAGCTTTTTCCCAGTGGCCGGCACGGGCCCATCAACCGAATGGGTTCCATGGAAAACGGCGAACGCGTTTACAATTCCGCGCTCATCATCTGTCGAAAAGGACTTGAGTTCGTAATGCCCATCCGGAATAGGTGTTAACAGTCCCTTCATCCAGTCAGCGTAGCCTTCCAAGGTAGTAACGTCAGCCAGCGCGTCGGCTTGAGCCGAAAATGTAGCCCCCTCGTGACAGAAGTCCTTGCACCCGTCCCAGCCCTTACCTGTATCGCAGGCCTCTAAGAATTCTCTTCCGATCTCTTGGATTGACATTCGTTCCGCCTTTCAAAAATCTACCAAACTTTTCGGGCAATGAGTCGAACTTCACCTAAAAGGGTACGCCCAATTGGGTGGATTTCAAAATGGTTTACTCTTGGCCTCGGCATGTGCACCGTGGCGAGTGGGAGTGACGCTAAAACCCCTGGTTGCACTGATGCGGATGTAGTTTGCTTTAAGGCGCGATGCCCAAACAGAAAGGTCTCTCACCAACCCTGATACAATTTGCGAGACTTGAGAAAACATCGGGTAAAACTTGACGTTGATCGTGACTCTTTCCCTCAACTGAGGCCGCGGCATTCACGATTTGGTTTTGTTACATCGTCCGCTGTCGTTGTACCAAGTGTCGAGGGGTTAAAATGCGAACGGTCAATGGATGACCCTGAAACGTTGCAAATGCGTGGGCAAGAAGGGTGGATCAAAGAATGTCCAGGAACTTTCACGCCGCCAAAAAAGCCGATCGTGAAAGCCACCAGACTCAAACCGCATTTCTTTCAGCGCAACGACAGCTTGTTGTGGTTCGGGTTTTTGAACAGCAATACGCCATCCGTTTCGATCTGTGGGCGCCCTTGGATCAACGTATGAATAACTGGGCGGTCCATCTCGAGCTTCCATCCTTTCGACAGGAAAAACTCCTGCAAAGCGCCTTCAAGATAGCGAGAGTGCGTTCCGATAAACACGCGTTTTACAAGCTTTTCTATGCTATCGAAATTGTTCCGCACAAAGTCCAACTCCGATCCCTGAATGTCGATATGCAGCAAATCGACAGCTTCGCCATTCGAAAGGTTCTCGAGCGTATAACAATCCAGCTCGGTATAGTTGCCTTTGGCTCGGGCTTTGGCCAGGATCTCTTCGCTCGGATAAAAAACCGGCTCTGCGCCCCAGTTTTCATGTTCCTTTTCAAACTTGGGGAATAGCGCGATGCCTTCCTTGCTGGCGGCAACTCCGTTGGCGAGACGGAATTCGTCCGGATTAAAGCCGTTCAGCTGAAACGTTCGCTCGGCATTCGCCAGATGAGAGCCGTCACCTTCAATACCGATCAAATCAACGTTCAGGCCTCTTTTTTTCGCGACGAAGCCCATGTTGTTCAACCAGCATGCCCAACCACAGCCGAGCTCGATTATTCGATAAGTGCCAGACGCCTCTTTCACAGACAGAAGCGCCGCCGCCCATTCCGCGATGTCGGCATGCCAATTTCCCGGATCGGGGATCGCCTCTACCGAGCCTGCAAACGGATCCAGAATGCTGGGCATCACGCGAGGTTCGATCCTGACGCCAAGGAAGTTGGTTATCAACCCGTCTCTTGCTTCTGGATCAGGTTCGGAGAAATCGCGAATCAGTTCCATGGCCGGGAACTCGCAGATGTAGTTGTACAGCGGATGTCCGGCACCGGCGTGGTAAACCTGAGTTCGCGTATTAGGGCAAAAATGCCGTCTGAAGTATCGCCGTAGTCCCACGCTTTTGTCCTGAAGTAATTAGAGGGCCACCTCTCATTGATCGGATAACAGACATTGTCCAGCTTTCCCCGGCAAAAAAGCAGTGGTTGTCGCGCTATCGGATTTTCGGCGCAGTGTTCCGGGGCGGCCTATATATCAGGTCGTGGCCTACGTGCTATCTCGTGTCAGCGCCTTTCGTCCTAAATCGTTTTTTGCGCGAAGCATCCAGAAGCTTGCGTCAAGCTCAACCCGGATCTTGGCAGTCTCGTCCAATTGCACGGCATGCACATCTTGTAGAAATCTCACCTTTCAATGCCTGTTACAATTCGTAAGAATTGAGAAAACATCAGGCAAAACTTGACGCTGATCGTGCCAGTGTCCCTAATCGGGACGCTGGCATCCGGGGCGACCTCTGGTTTGCCGTTTCCGGTCTTGAGGAGGGCCGGATGGGGAGGAGAAAAAGATTGGCTCAGACGCAGTCGGGCGCTGAAGGGATGCAGTCTCTTCCGGCGCTGCTACACCGCAATGTGACCCAGTTCGGGGATGCCCCGGCCTATCGGGAAAAAGAATTCGGGATCTGGCAATGCTGGACCTGGGCAGAAGCCGCCAGGGAAATCCGCGCCATCGCGCTTGGATTTTTGGAGCTGGGCGTTGCAAAGGGCGACCATATCGCCGTCATAGGCCGCAACCGCCCGGCGCATTACTGGTCGATGGTGGCAGCGCAGATGGTGGGTGCGGTACCGGTGCCATTGTATCAGGACGCGGTCGCCGAAGAGATGACTTATGTGATGGAACATTGCGGCGCGAAATATGTCGTCTGCGGTGATCAGGAGCAGGTCGACAAGGTCATCGAAATTCAGGAAAAAGTACATCAGATCGAACATATCCTGTATACCGACAAGCGCGGGATGCGGAAGTACGACCACAGCCAAATGAACGCGCTTGAAGACATAATGGCCGAGGGTAGCGCCGGTCACGCGCGGTTCGATGCGGAACTGGACAAGCGTATCGCTGCGATCACTTATGACGACACCTGTGTGATGCTCTATACCTCGGGCACCACGGGTAAGCCGAAGGGTGTCGTGCTGTCCAACCGCAACGTCATCGAAAGCGCAAAGAATTCTGCCGAGTTCGATCATCTGACCCGAAACGAAGATATCCTCTCTTACCTGCCGATGGCCTGGGTGGGTGATTTCATATTCTCAATTGGTCAGGCCTATTGGTGCGGGTTCTGCGTGAACTGCCCCGAAAGCGCCGACACGATGATGACGGACCTGCGCGAGATCGGGCCGACCTATTTCTTCGCTCCGCCGCGCGTGTTTGAGAACCAGTTGACCAATGTGATGATCCGGATGGAGGATTCGAGCAAGCTGAAGCAGCGCATGTTCCATCACTTCATGGCGCATGCCAAGAAAGTCGGAGGTCTGTTGCTGGACGGTAAGCCGGTGGGTCTTGGCGATAAGTTGAAATACGCGCTGGGCAATCTGTTGGTTTACGGACCGCTCAAGGATACGCTCGGCTATGGCCGGTTCCGCGTGGGTTATACGGCGGGTGAGGCAATTGGGCCGGAAATCTTTGATTTCTATCGTTCATTGGGCATCAACCTGAAGCAGCTTTATGGTCAGACTGAAGCAACCGTATTCATCACAGTACAGCCCGATGGTGAGGTGCGTGCCGATACGGTTGGCGTCCCCGCGCCGGATGTTGAGCTGAAGATCGATGACAAGGGCGAGATCCACTATCGCTCGCCGGGCGTGTTTGTTGAATATTACAATAACCCGGCCTCGACGGCCTCGACCAAGGATTCTGAGGGTTGGGTTGCGACGGGCGATGCCGGGTTCATCGAAGAAAGTTCGGGCCATCTGCGGATCATCGATCGCGCCAAGGATGTGGGCAAAATGGCCGACGGGTCGATGTTCGCGCCCAAATATGTCGAGAATAAGCTGAAGTTCTATCCGGATATTCTGGAGGTCGTTCTGTTCGGCAACGGCAAAGATCACTGCGTGGCCTTCATCAATATCGACCTGACGGCGGTGGGAAACTGGGCGGAGCGCAACAACGTGGCCTATGCGTCCTATCAGGAACTGACGGCAAATCCTCAAGTGTTAGAGACGATTCGTGACCATGTAGAAGAGGTCAACAAGTCGGTCGCGGCCGACGAGATGCTGTCGGGCTGTCAGGTGCATCGTTTTGTGGTTCTGCACAAGGAATTGGATGCCGATGATGGTGAGATGACCCGGACCCGCAAGGTGCGTCGGGGCTTTGTCGAGGACAAGTTCCACGACATCATCACGGCGCTTTATGACGGGTCCGAGCGCGTGTCGACGACAACCGAAGTGACCTATGAGGATGGTCGCAAAGGGTCGATTTCTGCGACGCTCGAGATTGTCGACGTGCCGGTTGTAGCGGTTGTACAGCACAAAGTGGCGGCGGAATGAGCGCCGCGACCTGCGGTTATCGCCCCGCCGCCGTCTTGTTTTTTGTGTCAGGGAGTAACTGATGCTGGATAATTCCGAAGGATATGTCACCGAAGACGGCCGCAAGATCGGCGGCGTGGTGATGGAGATGAAGAATATCACTCTGCGCTTTGGCGGGGTGGTGGCGATCAAGGATATCTCGTTCGACATTCGCGAGGGTGAAATCCGCGCCATCATCGGGCCGAACGGGGCGGGCAAGTCCTCGATGCTGAACGTGATCTCGGGGTTCTATGTTCCGCAAGAGGGCGAGGTCTGGTTCCACGGCGCGAAACGCCCTCAGATGCGGCCCTTTGAGGTGGCGCAGCAGGGCATTGCGCGGACGTTCCAGAATATTGCTCTGTTCGAAGGCATGAGCGTGCTGGACAACGTCATGACCGGGCGGTTGAGTTTCATGAAGACGAACATGCTTCAGCAGGCGCTTTGGAAAGGCAAGGCCGAGGCGGAAGAAACAGAGAACCGCGAGGCCGTCGAGAAAGTTATCGACTTTCTTGAGATTCAACACATCCGCAAAACGCCGGTATCGCGCTTGCCATATGGCCTGAAAAAACGCGTCGAACTGGCCCGCGCCTTGGCGGCAGAACCCAAGCTGTTGCTGCTGGATGAACCGATGGCGGGCATGAATGTCGAAGAAAAAGAGGACATGAGCCGTTTTATCCTCGATGTGAATGACGAATTCGGCACCACCATCGCCCTGATCGAACATGACATGGGTGTGGTGATGGATCTGAGCGACCGGGTGGTCGTGATGGATTACGGCAAGAAGATCGGTGATGGCACACCCGACGAGGTGCGCAGCAACCAGGAAGTCATCGACGCCTATCTGGGGGTCAGCCATGATTGATATCCGGTCAGATATTTGGGGAGGCACAGATGCCTGAACAACTCGTATTTGCGATGGAGGTCATCCTCAACGGTCTGATGGCCGGGGTGTTGTATGCGCTGGTCGCGCTGGGCTTTGTGCTGATCTACAAGGCGTCGGGGATTTTCAATTATGCGCAAGGGGTTATGGCCCTGTTTGCAGCGATGACACTGGTCGGGATCATGAACGGGCAAGTTCCGTTTGCCCATCTGATCAATTCCACATTTGGCACGCATTTCCATTATTTTGGCTGGAACGTGCCCGCACTGCTGGCGGTCATCCTGACGATGGGTGTGATGGTGCTGCTGGCCTGGGCGGTGCAACGGTTTGTGATGCGCCATCTGGTCGGCCAGGAACCGATCATCCTATTCATGGCGACCATTGGTTTGGCGTACTTCCTCGAAGGGGTTGCGGACCTGATGTGGGGATCTGAAATCAAGACGCTTGATGTGGGATTGCCGCAGGGGATCAACCTGTGGATTGACGAGACCACCTTCAACATCTTCGACTACGGCTTCTTCATCGACAATCTGGATATCGTCGCGACGGTGATTGCGGCGCTGCTGGTCGCGGCCTTGGTGGCATTCAGCCAATATACCAAGCAGGGACGGGCGATGCGCGCCGTGGCGGATGACCATCAGGCGGCGTTGTCGGTGGGAATTTCGCTGAACTTCATCTGGATCATGGTCTGGTCGGTTGCAGGCTTTGTCGCCTTGGTCGCGGGTATCATGTGGGGCACCAAGTCCGGTGTGCAGTTTTCCTTGTCGCTGATTGCGCTCAAAGCGTTGCCGGTGCTGATGCTGGGTGGGTTCACCTCGATCCCCGGAGCCATCGTCGGCGGTCTGATCATCGGCGTGGGTGAGAAGCTGTTTGAGTTTGCCATTGGCCCAATGGTCGGCGGCGCGACCGAGAACTGGTTTGCCTACGTTCTTGCGCTGATCTTCCTGGTGTTCCGACCGCAGGGTCTGTTCGGCGAAAAGATCATCGAGAGGGTGTAGTGCATGACCAAGCTGATCGCCATCATCAACGTGATCGCATGGGCAGGGTTCTGGGCTTTTGGGTACATCGCCCTCACGTCAGGCGATTTGACCGACAGCCAGTTGACCATCGCGGCAATCCTGGCCTTTGCCGGGCTGATCATGGGGGTTCTGGCCTACCTGAAACTGGCGCGCGCCTCAGAGGCGAGCGGATACGCCAAAGGCTCCAACCAACTGGATGCCGCAGCCCGCAACCGGGCGCAGGAAGAATGGGGAAAGTAAGACATGTTCTATCGTGAGGCCGGAGATTTCAAAACCTCCTACACCGCTGACAGCCAGACTTTCCCGATCAAGTTTGACCGGTATCGGTATTATGTCGTGCTGGCCGTGGCGTTTGGGATCATTCCCTTCATCATCAACGACTATTGGGCAAACGCCCTGCTGCTGCCTTTCCTGATTTATGCGATCGCAGCGATCGGGCTGAACGTTCTGGTGGGCTATTGCGGGCAAGTCAGCCTCGGTACGGGTGGCTTCATGGCTGTGGGGGCCTATGCGTGCTACAAGCTGATGACCGCCTTTCCCGACGTCAGTATGTTCATCCATGTTATCCTTGCCGGAGGCATCACGGCTTTTGTGGGTGTTCTGTTCGGTCTGCCAAGTCTTAGGATCAAAGGGTTCTATCTGGCGGTGGCGACGTTGGCGGCTCAGTTCTTTCTTGTGTGGCTCTTCAACCGGGTGCCGTGGTTCTACAACTATTCGGCATCGGGCCAGATCAACGCGCCCGAGCGGGATGTGTTCGGCATCATCATTACCGGCCCAAACGCGCCGGCCTGGGCCACCTATCTGTTTTGCCTGATCTTCCTGACACTCTGCGCCATTCTGGCGCGCAACCTGACGCGCGGCACCATGGGCCGCAAGTGGATGGCGATCCGCGATATGGACATCGCGGCCGAGATCATCGGGGTGAACCCGCTGAAGGCGAAACTGACCGCCTTTGCCGTCAGTTCATTCTTTGTGGGTATCGCCGGAGCGCTGTTCTTCGCGGTCTATCTTGGCGCGGTCGAAGTGGGCGAGGTGTTCGGCATTCAGAAATCGTTCCTGGTGCTGTTCATGGTGATTATCGGCGGATTAGGGTCTATTTTCGGTTCGTTTGCCGGGGCTGCGTTCCTTGTGCTGCTGCCGGTGGTCCTGAAGGTCGTCGGCGTCGATGTGCTCGGCTGGCCCACGGATATCGTGGCCCATCTGCAGCTGGTGATCGTGGGCGCATTGATCATCATGTTCCTGATCCTCGAACCACATGGCCTGGCGCAGCTTTGGCGCGTCGCGAAAGAGAAACTCAGACTCTGGCCATTCCCGCACTAAGGGTGGCCCAATCATAAAGACGGGTGCGAAACCCGAAAACACCATCGGATCAATCAAGGGAGGAAACACCCGATGAACAAGAAACTGGCAACCTTGGCGCTGAGCGCCCTGATGGTCGCAGGGCCGGCGATGGCAGAGCTCGTAATTCCGGATCTCAGCTACCGCACCGGGCCTTATGCGGCGGGCGGTATCCCGTTTTCGGACGGGTACAACGACTATTTCACGCTGTTGAACGAACGGGACGGCGGCATCGGTGGCGAGCCGATCCGGGTTGTGGAATGCGAAACCGGATACAACACCGAGAAAGGTGTGGAATGTTATGAATCCACAAAGGGCGAAGGTGCGCTGGTGTATCAGCCGCTGTCGACCGGGATTACGTATCAGCTGATCCCCAAAGTGACCGCTGATGGCATTCCTTTGCACACCATGGGTTACGGTCGGACCTCGGCTGCAAACGGCAAAGTATTCAGCAACGTGTTCAACTATCCGGCCAACTACTGGAACGGGGCCTCGGGCGCGATCAACTATCTGCTGAACGAAAACGGCGGTGATCTGAGCGGCAAGAAAATCGCGCTGGTCTACCACAACTCGGCCTATGGCAAGGAACCGATCCGCACGCTGGAAATGCTGGCTGAAAAGCACGGTTATGATCTGACGCTGCTGCCGGTGGATCACCCTGGTCAGGAGCAGAAATCGCAATGGCTGCAGATCCGTCGCGAAAAGCCTGACTACGTGGTCATGTGGGGTTGGGGCGTGATGAACCAGGTCGCTGTGCAAGAGGCCGCAAACATCCGCTTCCCGATGGAAAACTTCATCGGTGTCTGGTGGTCGGGTGCCGAGTTCGACGTTGAACCTGCTGGTGAAAAAGCCACTGGCTACAAGGCGCTGACCTTTACCGGTTTGGGCGCTGACTATCCGGTTTATGACGACCTGAAGAAGCATGTCGTTGACTCGGGTAAGGCTGCTGGTGCCGGTGATCAGTTGGGTTCGGTTCAGTACAACCGTGGGCTCTATGCGGCGATGTTGGCCTCGGAGGCGATCAAGACTGCGCAAGAGATGCATGGCGTGACCGCGATCACACCGGCGATGATGCGCGACGGTATGGAAGCGCTGGAAATCACTAACGCCAAGATGGAATCGCTGGGTATGGCAGGCTTTGGGCCTGAGTTCAGCGTGAGCTGTGAAAACCACGGCGGCCCGGGTCTGGTGGGTGTTGTTCAGTGGGATGCTTCGACCGGCACCTGGAACAAACTTCAGGACTTCATGCCAACCGATGCAGAAGTGATCGGTCAGTTGATCGCGGAAGATTCGGCAGCATATGCCGCCGAAAACAACATCGAACCGCGCTGCGAGTAAACCGCAGCTTTGTTCCGGTTTTGGTCGGAACGTCAAAACACCGGAGCGGCGGGATGCCTGCCGCTCCCCACGAACCGCCCTTGAAGGGCAGGCATGAGGACACGCGCTGATGCTGGATGCGGCACAAACCACTGATGTGCAGGCGGAAACCCTGCTTGAGGTCAACAATATTGAGGTGATCTACAACCACGTGATCCTCGTGCTGAAGGGCGTCAGCTTGACCGTGCCCAAGGGCGGTATCACGGCTTTGTTGGGCGGCAATGGCGCGGGCAAGACGACCACGCTCAAGGCGGTGTCGAACCTGCTGCATTCAGAACGCGGCGAGGTCACGAAAGGGTCGATCAAGTATCGCGGTGAAAGCGTGCATGAAAGCGACCCTGCTGTTCTGGTCGAAAAAGGTGTCATTCAGGTGATGGAAGGCCGCCACTGTTTTGAACACCTGACCGTGGAAGAAAACCTGCTGACAGGGGCCTATACCCGCAAGGATGGGTCCGCAGCGATCCAGCGGGACCTGGAGCTGGTCTACAACTATTTCCCCCGCCTCAAGGAACGCCGCCGGTCGCAGGCAGGTTATACCTCGGGCGGCGAACAACAGATGGTTGCCATGGGTCGGGCATTGATGTCTCGGCCCGAGACGATCCTGCTGGACGAGCCCTCGATGGGTCTTGCGCCGCAGTTGGTCGAAGAGATCTTCGGGATCGTGAAAGACCTGAATGAGAAAGAGGGCGTGTCCTTCCTGCTGGCTGAACAGAATACAAACGTTGCCCTGCGGTTTGCTCATTACGGGTACATTCTGGAATCCGGGCGCGTGGTTATGGATGGCCCGGCTGCCGAGCTGCGCGAAAACCCGGATGTGAAAGAATTCTACCTCGGCATGTCCGATGAAGGCCGCAAAAGCTTCCGCGACGTGCGGTCTTATCGCCGCCGCAAGCGGTGGCTGTGAGCGAATGGAGGATATGGCGATGACCTATTTCGACACACTCGAAACGCGCTCGGCAGACCAGCGCGCCTCCGATCAGGCCACAGCGCTTGTGGAGCAAATCAAGCGGGCAGCATCCGCACCAGGATTCGCGGCGCACCTATCTGAAACAGACACTAATCAGGTGTTTAATGCAGAAGATCTACCGCTGCTGCCCGTATTTCGCAAATCGGACCTGACGCGAGCTCAGGCCGAACGACCGCCGTTTGGCGGGTTTACGGTGAAGCCCGCGCGGCATTTTCATCATGTGTTCCAATCCCCCGGACCGATCTACGAGCCGGGCAGCACGGATCATGACTGGTGGCGCATGGGCCGGTTCCTCAATGCGGCGGGTGTAGGCGCCGGTGACATTGTGCAAAACTGCTTTGGCTATCACCTGACCCCGGCGGGCATGATTTTTGAAAATGGTGCCCGCGCGGTTGGTGCAGCCGTTTTACCCGCTGGAACCGGCCAGACCGAGTTGCAGGTGACAGCGGCGCGTGATGTCGGGTGTACGGCCTACGCAGGAACGCCCGACTATCTGAAGGTCATTCTGGACAAAGCCGATGAGATGGGCGTTGCGCTGAGTTTCTCAAAGGCCGCCGTTGGCGGTGGGGCGCTGTTCCCGTCGCTGCGCCAGGAATATGCGGATCGCGGGATTTCGTGCCTGCAATGCTATGCGACAGCCGATCTGGGCAACATCGCTTACGAAAGCCCGGCGATGGATGGGATGATCATCGACGAACATGTGATCGTCGAAATTGTAACCCCCGGAACTGGCAACCCGGTCGCTCTGGGTGAGGTCGGCGAGGTTGTTGTGACGTCACTGAACCCCGATTACCCACTGATCCGCTTTGCAACGGGCGATTTATCTGCGGTCATGCCAGGTGTTTCGCCTTGCGGCCGCACCAATACAAGGATCAAGGGCTGGATGGGCCGCGCGGACCAGACCACCAAGATCAAAGGCATGTTCGTGCGCCCGGAACAGGTGGCGGCACTGGTCGACAAACATGATGAAATTGTCAAAGCCCGCGTTATCGCGATGCGTCAGGGCGAAATGGACACAATGACCGTGCAAATCGAAAGCGCGGATGGGGATAACCCTACCTACGCCAAGTCGGTTGCCGAAGTGCTGAAGCTGAAAGGCGCGATCGAGGTCGTGGCCCCTGGCTCACTTCCCAAAGACGGTTTGGTCATCGAGGACCAGCGAGTTTACGAATAGCCGTGGAAAACGTGTCTACGGCATCAAATGCCGCAGATTTATTGAATGTCGCACTGGTGTTTCCGAGCTTTTTGGTCGATTAAAGGCGAACCCTTCGCCTTTGCCAATCACAAGCCGGGATGATGGCCGAAATCGAATATTCACAAAACGGATCGCGCAATCGTGGCGTACGTGGAACCCGGCTGTTGGCGGGGATCGCGTATCTTGTGGCAGCGGCTTGCCTGTTGCCGATGGTTGCCGTGGTTCTGGCTGCGGTGACGGGCGGGACGGACACGATTTCGCACCTTATCGAAACGGTTCTGCCAAGCTATACCGCGACGACACTGATCCTTGTTGTGCTGGTCGCGGCAGGTACGTTTAGCATCGGCACCGGAGCCGCCTGGCTGGTGACGATGACCCGCTTCCCCGGAGTTCGGTTTCTGGAAATTGCACTGGTTCTGCCACTGGCTTTTCCAGCCTATGTACTGGCCTATGCCTACACTTTCATTCTGGACCATCCAGGGATCGTTCAAAGCACATTGCGGGACGTAACGGGGTGGGGGCCGCGCGACTACTGGTTCCCTGAAATCCGCTCGACCGAGGGTGCAGCGGTGATGCTGATCCTTGTGCTGTACCCGTATGTTTATCTGTTGGCGCGAGCTGCGTTCTTGCAGCAAAGCGCAACGGCGTTTTTGGCGGCCCGGGCGCTGGGGAACAATCCATGGTTGGCATTCCGGCGCGTCTCGTTGCCGATGGCGCGGCCAGCGATTGCGGGCGGCGTTCTGCTGGCGGTGATGGAGACCATAGCGGATTTCGGCACTGTTTCGTATTTCGGTGTTCAGACATTTGCGACCGGCATCTACACCAGCTGGTTTTCCATGGCAGACCGTGCGGCTGCGGCGCAGCTTGCGCTTTGCCTGCTGGTTTTTGCGCTGGTGATGGCCGTGGCCGAGCGCACGCAGCGCGGCAAGGCGAAATATTATCAAGCCGGAAAACAACATGTGGCGCAACCGGCGGTCGATCTTACAGGCTTGCACGCCTTTGGGGCCTTTTTGCTCTGTGCGATACCTGTTCTGTTCGGGTTCTTGCTGCCGGTGATCATTCTGGTCGAGATGGGGTTGGAATCGGAACAAAACCTGCTGTCGCGACGCTATATCGGGTTCATCCAGAACTCGCTGACTTTGGCCGGGACAGCGGCGGTCATCACGGTCTTTGCGGCGATCAGCGTTGGGTTCTTCCAGCGGCTCAGGCCCGGGCGGGCATCCTCTGTGACGGCATATCTGGCGCGGTTGGGATATGCCGTGCCCGGGGGCGTGATTGCGGTGGGTCTGATCGTCCCTTTCGCCGGTTTCGACAACGCGCTTGATGCCTGGATGCGCAAGACTTTCGATGTGTCCACAGGGTTGCTGGTCACCGGTTCAATCTGGTTGCTGGTTGCAGCCTATATGGTGCGGTTCCTGGCAGCCGCGCTCAGCGCGTATGAAGGTGGGCAAAGCACGGTGCACGCCAATATGGATGCCGCTGCGCGTTCACTGGGTCAATCGCCGCTGGGGACTCTGCGGCGCGTACATTTGCCGATTCTAACGCCATCCCTGTTGACGGCGCTATTGATTGTATTCGTGGACGTGATGAAGGAATTGCCTGCCACGCTGATCATGCGCCCGTTCAATTTCGACACATTGGCAGTGCAAGCCTACAGGCTGGCCTCGGACGAGCGGTTGGAGGGTGCTGCCGTGCCCTCGTTGGTCATTCTGGCTGTCGGTTTGTTGCCCGTGATCCTGATTTGCCGTCAGGTTGGCCGGCGGTAACACTTCTGCCTGAATTGTCGGGTCATGACGCATCAGGCTTGATTCAAAAGCGATTTCCGGCAAGGCTGGAGGTATGAATATGCAGCCTCCCAGCCGGTTCTCGGCAAGTGCAGCGCAGATGCCCGTCGCCTTTGACCGGCATGAGATGTCCCAGATACTGTCCGTTTATGGCCGGATGGTCGCCGCCGGAGAATGGCGGGATTACGGTATCTCGAACCTGCGCGACATGGCAGTGTTCTCGATCTTCCGGCACACTGCTGAACACCCGATCTATCGCGTCGAAAAGCACCCGCGACTGAGGTTCCGGCAAGGGATGTATTCCGTTGTCGGCATGGATGGCCGTATTCTGAAACGCGGCCACGATCTGCGCGCGGTTCTTCGGGTATTGGAACGTAAGCTGATCCGGGCGGTAAAGCCCGATTAGAGCCTTTTATGTGCCGTTACTGGGCCGTCGCCCTGTGCTTGAATGCGCTCAATGGCCTGATCCATAGGTTCAAACACAACCGCCATATGGCTGGCGTTGGCATGCAAAATCATGTTGTCCCCGGACACCCAGGCCACATGACCTTTCCAGAACACCAAATCACCTCGATGCGCCGCTGATCCTTCGCTCAGGGTTGAACCCAGTGCGCGTTCCTGATCACCGCTGTCACCGGGACAAGGCGTGCCACAGGCCAGAAGCGCGGCTTGGACAAGCCCGGAGCAATCGATACCAAACCGGCTGTTTCCACCCCACAAATAGGGCGTCCCAAGGAACAATTCGGCCACTGCCAGCGGATCCTGCGGCGTCTCAGAGATTGGTGCGGCGTGTACCTTCGGAACAAAGCCCAACTCGGTTTCCAGATACCGGTCTGTTTCTGACAACGCGTGAATTTTGCTGCCAAAGCTGAGGGACACCAGATCGTAGCTTTTGAAATACGCGGTTTCATAGGCATGAGTCGCCGGTGCTTTGATCCAATGCGTGGCGGGTCTACAGTTGGTCAACTGATCCGTTCGCACCCAGCCGGTGTACCCGTCTTTGTCGGCGATAACCCGGCTCCAACCATCTTTTTCACAAGTGACCTGAACCGTATCTCCGAACAGGACCTGCCTGTTACGGGGGCCGTCAGGGTCACGCAACAGATCGACCACAGGCTTAGATATGCGGAGGTGAGTCACAGGCCTAACATCTCGGGCAGAGCGTTCAGTATCGCGCGCGGCCCTTGGCCTAGACCGCCTTTGCTGCGCCCGGGTTCCGTGCTCGGCTGCCAGGCATAGATATCGAAATGGACATAGCGGCACGATCCCACAAACCTGCGCAGAAACAGGGCGGCGGTGATCGAACCCGCAAACCCGCCCGAAGGTGCATTGTCCAGATCGGCGATGCCGGGCTCGATCATTGCCTCATACGGCGCGTGAAACGGCAAACGCCAGACTGGATCGGCCGATGCCTTGGCGGATTGCGACAGGGCCGTCGCACAGGATTCATCATCAGTGTAGAACGGGGCCAAATCGGGACCCACAGCAACGCGTGCCGCCCCGGTGAGTGTTGCCATCGAGATCACCAGATCGGGCTCACCCTCATCCGCCAGTGCCAGAGCATCCGCCAGCACAAGGCGTCCTTCGGCGTCTGTGTTGTTGATCTCAACCGTCAAGCCCTTGCGCGAGGTCAGGATATCCCCGGGCCGAAAAGCATTGCCTGCAACCGCGTTTTCAACAGCAGGGATCAGGACACGTAGCTGTACTGGCAAGTCCAACGCCATAATCATGTGCGCTAATCCAAGCACATTGGCGGCCCCGCCCATGTCTTTTTTCATCAGACCCATCGAGGCACCCGGTTTCAGGTTCAGCCCGCCTGTGTCGAAACAAACGCCTTTGCCTACGAGCGTCAGTTTGGGGCCGCTGTTGCCCCAGTTCACCTCGATCAATCGCGGGGCCTGGTCCGCGGCCCGCCCGACCGTGTGGATCATCGGGAAGTTCTGGTCCAACAGCGCGTCACCCAGGACAGTGCTACACGTGGCCCCAAATTCGTCGGCCAAAGACTCGACAGCCTGTTGCATCTGCGCCGGTCCCATATCCGACGCCGGAGTGTTGACCAGATCGCGGGTCAGGGCCTCGGCCTGAGCCATGGCTTCAATACGGGCTGCATCCACCCCATCAGGAGCGACCAGCGCCGCTGAGCCGCCGGATTGTATGGCGTAGCGATCAAAAGCATAGCCGGCCAGCAGCCAGCCGAGGCATTCAACCTCTAACAGGTCCGAAGGCAGGCCGGACGCGATATGATAGGTTCCTTCCGGCAGAGACAGAGCGGCAGCGGCCAGCGGAAACCGTTTGCGCGCGCGCTTTGCTTCAGTCCCGTAACCGGCTAGTGCCATTTCTGCGGCGCCATTTTTGCCTGGCAACAGCAGAGACTGACCTAGCGCCGCCGAAAACCCGTTCGCAGAGACCCAGGATTGCACGTGCTGCGGTTGCTCTTGCAACCACCCCTCTAGATCCGGCTGAGCAATCACATGCAGCGGCAGAGAGGTGTCAGAGGACGGGGCGAAGGACAGGGTCATGGGCGTCTCAACAAGTGGTTTCCAAGCACAGACTAGCCACGCCTGATCCGCCTGCAACCCCTGTCAGACGGAAAGATCCTGTTGATCCCATACGGCGGTCAGGGAACGCTCACCCACTCGGATCAGCCGCCCCAAGGTTGCGCCGGCCGCCACTGCATCACCGGCATCGACGGATTGGGCCACATCCCCTGCCACCCGCGCAAGCGCTGTCATCCCGACCTGTTCAGAAATTGCGACCAGCGATTTGGCACATTTGCGCAGGTCAGACCATTCGCGGTGTCGCCAATAGCGTTCACAGTTTGAAAGACGCACGGCCAGCTCTTCAACCGTGCGACACAGCACGTCCAGAGCGTTCTTGTCCCCCAGTTGACTGTACAGCCCGCTGAGTTGATCCGGGTCCAGCAGGACGGATTCTTTGTGTTCTAGCGTGATTATCTTTTCCACCACATTCACCCTAAGTATTGACGCCCCCACGGCGTGGGTCTGATACTGGCGGCAAAATCCTTTGCAAAACCTTGCAGGGAAACTGGATAATGGCTCGAATTTTTATTGAATTCGGTTTACAGCGTCCTGAACCGAGAAGAACTGGGACATTACAATGGACTATGCCAAGCCTTTGCCAACCTATCTGGTCAAGCGGTATCACGGGTGGAAAGCCACAACATATTCCGAGAACCAAGTTTGGTACAAACGGTTGGCAGAAGAAGGGCAACGCCCCCGCGCAATGGTGATTTCCTGCTGCGATAGCCGGGTGCACGTGACCTCTATGTTTGGGGCTGATCAGGGTGATTTCTTTATTCACCGCAATATTGCCAACTTGGTGCCTCCTTACGCGCCCGACGGCGATCATCATGGCACCAGTGCCGCAATTGAGTATGCCGTTACGGCGCTGAAGGTCGCGCATCTGATCGTGTTGGGCCATTCGCAATGCGGCGGTGTTCAGGGTTGCATCGACATGTGCAAGGGCGAAGCGCCTCAACTGGAAGCCAAAGAAAGCTTTGTCGGTCGCTGGATGGACATCCTCAAACCCAAATACGATCTGGTTGCGGATATCGAAGATCGTGTCGATCAGGCGCGCCAGTTCGAGCGCCAGGCGGTTGTGGCATCACTGGAAAACCTGATGACTTTCCCGTTTATCGCCTCGGCGGTTGAGGAAGGCGCACTGAGCCTGCATGGGTTGTGGACCGATATAGGCGCGGGCGGGCTGGAATGTTTTGACCCTCATCAGAAGAAATTTCTTGCCATCTGACATCGATGAAACAACACGGTTTCCGGTTCTGATTCAGAGCCGAAATCCTGTATGATGCGTGCACACGTTTCGAGTTTTGGAGATTGCGATGAAAGTTGTTCTACGAATTCTTGCAGGATTGGGCCTGATTGCTATCGCGCTGGTCTCGGTGTCATATCTGTTGCCAGGCAAGGCCGAAGTGTCCCGCAGCATCACCATCGATGCGCCAGCCGAAGCGATCTTTCCGTACGTAAACTCCATGCAAGAGACCGAGCAATGGTCCCCTTGGCTGCACCGAGATCCCGACACCAAACTGACCTACTCGGGACCCGATGCAGGCGTCGGCAACGCTCTGAACTGGAGTTCCGATAACCCGCAGGTTGGCACCGGTTCGCAGGTGATCGTCGAGAGCGTGGAAAACCAGCGCGTCCAAACGGAATTGGATTTCGGTCCGATGGGGACTGCCACGGCGTCATTTCTTCTGGAGTCTGGTGGAAACTCGACCTTGGTGACCTGGGGGTTCGAGTCCGATTTGGGGCTTAACCCCATATCCCGATGGATGGGGCTCATGATGGATAAATGGGTCGGCGGTGACTATCAGCGCGGGTTGACCAATCTGAAAGCGCTGATCGAAAATAGTACATAGGCAGGCGGACCAGCTGCGCGCTGAGGAGTGCCGCGGAAACGCTATTCGATACGAAACCGGGCGAGCTTTCCCATATGGTCCGAGCCCATGAAGGGGCGCAGTTCGACTGTTCCGATTGTGCCCTTGGGAAAGAGCAGGTTGTCGATCGGCAAAGGGACCCTCCAACTGCCAAGGTTATGCGTATTCAGCGCAGTTCCGAAACTTTGATTGTCCGCAGCCGCGGCGATCCGCTGGACGCTTGCCCCCCATGGCACCATGTTGAAATCCCCCGCGATCAGAACCGGGCCGTCCAAATCCGCGATGCGATCCGCGATAATCTGACTTTGCTGCGCCTGATCATAGGGAAATGGCCAATTCAGGTGAATCGAGACGATCCAGACCGCAGTCTCGTCAGGAGCCTCAACCTGCACACCGACCAATCCACTGCCTTTGAGGCAGAATTCCGAGTTCTCCACGATAGGCAGTGTCGTCAGAATGGCAACGCTTTGCTCAGGACGAAAGCTGCACACGACCTTTGACGGGTAGTGTTCGAACAGGTTGTTCATGTATTTTTGATTGTGACTGGACACTTCTTGCAAAGTCACAATCTGGGCGTTGGACGCGATGATATCGTCAGCCAGAGGATAGCGCGGCCAGGCTTTGCTCATCAGGTTCTTTTGGTACAGCGTCAGGCAGGTTCCGTTGCATTCAGCAGAAGGCGCAGCATAGCTGGCGGCAATGGAACCAAGGGCCATCGCGGCAACGGCACAGGTCGTCAAAGCCAAATATCTGGCGTGCAGGTACAGCAAGAACGCGGCACAGGGCAGAAGCAAAACGCCAGCTTGAGGACGCAAAAGGGCAATCGAGTCCCCCACGGCAAAGATTTGTCCGGTAAATCCGATCACCACAAACGCCATCAGTATGCCTGCGCATCCGATGGTCAGGGTTCTGGCAATCCTGTGTCTGGTCGAAACCTGCATGCCCTGCCTCAGCCACCTTGTGCGGGACACTGCTTGTGGTCTGCTCAGCCACATCTGCAGCGATCAAGGTTATGCATTTAGGTGACAAGCCCGCCCGTCTTTGTCAACAGGTCGGGGGAATGTACCGCGTTCGGGTGCTCGCCCTTGAGCAGATTTCTATTGGAGACCTGACGGGCATGGCTGTTGAGCCACAAGGTGCTGTTTGAAAGGAAAAGGTGCTTGGAGGCAGATTTGTACAGACTATCGTAGGTCCGCTTGGAGCCCTAATCGGTCTTTGCCGCTAGAACAAAATGCTGCGGTGGCATTCGACAGGTAACAGCCCAAAGTTGCCATTGGCGTGAATTTCGGCCTGAGCCAAACAGGGCAACACTATTGTCAACCCCAACCGGTCAGGTTGAAGGCAAGGCTTGCATGAGGACACTTGCAATTTTACAGCACTTTCCCTGACACGATGCAGTAACGAAGTTTCACGCATTTCCGCTGCATAGGCGGTGGAGGGTTCCAGTAACCCGCTCTACAAACTATGAGCGGATACTCGCTTAACGTCTAGGTAATCTTATTTAGGTAGATATTTTTGAGAAAGCATGCAAAAAAGGCGCCGAAAGTAGGAGTGAATCGGATGCTGATCGAATTTTCGGTGGAGAACCACCGTGCATTCCGCGAAAAACAAACTTTTTCGATGGCGGCTAGCGCAACCACGGAACGAGCGGGCCATGGGCATGTGTTGGAGACAGGCCTTTCTACCGTGCCTTATGTGTTGAGCGAAGCCTGTATCTTTGGTGCTAATGGCTCGGGTAAATCTTCACTGATTGATGCAATGGGAGCGATGAAGCGGCTTGTAAGTGACTCGGGAAATAACTCGCCCGGAGATGAGCTCCCAGTCAAGCCATTCGTATTTCACGGTGAATGGCGTGATAAGCCATCAGAATTTGAAGTAGTCATTCTTCACGAAGGGACACTGTATCAATACGGTTTCGTCGTGAATCGTGAACGAGTGTTGGAAGAGTGGCTTTTTACCCGTCCTAGCGCTACTGGTCGCGAACGACATATTTTCTCTCGCACCTATGATGCTGAAACGGGTACAGTTGAATGGGAGCTAAACGCAGCCCAACTTAAAGGTGAACGCGAAAGCTGGAGAGCTCAAACTCTGCCGAACTCCCTTTTTCTAAGTACTGCGGTACGACTGAATTCCAGAGCCTTAACTCCTCTATATGAATGGATTACCAAGGCGTGGCGGTTAGGTTACCCCAGCACATTCTCTCATCTAAACATTACTACCGCTAAATGGCTGAAAGATCAGGATTCAAAACAGAGAATTCTTGGCTTCATGCGAGAGGCGGACATTTCTTTGAGCGATCTTCATTTGGAAGAAACGGAAATGACTTCCGAGGTTAAGGAACTCGCGCTAGCGATGTACAAAGCAATTGATGCAAAAGGTTCACCCGACCTCAAAGAGCTTAAAGTTCCAATTGTTTCTACCTTTAGGCAAGACAATAACGGACAACCAACGAGCTTACCTCTCGAGGAGGAATCCACTGGAACAAAGGTTTTAATTAGCCTTTCTGGCCCCATTTTGGATGTTCTGGACACAGGCCTGACTTTAGTTGTTGATGAGCTTAACACCGGGCTGCATCCACTTGCCTTCCAATATCTTGTGGGCCTTTTCGCCGATCCAGAAACCAATCCCAAGGGCGCGCAGTTGATTTTTACCACTCATGACACTTCGGTCTCCGAGCAGGAATGCATGGGGCGCGATCAGATCTGGATCGTGGAAAAGGGTGCGGACCTAGCTGCTAAGCTCGTGCCGTTGTCGGACTTTAAGGAAAGAGGGGCAAAAGGGTTTCAAAGAAAATATTTGGACGGGCGCTTTGGTGGTGTCCCAAAGGTGGCTCGCTAAACATGGTAAGGCATAGCCGTCGCCGCGCCAAAGGGCGCAATGAATTGAAGCGTCGCGGAGCCACGCGTCAAGAGCGTGACAAAGTTTTGATTGTCACAGAAGGGGAAAAGACGGAGCCAGATTACTTCAAACGGCTGATTGCGGAAATGGGCCTAACCACGGCCAAGGTCAGGATCACAGGAGAAGGTGGATCAGCTCCGATCAACGTGGTCGAGACTGCAGAACGCATTTTGAATAGCGATGACGATTTCGAGCAGATATATCTAGTGTTCGACCGGGATCGGCACGCAAGCTATGATGATGCAATCGCCAAAGCTACGGGACTAAAAAAACGTCGTGGTTTCAGTAAAAAGACCGTTGTTGCAGCGACTTCGGTGCCATGCTTTGAGGTTTGGTACACGTTTCATGTATCAGACAGTTGCAAACCTTATGAGGCTGCAGAAACTGGTGCTTCCCCCGCCAAGTCTTTAATTTCGGACTTAAAGCGCGCCAAGCTGGATGGTGTCGCCGTGTTTGAGGGCTATGAGAAATCAGATTGCAAAAAGTTTTTTGCTGAGATTGCCCCGCAACGGGCTGAAGCAAGAAAACGCGCGACAAGAACCCTGCAGAATTCTCAAGCTAGGGGAGATGCACCGCACCACGAAAACCCATCAACGAGGGTGCACCTCATAGTAGAAGCTTTGGAGAAATTATCCCAAAACTAAAGCTTGAGGTTATCGCCCTAACCTCAAGCCCCCCAGGTAATTTGCTGTGGTGCTAACCGGAACTGCCGCGGAAGCGTCTTTACCGTTCAAGTCTGAACGCCTGTTTCCATTTAAATTTTGGGAGTTTACAAAGTACTGTCTGCAAAAAGCTGCCATTAACGATGGTCGGGGTTGCAAACGCAGCGAAAGGCGGCTTGGTGGCGATATTGTTGAAAAACAACGTGTTGCTGGCGCAGAGAGAGGCGTACCGAACTGAGCGCGAGTGCCTTTCTTGTCAG
>NZ_JBXWQF010000010.1:0-152280 GCF_059612245.1 Ruegeria sp. CDSA079 | reverse complement strand
TCAGACATGTTCACCGCTCAGTTTTAGAACCGTGAATCATGCTGCAAAACGAAAATCAATGGGTCCTGACCCTAGAGAAAGCGCAATGAAAGCCAGATCATTCGAGATTGATATCAGATAAACAGTGACGCCAACAACGATGGCGGAAAATGGGTTTGGTAGGTTTTTTATACATGCATCTGTTTTGACCGGACCACCCAATAAGCCCGATATGGCCAGACCTAGACCCGCGAGATTTAGAAAAATACCGACGACGTAGATAACGGTCATGTTTGGTATTTAGGTGCCAGTACATCAACGCAGAAATCCGCCCGACCGATAATACCCTAATGCGATTCAAATCGGTTCCCAGCCTTGTCAGGGTCTTATCAATATAAGATCGCGCGCACCCGAGCCCTTGTGTCGCAAGAAGTGTTGAACCAACCGAAATCCGAATGCCCCAAGGGTCGCGTGCATTTGGTTTCTTGAAGGACCAATGCACATCCAAAGGCCCCCCTTTTAGGATAAAGCGATACCCGTTGCCACCATGGGGCAACAAGTCAAAGTCTGCGCCACCGTAGCTGATCGGAACGGGGTGCCGCTCTTCTTCGGCTCTGTCCCGTTCGGTATTAAGCAAATCGAACAGCTCCTGAGAAATGTTCGCCTGAATCGAAAGTGCGAAAGTGTCGAAGCCTCGATGTACTACGTGCATTTTGAGGTCTTCTTGCGTTCCGGTATTTCCAGAGGGGGGTGCTACAATCACCCCCCCTCTTTCGGCGAACGCCGCGCGATTTGGTTGAGGTTGGGAAAACAGGTCGGAGAACGATTGCTGGGCGCAGAACTCGAATGCAATCTTAAAGTGAGTCATGCTGCCAGCCCATCAATGCATGATTGCGAGCGCCATTTTGCTTATGCAAAATTGCTTTTTTTGCACAAATTCGATAGCCTTTCCAAAAAGGTGGACAACACCGGAGGCAGTGAGAGAGCAGATGCCACAAGCAAAAACACGTGTTTTGCGGGCCAGGGTGCCTGCGCGTTTGATGGGCAAAAGGGACGGTCTGTTTTTCCTATGGGGTGAGATTGAGCGCGCGCGCCTCAAATCAGAAAATGCACTTGTACCCGAGGCTGCCGCCTCGGACGGGACAAGAACGAAGCGGGCAGGATCGGCCAGTGGATCGTCACAGGTTCCTACCGACGAATTCATCTTTTACTGACGAAATGAAGGTTTGAGCCTACGTCGGCTACTTCTTTTCGAAGAATAGGATCACTTCGCCCAGGCGCACGCCATAGCGTGAGACATAGGCGCGGTTCAGCAGCCGGTCGTCATCCAACAACCACATCCAGTCGTCAAATTTGACACGCATCGTCCCGTCCTTGATCGGCAGGTCGATCTTGTATTTCCAGTTGAACGTATCCCCACGCTCAATCCCGCTGGCAGTGCCCAACACGCCGGGGGCAGTACCTGTCCAGGTATCTTCACCGGTTTTGGTCAGAGACCAGATACGCTGTTCGGTGGCGCCATCGTCATAGACGAAATCTTCGACCAGTGTCAGGGTTTCGCCATCCCATGCCCCGTCGATATCAACGGTGAATCTGCGGGGGATATTGCCCAGAACATCCTGAAACTGACCATAGGCCACCGTCTTGCCTTCGAAGAATTCCTCAAGGTTCAATTGCCGGTCGGACAAAAACGTCTTGGGCACTTTGGGCTTGCTGGAGCACGCCGCCAGAAGGGCAAGGCTTGCAATTGCCAGAAACGTGATCAGGGAACGGAAAACACTCATTGCAGCGGTTTCCCTTCGGATGTCGCATCATACCCGTTTGCACCTGGCACATGTGTGATTTTCACGTCGGGAGCGGGGCGCATCGTGGCCACCAGTTCAGCGACCTTGAGGCCGAATTTGCGCATCTCGGACCGGTTCATGATGACCCCGTGTTCCGTCAGATACATCCAATCTGTCACATCTAAAGTGTGTCCACCGGCATCTTCAGGCAGGATGATCCGGTAGGTCAGTTTGACGGTTGATCCCGACATGATGCCCTGACCCTCACCGACAATATCGTCTGCCATTGCGGTGAAGGTGTTGCCGGTGCCCAGTGTCAGATACCATTTTCGGGACATCTGTTTGCCGTTGGAATAGGTGAAATATTCGGACAGCGTGCCCGAGTTTCCGTTCCATTCGCCAACCATACGGGCGACGAAGCTGTTCGACATCTTCCCATTGGGGCCATAGATCAGCCCCTCGGACAGGATTTCCCCGTTCAGATGCTCTTTTAGCGAAAAGACAGGACCAGTTCCTGTGTAATCCGACGGAGATTGCGCGCGAAAGCTCAACAGTCGGGCGCGGATGAAAACTGCGATCAGAAGGACCAGCAGTATGATGGCGATAGCGTTCATTTGCTTGCGACCTCGGTCGACAGGGTCAAGACCATTCCAAATGCCCCAACTTTCAGGATGCAGGGCAGCACTGCATAGGCCAGATTCAGTGTATCCAGCGCTTGTGCAGAATTGGTTTGACCGGGGGTGAAACCGCTGCGTTCCAACAGCGGCAAGGTGAAAAAGGCAGCCAGAGCAAGGCCCAGTTTGCCTGCGAAAGACCAGATACCAAACGCGGCAGATGCGTTCAGCCCGGCCCGGGTCAGGACGACCGAGAACATGGCGGGTAACACGACCATGTCCGCACCCAGAGCAGCGCCCGAGGCGAGGCAGATCACAGCAAACCCGGCAAGATTTCCGGCGCTTAGGCTAGCGGCACCGATAAACCCCGCGATCGAGAGGGGCATGGCAATCAGCAAAGTCTGTTTCGGGCCAATCCGGTTGCTGAGCTTGGCCCAAAGCGGCACGCTTGCGCCTGCACTGAGGAAGAACAGGATCAACAGTGGGCCAGCTTTGTCCGGCAGTTGCAGTCGGTCTTCTACAAAGAACAGAAACAGGGTCGAGGTGATGGCTACCGGTAGGCTGTTCACCAGCGCGAGAGCCAGCAAACGCAATCCCCCAGCCTGACCCAGCCCCGCAAAAGACAGGCCGGTGCCAGTGATTGGCGTACGTCTCCAGATCGGAACGGTCAGCACCAAGGTCAGAACGGACAACAGTCCCAAAAACACTCCAAAAGCGGGATAACCTTGGGCTTGTGCTCCGAATGCAACCAAAAGCGCCGGGGCGCTCGCGGCGATGACCACGCCGGTCAGTTGCCCGCCTTCACGAAAGGCCGCCAAGGTCATCAGCTCTTTTGGATCGGTGTGTTTTGCCAAAGTTGCGCTGCGCCCATACAGAAGAATGGTTCCGAGGCTGTATGCCGAAAACAGCAAGATCAGAATCGCGATCAGCGCTGATACACTGGCACCCTGCGGCAAGCTAAAGAGCAGAGGGAACCCAACCGCCAGCCCCAATGCAGCCAGAGAGGCGAACACAAGCTGTCCCTTTGGCCATTTGTCGATTGCCCAGCCAATCAACGGATCCTGCACCAGATCTACAAGACGGATCATCAGCAGGACGGTTCCGATAACCCCCAAGCCAAAGCCCAGATTTACCGCCGCAAAGCGCGGCAGGTGTATATAAAGTGGGATACCCGCCGCAGCGAGCATCAACGCGTACAGGCTGACCCGAGGATAAAGCATCAGCGCCCCTGAAGTTTCTGCGTGAAAGACGCGGATCGCGTGTTTTCCCCCAGAAAGACGGACATGAAACTGCGCTTGATACCCGGATAAGACATGGTGCAGGTCTTTTGACCGTTCAGCCAGAAGCTCACGTTATCCGGCCCGTTGGACACAGCCAGAAAGCTGTCCCCCTTGGTCACGGATTTGAAGCACCGGTCCAGTTGATCGCGCACGGGGGTAGAACGTCCGATCCGGTCCATCTCGTCCAGGGTCGAGTTGACCAGCGCTTTCTTCTTGATGTTTTTGCGGTATGTCAGTTGCAGGCCGATGTCTTCGCTCCAATTAAGCGGAGCGCCACCGGGGGTATAGAGTTTGGCGTCATAAATCGGCAGACCCAGATACCGAAAAGTCGCTGAGCCGCGCAGTTGCGCGTCGTTCAATTCTTCTGTCACTGGCGATGCCAGCACTCCTGGCGGGGCCAGCAAAGCCACTGTCAGCAGCGCCGCGCGCCACATCCCGTTATTCGGCCGCCACAGCGATGGCCGGGTCGTTCCCAGAAAAGCCATTGTCAGCTCCGATGGTTTGCGGGGTGCCATTTATTTGCGCAACGACATTCATCGCGCTGGCAATCCCGTCTTCGTGAAATCCGTGCCGGTTATATGCGCCGGCAAACCAGGTTCGGTTCTGTCCCTGCATCTCGCGGATTTGCCCTTGTGCCTTCAGGGCGGCTTTGTCGAACACCGGATGGGCAAATTCGACCTGATCATAGATTTTGTCCGCGGGAATTTCTGATGAGGCGTTCAGCGTCAGAAACAGCGGATCGCTGTCCGGGATGTTCTGAAGCCGGTTCATCCAATAAGTCACGCCCACATTTCCAGCTTGCGAGCGATAAGTCCAGCTGGACCAGCAGGCGCGCCGTTTCGGCATTTGCCCTGGGTCACAGTGAAGAATTGCGGTGTTGGGTTGATAGCGGATCGCACCCAGCGCGGCGGCCTCGGTGAGGGTTGCGCGTTGACCCAGAATGGCAAGGGACTGGTCCGAGTGGGTTGCCAGGATGATTTCGTCGAACTGATCCGTCTGGCCGTGACTTGTGACGCTGACGCCCATTTCACCACGTTGAACATTCTGAACCGGGGCGGCCAGCCGGATGTCGCAACCACGGGCGCGCAGGGCGGCGTCGATGCGGCGGACATATTCGATGCTGCCGCCTTTGACAGTGTACCATTGGTGCTGATTGGCGCGCCCACTCGCCAGCAGAGCATGGTTGCGGAAGAATTGTACTAGCGAACGGGCCGGGAACTGATCCACGAACTCGACCGGGGTAGACCAGATCGCGCCGCACATGGGCAACAGATAGTTGTGCCGGAACCAGTGTCCCAGACGCAGCTGATCGACCAGTTCACCAATTGTGGTGTCGTCGTCCTTGGCGGCTTCGGGGGCTTCCTTGCCAAAGCGCAGGATGTCAGCGATCATCTTGTAATAGGCGGGTCGCGCCAGGTTCCGTTTCTGCGCGGTCAGCGTGCGCAAATTGTTCAAGCCATATTCGATGCGACCGTTGTCGATGGTCGCGCCAAAACTCATCTCGCTTTTGATGACAGGTACGTTCAATTCGTCAAAAAGCTGGGTCAAATAGGGGTAGGTGGCGTAGTTGAAGACGATAAATCCGGTGTCGACCGGCTGCTCTCCGTTTTTGCCAGCCATTACTGTGCGGGCATGGCCGCCCAATCTGGGTTCGGCTTCATACACCGTCACGTCGTTGTTTTCTGAAAGGTAATACGCGGCGGAGAGACCCGAAATGCCTGCACCTACAATCGCAATTTTCTTCCGTACACCCCGGATTTCGTCGAACATTCCAGCCTCGTTATGTGACATTTTACAATGGGATACGCACGGTACGGTGCGCTGGATCACTCGGGATAGGAGTTTTTAACAAATGCACTACCTTGTGACTTCTGGTTACAGCATTCGTGATTTGCGATACCGTTTTGATCCGACGCGTATGCGGGGCCGTATTATTGTGAAACACAATTGAAACGGCCCACACATGAGCAGCTTTGACGGGAAAACCATTTGGATCATCGGCGCAAGCGAGGGCTTGGGCCGCGCCTTGGCTGAGGCGTTGAGCCGTGAGGGCGCGCATCTCATCCTGTCTGCGCGCAACTCTGCGCGTTTGAATGATATCTGTTCCAAGCTGCCTAATGCCCGGGCGATTCCCTGCGATGTGACTGATTTAGACTCTGTTCGCACCGCCGTGGCCGAGGCCAGCCATATCGATGGGCTGATCTATAATGCAGGCGCTTACGAGCCCATGCGCTCGGGCGACTGGGACACCGAGGCGTCGCTCAGGATCAGCGATGTGAACTATTCGGGTGCGTTGCGGGTATTGGGTGAAACCGTTCCGGGCTTTGTGCAGGCGGGTCACGGAGAGATCACGTTGATCGGATCGCTGGCCGGGTATCATGGTTTGCCTTCCGCTATCGGCTATGGGGCCAGCAAGGCCGCGCTGATCTCGCTGGCCGAGACGATGCGGCATGATCTGGCGGGTACGGGCGTGACGGTGCGCATTGTCAATCCCGGCTTCATCAAGACCCGCCTGACCGACAAGAACAGTTTCAAAATGCCGATGCTGATGACTGCTGAGGATGCGGCAGAACGCGTGGTCAAAGCGATGTCGCGCCGCCGGTTCCGTACCGATTTCCCGGCACCGTTTTCGTGGTTTATTCGCCTGATTGATTATCTGCCGGATCTGTTGGTTTATCGCAGAAAATAGAGTCTAACAAAAATACCCCTGACAGAACCAGCCTGCCGACATAGTGCTGCCATGGCCATAAAACAGCCATAGACGCTCCCCCTGTTCTGTCACCACCACCCAGTAATCGCGCACGCCGCTGCGCCAGTTGGGATCATCCAGCCACCATTCCGGTGCGATCCGTTCCGGGCCGGTGGCCTGCGCCAGTCGCCAGTCGCGCCCGCGCCAGCGGAAGGTGGTTGGAACATCCGGGGTCTCCGGCGCCATAACCGGCTCGGGCTGCCACATCTGCAAGGGCCGGGGGCGTGGCGGCGCAGGCCAGTCGCGTGCAGGCTCCGACCACGCCGCTGCCAGCGTCTGCGCCGTTTTCTCGGGGATGTGCGAGGCCGCTGGATGTCGCCGCGTGATCGCCTCCAGCCCTACCCTT
Organism: Ruegeria sp. CDSA079; assembly: GCF_059612245.1. Lineage (NCBI taxonomy): Bacteria > Pseudomonadati > Pseudomonadota > Alphaproteobacteria > Rhodobacterales > Roseobacteraceae > Ruegeria > Ruegeria sp. CDSA079. The sequence goes on along the minus strand of NZ_JBXWQF010000010.1, from coordinate 145,528 downwards.
GCGCCCAGCTTACCGATCAGGTCATCCACGGCTGTATTGCCCTCAAGCCTGTTACGGGCCACGCGGCGCGCCTCGGCATGACCGGCGATCGTGCGGGCGTGGATGGGCTCGGTCTGGATCGCCTCAAGCCGCAGCATGTCGATGCCATAGCCTGCATCGATCTTGTCAACTTTCATCTCTAACAAGGGGCGAATCCGGTGTTTGTCATAGGTCGGACGGGCCAGCCCAATCTCGATAACCTCGGCAGCCTGATCGGCGCGATGCGCCTCCAGCCGCAAGGTGCGGACACCGCGATCTTTCTCTTCCAGCTTGGCGCAGAGCGTTGGCAGCACCCGATCGACGGCAGCCATGACATCTTCAATCAGACCAATCGGATTGGGCAGCGTCATCCGCACCGCAAAATGATGTGGTGGGCGGGCCGGAGAAACCGGCTCGGGCGCGCTGCCCATGGCCTGATCCAGCCGCAGCACCAGCCCACGCCCAAAGCGCCGCGCCAAACTGGCACGCGGCTGGCCCAGCAGGTCGCCGATCCGGCGCAGTCCCAGACGGTTCAGCTGTGCCACAACCGGATCGTCCAACCGCAGCGCCGCGATAGGCAGGGGGCTGAGTGCACCATAAGATTGCCCCGGTGCCGCAATGCGCGCGCCACCACCCAAGGCCATCACCTGTGGTGCAGCCCCGCCTTTGGTCCAGTGCCGCCGTTTACCCGCCCGGGCGCGGGTGGCGCGAGCTTCTTGGCTGATGGCATCGCCATTGCGGTCGGATGTGGCCTCTTGCCCCGCATAGCGGGCCAAAGCCCAGGCTGCGCCCAGCGTGTCGGCAATGCCCATCTGCACGCTGAGGCCCATATCGGCGCAGTCGGTTTCAAGCACGCTCAGCAGCGCCTCTTCCCCGCCAAACAGATGCGCGCAGCCCGACAGGTCGACGATCAGCCCGTCCGGAGCCTCTTCGGCTACCCAGGGGCTGAACTTACCCGCCCAGCGGCGTAGCGCGGTCAGAAACGCGGCCTCGGCCGGGGCGTTGCGATGCCGTGTGATCAGGCTGGCGCACATGGCATGGGCATCGCGCACCGGCTGGCCCACACGCAGCCCGGCGGCCTGCGCCTCAATATTCAGCGAGGTAATGACCTGCATGTTCGACTGCTCAGTGACCACGGCTAACGGCCCAGAATGCAGCCCCCGCGCGGTGCGGATCAGCCGTTCAGCCCCAAGACGGGGAAACCACAATGAGAGTATTCGGCGTTTTGGCATCGGCAGACATCAAAATGTTCCCATTTTGTTCTTATCCGAGAATCAGCGGCTGAGTCCACGTTTACCCGCACGTCAGGCGTTGAATAACGCCCGCACCGTTTACATAGACGTTCAGCCTGTCGATCCGGTAATCCTGCGTCGCAATATCATCCGGCCCCAGTACGCGGGTGCGTTCCGGCAAATCGGCCCGAATGGTTGAAACCGGCTGGCCTACGGAGTTGGCAAATGCTTCGCCCTGACAAAAGGCCAGATCAACCGGCGCGGCCTCGGGCGCAAGGCGTGCGTCTTCGGGGACGGGCGTTTCGGCACAGGCGGCCAGAAGGATCAGAATCGGGATAAATCTGTGCATTGGCGTTCCTCATTCCGGCGATGTCGTTTCTGCAATATCAACCAATTAGCAAGTCTGGCATGAAAGCACAGTTGAAAACACCCTGCAATTGACGCAGGGTCGGGGCGAATAAGACAGGGAGATTAGCACCATGCGTACCCGTGCCGCCGTTGCCGTTCAGGCGGGCAAACCTTTGGAAGTGATGGACGTGAACCTCGAAGGCCCCAAGGCGGGCGAGGTTCTGGTGGAAATCAAGGCCACCGGCATCTGCCATACCGATGAATTCACCCTGTCGGGTGCCGATCCCGAAGGCCTGTTCCCGGCCATTCTGGGCCACGAAGGCGCGGGCGTTGTGGTTGAGGTCGGCCCGGGCGTCACCAGCCTGAAGCCAGGCGATCACGTGATCCCGCTCTACACTCCTGAATGTCGTGAGTGTGAATACTGTCTGCATCCTAAAACCAACCTGTGTCAGGCGATCCGCGAAACCCAAGGCAAGGGCCTGATGCCCGACGGGACCTCGCGGTTCTCGACGCTGGATGGCGATCCGATCCTGCACTACATGGGCTGCTCGACCTTCTCGAACCACACGGTTCTGCCCGAGATCGCGCTGGCCAAGGTGCGTGAGGACGCGCCCTTCGACAAGATTTGTTATATCGGTTGCGGCGTCACCACCGGCATTGGTGCGGTGATCAACACCGCCAAGGTGGAAGTCGGCAGCCGCGCGATTGTGTTCGGTCTGGGCGGTATTGGCCTGAACGTGATCCAGGGCCTGCGTCTGGCCGGGGCCGATCAGATCGTCGGTGTCGACCTCAACCCGTCAAAGGTCGAGATGGCCACCAAGTTCGGCATGACCGATTTCGTCAACCCGACCGAGGTCGAAGGCGATCTGGTTCCCTATCTGGTCAACCTGACCAAGGGCGGTGCCGATTACACCTTTGACGCCACCGGCAATGTTGGCGTGATGCGCACAGCCCTTGAGTCGGCGCACAAGGGCTGGGGTGAATCAATCATCATCGGCGTGGCGCCTGCAGGGGCCGAAATCTCGACCCGTCCGTTCCAGCTGGTTACCGGGCGTTCTTGGCGCGGAACCGCCTTTGGCGGCGCACGGGGCCGGACCGATGTGCCCAAGATTGTCGATTGGTACATGGACGGCAAGATCGAGATCGATCCGATGATCACCCACACCATGGGTCTGGACGACATCAACCACGGCTTTGATCTGATGCATAAAGGTGAGAGCATCAGATCTGTCGTAGTCTACTGATAAAAATATGCAAAATGCACAGGGCGGGCTTTTGTCCGCCCTTTTTCATTCTTACATATCTCAATGCGAATTAAATTTTGAGTTGAGGAATTCAGGTGATACCAGGAAATACGGACCGCCTTGCGGTTCTGATTGATGCGGACAACGTTTCCGCAAAACATGCCGCTGAGATATTTGAAGAAATCGCAACATTGGGCGAAGCGGGTTTAAGGCGGATCTATGGGGATTTTTCCAATGGATCGCCCCAAGGGTGGGACGCCAAATCTCTGGCCGAATATGCCATCGTTCCACATCAGCAGTTCGCTAACACATCAAAGAAGAATTCAAGTGATATCGCGCTGGTGATTGACGCCATGGATATCCTGCATTCAGGCCGGTTCAATGGATTTGTATTGGTGTCCTCTGACAGTGATTTCACCCGTCTCGCCAGTCGTATCCGCGAACAGGGTTTGGATGTGTTTGGGATCGGCGAACGCAAGGCACCAAGCGCGTTTGTCGCAGCATGCAACCGATTCATTTACATTGAAAACATAGAGAAGCCTGAAGCTGGCGCGCCTCAGGTCAAAAAAGTCGGTGACGTAAAATCAAAGCATGAGCTGAACCATGCATACCAGTTGATCCGGAACGTTGTACTAAACACGAACGAAGCCGATGGTTGGGCCAGTCTTTCATTTGTGGGAAGCCAATTAGGCAAGATGTATCCGGATTTCGACTCTCGAACTTATGGCTATAAAAGGCTGAGCGATTTGGTACGTGCTATCGATCGCTTTGATAAGAGCGGTACAAATGGTGATCTCAAGATCAGATGCAAGGATACTTGACGCCTGGGTTCTAGTCTCCCGGCCGTGTCGCACCTGTATCTGATCGAGGCGACCGCACCCGCAGCACCGGGGTGTTGACCGATGACGTATTCGCCCGGCTCTCGCGCCAGACAACGTAGACGCCAGACGCGATGATGACGCTTGCTCCAACCGCGACCCAGATGTCCGGGCGTTCACCAAAGAAAACCATGCCAAAGATCGTCGCCCAGATGATCTGGCTGTACTGGCTGGGGGCGACAACACCGGCAGGCGCGGCCCTGTAGGCCAGAATGATCAGGTGCTGGGCGATGACCGAGAACACGCCGACCAGCGCCATCATCGCCAGGTGCAACAGCGAGGGCGGTTGATAGATGGCGGGTAGCGTCAGGCTCATCACCAAGATGGCCAGCAGCATCGGATAGAGGATCAATACCGCCGAGCGTTCCTCATTTCCGATCTTACGTACCAGAACCGAGGCAAAGGCACTGCAGAACGCGGCTGTCAAAGCGGCGAGGTGCCCCAGCGTGATATCTGTTGAACCGGGGCGCAGAACGATCAGTACGCCAATCAGGCCTACTCCGACGGCGGCCCAGCGCTGGGCGCGGACAACTTCGCCCAGAATCGGGATTGAAAGGACCGTTACGATCAGGGGAAAGGAAAACAGCAACGAATAAACCTCGGCCAGTGGCAGGACCGAAAACGCATAGAAAGCGCAGGACATGGCCGTCACCATCAGGCCTGAACGCAGCAGTACCAGCCACGGATGATGCGGCAGGAAATTGCCCGTGGTCCTGTCGGTCAGGATCGTCACCGCCATCGGGACAAAGGAAAACAGCGTGGCAAAAAAGATGATCTGCATCACCGAATAAGTCCCGCCCAGCACCTTGATCAGCGCGTCATGGGTGGCAAAGACCGCAAAGCCCGCAAATGCATAGCCAAGACCCCGGAGAGTGGTGTTCTGAGTGCTCATGGGTCGGCCTCGGGTGATGTTTCGATGTGAAAGGGCAGCGCAGAGGGGCTGTCTTGCCTCTGAGTAACCCTATTCCCTCGGCCCGCATAGCCCCTATTTTACCGCTAACACCGCAAGCCAGCTATGATGTGGGATCAACGCAGGATCGGCGGTGCGTCCTTGGGCTGGCGGGCCGATTGCACCCCGGCCTTCATCCCCACGCCGATGCGCCGGGCCAGCGCAACCCAAGGGATAGAGGTTTCTGGTGGCAGGGTCTGCGCGGCGACGTCTTCGAACAGGTCCAGCCAGTGGACGAACATCTCGGGTTTTACATCGGGCCGTTCGATGTGAACCCGCTGCGGATTGCCGTCATAGCTGCGCTCATAAAGGATGGCATTGCGCCAGAACGACGCGATTTTTTCCTCATGCGCAGGCCAGTCGGTGACATGGTTGGCAAAGACCGGACCCAGCACACTGTCCTGCCGCACACAGGCGTAAAAGGCGCGGACCTGCGCGTTTATCTGCTCTGGCGTCGCGGGAAAGCGTGGAGGAAGGGGTGGTCTGGTCATGGTGGCCTGAATGTCGTCTCTGTTTTTGGCAGATAGGGAGTTCCGGCGTTACATGACAGAGGTGGTTTTGTCGCGCCCATCCGGCGTCAGCAGATGCCGCAGCAGGGCCACCGGATGCGCCCGCAGGCTAAGACGGGTGGCGACGTAATCCTCGACCACCTGCTCACCCAATGTCATCTGCGGCAGATAGGCTTCGGGTTCGTCCAGCGCCTCGCCTTCCAGATCTTGCGAGAACAGGGGCAAGGGCTTTGCGGTGGCAATCGCCTTGGCCTGCCACAGTGCCTCGCGCCGGGTCAGGTCGCAGCCGGCGAAGGCATCGGCCTCGGCCAACCGTTCGATCACCGACGGGCCAAGGCCCGCGCGACGCCAGACATCGTCGACCTGAGTGTAGCCATTGCCGCGCGCGGCGGTCAGCCAACTGGCGTCTTCCTCGCTCAGCCCTTTGATCTGGCGGAACCCCAGCCGCAGGGCCAGCCCGCCATGGCCGTCCGGCTCCATCACATTGTCCCAGAAGCTGGCATTGATGCAGACCGGGCGCACCTGAACCCCATGCTCGCGCGCATCGCGCACGATCTGGGCGGGGGCATAGAACCCCATCGGCTGCGAATTCAGCAGGGCGCAGGCGAAAATGCCGGGGTGGTGGCATTTGATCCAGGCCGAGGCATAGACCAGCAACGCAAAGCTGGCCGCGTGGCTTTCGGGGAAACCGTATGACCCAAACCCTTCGATCTGCGAAAAACAGCGCTCGGCAAAGTCGTCATCATACCCGTTGCGCTTCATACCACGTAGGAACAGCGCGCGGAATTCGCTGACATTGCCGTGCTTCTTGAATGTTGCCAGCGAGCGGCGCAGCCTGTCGGCCTGCTCCGGGGTGAAACCCGCGCCGACGATGGCGATCTGCATCGCCTGTTCCTGAAACAGCGGCACGCCCAACGTTTTACCCAACACCTCGCCCAGTTCGTCCGAAGGGAAGCTGACCTCCTCCTCTCCGTTCCGGCGGCGGATATAGGGGTGAACCATATCGCCCTGAATGGGGCCGGGGCGGATGATGGCGACCTCGATCACCAGATCATAGAAATTGCGCGGCCGCATTCGGGGGAGAAAGTTCATCTGTGCACGTGATTCCACCTGAAACACACCGATGCTGTCGGCCTTGCAAAGCATGTCATAGACCACCGGGTCCTCGGGCGGCAGGGTCGCCAGCGTATAGCTGGTCTGATGATGCTGCCCGATCAGATCGAACGCCTTGCGGATGCAGGTGAGCATCCCGAGGCTTAGGACATCGACCTTCAGGATGCCCAGACTATCGATGTCATCCTTGTCCCAGCAGATGACCGTGCGGTCCTCCATCGTGGCGTTTTCGATGGGGACAAGCTCGTCCAGACGCCCCTCGGTGATGATGAAGCCGCCCACGTGTTGAGAGAGGTGGCGGGGGAAGCCGTCGATCTCGTAAACCAACATTAGAGTCTGTTTCAGTCGGCGATCCTCGGGATCAAGGCCGATTTCCCGCATCCGGTGCGCCTCGAGCCCGACGGTCGAGAAGAACCCCCAAAGCTGCGAGGACAGCGCCGAGATCGTGTCTTCGGTCAGCCCCATCGCGCGGCCCACCTCGCGGATGGCGCGTTTGCCTCGGTAATGCACAACCGTGGCGCACAGCCCCGCGCGTTCGCGGCCATAGCGGTCATAGATGTGCTGGATCACCTCTTCGCGGCGTTCGTGTTCGAAATCGACATCGATATCGGGCGGCTCATCGCGGGCCTCGGACACAAAGCGTTCGAACACCATCGTGCCCATCTCGGGGCTGACCTCGGTGATGCCGAGGCAGAAGCAGACCACCGAATTGGCCGCCGAGCCGCGCCCCTGGCAGAGGATGTCACGCGAGCGCGCGAAATGGACGATGTCGCGGACGGTCAGGAAGTAGGGTTCATATTTAAGCTTGCCGATCAGGGTGAGCTCATGCGCCAGCATCTTCTGGGCCTTCTCGGACGCGCCCGCCGGATAGCGCCATTTCAACCCCTCATGCGCCAGACGGTGCAGACGCTCGGTTGGGGTTTCCTGTTCGCTACCCTCGCTGGGATAGTCATAGCGCAGCTCGTCGAGCGAGAATATGAGTTGGGTGCTGAGCTCATGGGCGCGGGCAACAGCGCCCTCATGACCTTTGAAGATACGCAGCATCTCGGTCTCGGAGCGCAGACGTTGTTCGCCATTGGCCAAAGCCTCTCGGCCTAACTCGTCCACCTTACGGCGCAGGCGGATGGCGGTCATGACGTCACCCAGCTTACGGCGGGCCCCGTGATGCATCATCGGCGTCGCGCTGGCGAGCGTGGGGATGCCAAGTTGCTTTGATTCAGCCTCTAATAAAGAGAAAAATGAGCTATCTGCGCCATCATACCGAGGGTGCATCAACAGATGTATCCGCCCGGCAAAGCGGCGCGTCAGTTGTTGCGTCTGTGTTCGCCACGCGTTCGCGCCGCCTTGGGATCGGTCCGCTTGTGGCCAGAGCAGCAGGTGAAGACCGTCAGAGAATTCAAGCAGGTCGGACAGGTGCAGGATGCAGTCGCCTTTCTCGGCACGCAGGCGGCCCGTGGACAGGATGCGGCACAGGTTGGCCCAGCCCTGCCGGTTCAGGGGCAGGGCGGTGACGGTCGGCGCGTCGGTGAAGATCAGCCGCGCCGCCGGGATCAGGCGGGGTACTGCGTGGATCGGATAGGACGGCGGTTTGGGGATATGATCGGGGCAAGGCGGGCCGATGGAGGTATTCTGTGCTTCCCACTCCAGCCGTTCGCGGACCTTACGGGCGATCTCGCGCGCTTGGGTATGGGCGCGGACGATCCCGGCGACCGAGTTGTCATCAGCAATCGCAATGGCGGGCAGGCCCAGGGTGACGGCACGCTCCATATACTCCTCGGGGTGGGAGGCCCCGGTGAGGAAGGTGAAGTTCGACGTGATCGACAGCTCGGCATACATGACGATTCCCTATTATATTCACGTTTTGTTCTTTTTCGAGTCCTTTGAGCAGGAAACGGGTCGCTTGGGATGTCCCGGGTGGACATGGTTGAAGAAAAGGAGACCCGATATGTTCAAGATCACCGCACTTCCCACAGACAAGGTCCGCACCCTTCAGGCCGGAGGGCCGGACGCTTATGGCGCTACGCCCGAGCGTTCCGTTTCGACGGGCGCAGGCAACCCTTGCCGGCACTGCCTGCAGAACATTCCAGAAGGCAAAGAGATGCTGATATTGGCATATCGCCCTTTTTTAGAGACGCAACCTTACGCAGAAACCGGCCCGATTTTTCTGTGTGCTGCACCGTGTAAGCGGTACGAGAGGGAAGAGATACCCGAGATCCTGGCCACCTCTCCTGACTACCTGATCAAGGGTTATGGGTCGGATGACCGGATCGTCTACGGCACCGGAGCGATCACACCCACGGACCAGATCGGCGCAGCGGTGAAGGACATCCTGGCCCGAGCGGACATCGCCTATATCCATGTCCGCTCGGCCCGAAACAACTGCTATCAGGCGCGTATTGACCGGGTCAAAGTTTGACCCGGTGCATCCCCCTGCGCGGCTGGTCCTGATCTTCCGCCGGTTCTTCGGCGCGCGAGGATGTCAGTGCAAGGAAAACATCCTCAAGATCGGCTTCTTCGGTACGTACGTCGCGGATGCGGATACCTACGGCGCGGACGGATTCCAGCACCTGCTCGGCGCTGGTTTGATTGCCCTGATACTGCAGGACAAGGCTGCCATCGTCGCGTAGCGCGGCTTCGACTCCTTCGGTTGTAGGCAGATCAACCACAGGGCTGTCCGGGACGATCACCATCGTTCGGCTGTCCATCCTGCCCAGCAGGTTTGCGGTGCTGTCCTGCGCGATCTTTTCGCCATGGTTGATGATGGCGATCTCGTCACACATCTCTTGCGCTTCTTCCAGATAGTGCGTGGTCAGGATAATGGTCATGCCCTGTTCATTCAGTTTACGCACATTGGTCCAAAGCATCTGGCGAAGCTCGATATCCACGCCGGCCGTGGGTTCATCCAGCACCAGTATCTTCGGGTGATGCACCAGCGCCTTGGCCAGCAATAGTCGCCGCCGCATCCCGCCTGACAGCGTACGGGCATAAGCTTCGGCTTTGTCGCTGAGGCCCACCAGTTCCAAAATGTCATCGCTGCGGCGTTCAGATTTCGGGACGCCGTACAAACCTGCCTGAACCTCCAACGCGCCGCGCGGGGAAAAGAACGGGTCCAGGTTCAGCTCTTGCGGCATCACGCCAATTGCAACGCGGGATTGGCGCGGGTTCTGATCCTGATCGAAGCCCCAGATCGAAACGCGTCCCGCTGATTTCACCACTAACCCGGCCAGAATGTTGATCAGCGTCGACTTCCCGGCCCCGTTCGGTCCCAACAATCCAAAAACCGACCCGCGTGGAACGGTCAGGTCAATGCCTTTCAGCGCGTGTTTCTCGGGCTGACCCTTGCCGCCACGATAGGTTTTGCGCAGCCCTTCGATCCTGATTGCCGCATCGCTCATGTGGCTCTTGCCCCCGGTTTGCTCATCGCTCATAAACGCACCTAGTACATGCCCGCGAGGCCGACAACCGAAGAAGGATCGCCAGCCGTGACCATCGAAGCGCCGGAAACCAAGACCGTCGAAACCGCCCGTGTCGCCTGTGATGGTGGCGAAGGCGCATTGGGCCATCCGCGCGTCTGGCTGCAAATTCCCGAGGATACTGGTTGGGTCGAGTGCCCGTATTGTGATTGCAAATATGTTCTGAAGGGCACTGAACAGGGCTGATTGTCCGTCAGGTGCCGGGTGCGGTGAAATTCTGACAAAGCGCACCTGCGTCGACGTCGCCATATTTGTTGATCAGGAATTGATCGACATTGTTGCCGGACCACACATGAAAGATTTCCCCAGTGCTGAGGCGGCCAATTCCGCTGGCGGTGCCGGTTTCTGGGTGCTGGTATGTAAAGAACGCTTTTCCTGTAAGCCCGTTGTCACATTCCAGTGTGGCTTCTCCGAAACCAAAGCTTCCTTGGGCACGCCACTGTCCATGACAACCAAAATTTGCACTTGTTTGACCAGCATGCGTTCCTTCGCCCCATCCGATGGCGCGACCGGTGAAGAAAATTCCGCTGTCGCCCAGACAAGCAAGGATCGGGACACAGTTGGATAAGTTACCCTGATTTGGCGCGCAGTTTGCGGGCAGTTTAAGCCCCGCCAATGCGGTCGAAGCGACAAGAGCGATTGCGATTGCGGACGCTATCGCCGATAAAACGTGCAGACTGAACATGACTACAATCCTATAAGGCAGGACACCATGAGCAAGAGCGAATTCGGAAAAGGCTGTCACCTGCATCTGATCGACGGATCCGCCTTCATATTCAGGGCCTATCACGCGCTGCCTCCGCTGACACGAAAGTCGGACGGACTGCCGATTGGCGCTGTTTCAGGGTTTTGTAACATGCTGCAGAAATATGTTGAGGGAAACGCCGGGCCGGATGCGCCAACCCATGTGGCGGTGATCTTTGACAAGGGCTCGCACACTTTCAGGAATGATCTGTACGATCTTTACAAGGCCAACCGCGAGGCAATGCCCGAAGACCTGCGCCCACAAATGCCCCTGACGCGCGAGGCGACGAAAGCCTTCAATATCGCCTGCAAAGAGCTGGAGGGGTACGAGGCCGACGACATCATCGCCACGCTGGCTGTGCAGGCGCGCGAGGCGGGCGGGCGTGTGACCATCGTGAGTTCTGACAAGGACCTGATGCAGTTGGTCGGCGGCGGTGTTGAAATGCTGGATGCGATGAAGAACAAGCGCATCGACCGGGATGGCGTGTTCGAGAAATTCGGCGTTGGGCCGGAACGTGTGGTCGATGTGCAAGCTTTGGCAGGGGATTCGGTGGATAACGTGCCGGGTGCCCCGGGCATCGGGGTAAAGACGGCAGCCCTGTTGATCAATGAATATGGCGATCTGGAAACGTTGCTGGACCGTGCCGAAGAGATCAAACAGCCCAAACGCCGCCAGACGCTGATCGAAAAGCGTGACCAGATCGAGCTGTCAAAGAAGCTGGTGCAGTTGGACGAAAACACGCCGCTGGATTTCACTCTGGATGATCTTGAGGCCAAAGATCCGGACGCCGAGACGTTGCTGGGTTTTCTGGCGGATATGGAATTCCGCACACTGACCAAGCGGATTGCAGATAAGCTGGGGGCCGAAGCTCCGGTGATTGCTGACGCGCCTGCGCCTGCGGCTGAAGAACCACAGGCAGAGCTCGTCCCGTTTGATGCGTCGAAATACGAATGTGTGCGAGACGTCGAGGCCCTGCAAAAGTGGATCGATCAGGCCTATGAACGCGGTTGGGTCGCTGTCGATACCGAAACCACTGGCTTGAACGAGATGATTGCCGATCTCGTCGGCATCTCGCTGTGTGTTGAGGCTGGCGAGGCTTGCTATATACCGCTGACCCACCGAGACGGTGCAGCGGACGATCTGTTCGGCTCGGATGCACTGGCTGAGGGGCAGATGCCCCTGAATGAGGCTCTAACCAAGCTGAAACCGATGCTCGAGGATCCGTCGATCCTCAAGATCGGGCAGAATATGAAGTACGACGCCAAGATTTTTGCGCGCCATGGTATTGACGTTGCCCCAATCGATGACACGATGCTGATGTCTTATGCGATGCACGGTGGTGAGCACGGGCATGGCATGGACACACTGTCTGAGCGTTATCTGAGCCACACGCCGATCCCGATCAAACCGCTGCTGGGGTCGGGCAAATCGGCCATTACTTTTGACAAAGTGCCGATTGACGAGGCCACCGCCTATGCCGCCGAGGATGCGGATATCACCTTGCGCCTGTGGCAACTGTTCAAGCCTCAGCTGCATCAGGTCCAAGTGACGACCGTCTATGAGACGTTGGAACGCCCCTTGGTGCCGGTTTTGGCCGAAATGGAGATGCATGGCATCAAGGTCGATCGGGACGTTCTTAGCCGAATGTCCAACGCGTTCGCGCAAAAAATGGCCGGGTTAGAGGCCGAAATTCACGAATTGGCTGGCGAGAACTTCAATGTGGGCTCGCCGGCGCAACTGGGCGAGATTCTTTTCGACAAGATGAGTCTTGAGGGCGGAAAAAAGGGTAAGACCGGGAAATACTCGACCGGCGCGGATATTCTCGAGGATCTTGCGACCGAGCATGAACTGCCGCGCAGGGTTTTGGATTGGCGGCAGCTGTCCAAGCTGAAATCGACCTATACGGATGCGCTGCAGACCCATATCAACCCGGATACGGGGCGGGTGCATACGTCTTATTCCATCACAGGTGCGAATACGGGACGTTTGGCCTCGACCGATCCAAACCTTCAGAACATCCCGGTTCGGACCGAGGAAGGACGACGCATTCGTGAGGCGTTTATCGCCGAACCGGGCAATGTTTTGGTGAGTCTCGACTACAGTCAGATCGAATTGCGGATTCTGGCGCATATCGCGGATATCCCTGCTTTGAAGCAGGCGTTTGCGGATGGGTTGGATATTCATGCGATGACTGCGTCCGAGATGTTCGATGTGCCTCTCGATGAGATGACGCCCGACATTCGCCGCCAGGCCAAGGCGATCAACTTTGGTGTGATCTATGGCATCTCGGGTTTTGGTCTGGCGCGAAACCTGCGTATCCCACGGTCCGAGGCGCAAGGCTTCATCGACCGATACTTCGAGCGTTTCCCTGGTATTAGAGCCTATATGGACGACACCGTCGCATTTGCGAAAGAGCATGGCTATGTCCAGACACTGTTCGGGCGCAAGATTCATACGCCCGAGATCAACGCCAAGGGGCCACATGCCGGATTCTCGCGCCGGGCGGCGATCAACGCGCCTATTCAGGGCACCGCGGCAGACGTCATCCGACGGGCCATGGTGCGTATGCCTGGGGCAATCAATGGGCTACCTGCCAAGATGCTGTTGCAGGTGCATGACGAATTGCTTTTCGAGGTGGCTGAGGATTCAGTGGATCAGGTGATCGACGTGGCACGGGATGTGATGGAAGGCGCCTCGGACCCGGCAGTCAAGCTGGACGTGAAGCTGAGTGTAGATGCCGGACAAGGCGCGAATTGGGCCGAGGCGCACTAGCGTCGCGTCTCATCCGACCCGCCGGGCCCTCTTCGTCGCGGGTCAGTCCTGCGGTCTGACCATGCGGTTCACCATACGTTGCACGGTTGGGCCCAACAGCAGAATCACGATGAAGGCTATCGGCCAGCAAAAGACCCAGGACGCCATCCAATCTCCGAACGTTCCGGGGCCGAAACCGATGGCTTTCACTGTTGCGATCCCCGTCACGATACAGGACATGAGGCCGGACATGATCAGGCTGAATACGGCGCGGGCATAACGGGCTGGTATCATGGCGGGTGTCCTGAAAGTCGTATTGCCTCTGATGTGCAGTATTCGCCGAGGAAATTCCAGTACTAAGCCCGTATCCAGTCAAGACTGCTGGATGTTCGCGATGTCGAAGGCGTGTATTCCGCACTGACCCAACCGGTATATCCCGCAGCGTCCATGGCTGAGAACAAACTTTGGAAATCCGTTGGTCCGCGTCCGGGTTCAGATCGGTCAGGGGCCGCGCCGATCTGTGCGTGGATGACCTGCGGGTGAAAGCGATCCCAAACCGCTTGTGCATCGCCGTGGATCATATGTGCGTGAAAACTGTCATATTGCAGGCCGACATTCGGGCGATTCACACGATCCAACACCTCGGCAGCCAAATCGTAGTCGTTCAGGAAATACTCAGGCTGCGACATCGGATTGAGCGGTTCTATCGTGAATTTCTGTCGCGGCGCAGTATCGGCGGCCCATTGCAGGTTTTGTACAAAGCACGCCAGCGCGTCCGGCCCTGAGGCATACCCCGACATAATGTGGATGAGCCCAGGACACAGCACATCGGCATAGCGAAGGACGCGGCGGATATCCGACTGAAACCGAACCTCGCCACCCGGAACGGCAGCATATCCCGGCTGACCGCCGGTGTAGTTGGGTGGAGGAGCGTTGATCAGAACCAGTTCCAACCCGTTGGCAAGCAAGGCGCGGTGGGTTTCTTTTGCGGCCACGTCATATGGGAACAAGATTTCGACAGCGGTGAAACCCGCATCAGCGGCGGCCTGAAACCGTTCGAGATAAGGCAGTTCGGTAAAGAGCAGCGAAAGGTTGGCGGCGAATCTGGGCATGAAAGGTCTTTGGTTGCGGCAGCTCGACCCTAACCGCCTCACGGTTTCCGGGGAAGAGACTGAAAACGACAAGTTGTCGAAAATCGGCCAGATCGTGGTTGAAGGATCAGGGACAGTCGGGCGGTAACAGCGAATCATTTTTCACGCTGCACCAACAAAAGGTTTGGACCCTATGGCGATGAGCCCGGAACCCGCGCGCGGGGTAACCCTTTCTATGTCTGCTGGCCGCAACTCGGCCCTGTCCGGCAATGGTCTGGCGGTGGCTTCGATGATGACCTGGGCTGCGGGTTTCCCCGCCGCTGAGATCCTGTTGCAAAGCTGGCCACCTGTGGCACTGCTAGCGGCGCGTCTGGCATTAGCAGTGGCTGTGATGGTGCCGCTTTGGTTCCTTCTGGACGGGCCCAGCCGTGTACTGAGGGCCAAATGGGGGCGGGCGATGGTCATTGGCGGATTCGGTTTTGGGATCAGCATGTTCCTTCTGATCCTTGCGCAAAAACTGACAGATCCCGTCACCGTTGCAATTATTGCGTCCTGTGCACCGCTGGCGGCCACATTGCTGGAACTTGCTGCGGGCACACGGCGTCTGAAATGGAACTTTGCACTTGGCGTTTTGGTGTCGATTGTAGGTGGTTTGATAGCAACCAGCGCCAGTTCACCGGAACAACTGGGGCTGGGTGCGGTCTGCGCAATCGCTTCAACCGGTCTGTTTTGCTGGGGTAGCATGGCAACGGCACGGGACTTTCCAGAGCTCAGCCAGCTCGGCCGCGCCACGATCACCTTTACCGGTGGGTTGCTGATGGCCAGTGTCCTGTGTTTTGGGGCCGCGCAACTGGGTACGGATGTAATGCCGCGCGCGGCGGTTGATGCGCAGCAGATCGGAATGCTCGCGATATATGCGCTGATTGCCATGGGGCTCAGCCAGGTTCTGTTCATCGCTTCGGTTGGTAAATTGGGCGTTGCGTTGGCGTCGTTCCACATCAACATCGCGCCGTTTTATGTGATGCTGATCATGCTGATGCTGGGGGAAGACTGGAGCTGGACCCGCGCGCTGGGCGCGGGTGTTGTTGCTCTGGCCGTTGTGGTGGCGCAGGATCGGGCACCACGAGAGGTCCGTGGATCAGCCAAGTTCGGCTGAGGGGATCAACCCAAAGAAGTTCTGGCCAGACCAAACGCCGAACCAGCCGTCATGATGGGTGCCAATCTCGACAAGGCGATAGAAACTTTTGCGATCAATGCGCGCCTCAAGGTTCGATCGGATCAGGATGTAGGGTGAGGGTTCCTGCGTTTCCGGATCGATGACGATCCGGATCGGATGTTCTGCCCCGGCAACGGCGTGATCGTCGACATGCGTGGTAAAAGTCAGGCTTTGCTGTTCGCTCTCACCTTCACGGTCGAAATCTACGGCTACAAAAGGGGCGTCCTCGACAGTGATTCCCACCTTCTCGACCGGTGTGACGAGGTAGTATTTCCCATCTTCTTTCTTAAGAATTGAGGAAAATAGCTTCACCAGCTCGAAACGATTGATCGGCGAGCCTAAATAACTCCAGGTGCCATCTTTTGCGATATGGATGTCCAGATCGCCGCAAAAAGGGGGATTCCACAGGTGAACGGGCGGTAAACCCTTGGTTTTGGTCGCTTTGACTGATGCAGCCAGACCATCGGGCGAAGGTTTCACAGGTTTTTGTCCGCTCATTGCTTTTGCCATTTCCTCTTAGCGCGATACACTTCATCTATAATAGTCCACGGAAGGGAAAGTCATGACCGAACCTGCCGACCTCGTAGCCGAGATCGAAGCGCTGGAAACCAAGCTGCAAGAGGCCAAGTCCTCGATCACCCGCCGTTTCATCGGGCAGGAAAGGGTTGTGGACCTGACCCTGACCGCGCTTCTGTGCGGCGGTCATGCGCTGCTGATTGGTTTGCCGGGGCTGGGCAAGACACGTCTGGTCGAGACATTGTCGACGGTGATGGGCCTTCATGGCAATCGCATTCAGTTCACACCTGATCTGATGCCGGCCGATATTCTGGGGTCTGAGGTTCTGGATACTGCGGATGATGGATCACGGCATTTCCGTTTTATCTCTGGCCCGATCTTTTGCCAGTTGCTGATGGCGGACGAGATCAACCGTGCCAGCCCGCGAACGCAGTCGGCGCTGCTGCAGGCGATGCAGGAACGTACAGTGACCGTGGCGGGCGAAGATCGCTCGCTTGGGACACCATTTCACGTTTTGGCCACGCAAAACCCGATTGAGCAGGAAGGCACCTATCCTCTGCCCGAAGCACAGCTGGACCGTTTTCTGGTTCAAATCGACGTCGAATATCCAGATCGGCAGACCGAGCGCGATATTCTGCTGGCCACCACCGGTGTGGAAGAGGAAGAGGCGCATCAGATATTCAGCAAGGATGACCTGTTGGCGGCCCAAATCCTGTTGCGCCGGATGCCGGTGGGCGAGTCGGTGGTCGAATTGATCCTCGATCTGGTTCGCGCCTTCCGACCCGAAGAAGCTGGCGCATCCGAGCGCGTTGCAGAAACGGTGGCCTGGGGCCCCGGCCCGCGCGCAGCGCAGGCGCTGATGATGACAGTGCGGGCGCGTGCGATGCTGCAGGGGCGTTTGGCCCCGAATGCCGAGGATGTTCTGGACATGGCCCGGCCGGTGCTCAGCCACCGGATGGCGTTGAACTTTGCGGCTCGGGCTCGGGGTGACAGCCTTGCTGAGCTGATTGACTCGACGGCTGCCGGTCTGATCCGCACCGAGGCTGCGGCGTGAATGCCGCGCTGACCCTTCGCGAAAGATCCGAGGCCGAGGCATCACGGCTGCCGCCCCTATTGGCGCGAGCAGAGCATTTGGCCGGAACCGTTCTGCTGGGCGACCACGGTCGACGGCGGTCCGGAATGGGAGATGATTTCTGGCAATACCGTCCTGCGCAAATCGGGGACAGCCGCCGTATGATTGACCATCGCCGCTCGGCGCGGGGGGATCAGCAATTTGTGCGGGAACGGGAATGGCAGATCGCGCAATCGGTGATGCTCTGGGTCGATCAGGGTGCGTCGATGCGGTTTGCGTCCGAAAAATCGCTGCCGACAAAGACAGATCGTGCCCGTCTGCTGGGGCTGGCGACCTCGATTTTACTGGTGCGCGGCGGTGAGCGTGTGGGCCTGACCGGTACAAAGTTGCCGCCCCGGCGCGGCAATGCGCAGATCATCCGCCTGGCACAAGCCTGGTCCGAAGATGATCACGCGGACTATGCCCCGCCTGAACACCGCGCCATGATCCCTCATGCCCGCGCGGTGTTTATTTCGGATTTTCTGGGTCCTATGGACGAAGTTGAATTGGCCCTGACCAAAGCTGCTGACCGTGGCGTGCGCGGCGTGGTCCTGCAAGTACTGGATCCGGGCGAAGAGACATTTCCATATCGGGGCCGGACGATTTTCGAAAGCGTCGGAGGATCCGTCCGGCACGAAACACTCAAAGCCGCCGAGCTGCGGGATCGCTATCTGGAACGACTTGCACGCCGCAAGGATGCCCTGACGCAGCTATGCCGTGCGACGGGATGGCAATTGGGTCTGCACCACACAGACGATAGCGCGCAAGCGGCTCTATTGTGGCTCTATCGGGCCTTGGATGGGGGCACGCGATGACGGTTCTGGCGGGCATTGGCTTTACCGCGCCATGGATTTTGCTGGGTCTTCTGACCCTGCCGATCCTGTGGCTCATCCTGCGCGCAGTACCGCCCGCCCCGATCCGTCGGTTGTTCCCGGCGGTCACGCTGTTGCTGGGGCTGAAGGATGACGAAAGTGTCTCGGACCGCACGCCATGGTGGCTGTTACTGCTTAGGATGCTTGCGGCTGCGGCCATCATCATCGGTCTGGCCGGGCCGGTTTTGAATCCATCACGGGATGAGACTGGTACCGGGCCGCTGCTTCTGGTTCTGGATGCCAGTTGGGCCGGTGCCACGCGCTGGTCGGCCACGCTGGACCAGATTGACACACAGCTGTCAGAGGCCGGGCGCGCGGGCCGTACCGTTGCAATTATGCGCCTGACCGAGCCGGAAACGCCTGTTTTTCAAGCCGCTGAGGCATGGCGCGGGCGTCTTCCGGGGCTGACACCGAACCCTTGGCAACCGACCGCAGATCAGATTTTGCAAACCATTTCTGCTCTGGATGCAGTTGGTGGCAGCTTTGACACTCATTGGTTTAGCGACAGGTTGGACTATGCCCAACATTCCGGGCTGGTCTCTGCCTTGCAGGCGCGTGGTGATGTGACGGTGTATCAGGGGGCGTCTCGGCCCATTGCGATCCAGCCTGCGGCCTATCAGGACGGTCTGATCCAGCTCACTTTACAGCGGGCAGGTCCCGGCCCGGAGGAGCGGGTGACGGTTTTGGCGCAAGGTCGCGACCCGGCGGGCACGGCACGGGTGCTGCATTCGGTCGACCTGACCTTTGAAGCCGGGGAAACCTCGGCGGAGGTCGAACTGGCGCTGCCTTCGGAATTGCGGGCACGGATTACGCGGTTCGAAATTCAGGGCCAACGGTCCGCCGGGGCCGTGACCCTGACTGATGACAGCTTGCGCCGACGCGAGGTTTCGCTGATTGCAGGAACCCTGAACCGAGAGGGGCTGGAGTTGTTGTCGCCTCTGCATTACCTGACGCAGGTTCTGAACCCCACGGCAGATTTTGTCGATGGCGGCCTGCTTGAGGTTCTGCCTGCGAACCCGGATGTGATCGTTCTGTCGGATGTCGCACAGATGTCTGATACGGAAGAGGCCGGTCTGATCGAATGGGTCGAACAAGGTGGCCTGCTGCTGCGGTTTGCCGGTCCGCGTATGGCGGCCAGTGATCTGGGGCGGGACACCGAAGATACCCTGTTGCCCGTACGGCTGCGCAGCGGCGGGCGATCCGTTGGTGGAGCGATGAGCTGGGGCGAGGCCAAGACATTGGCTCCGTTCCCCGAGAATTCACCGTTCAATGGTTTGGACATCCCGGACGATGTGGTCGTTTCGACCCAAGTCATGGCTCAACCAGACCCTAATCTTGCAGATCGCGTGATTGCCTCGCTGTCTGATGGCACACCTTTGGTGACGCGCAAGGCGTTGGGATTGGGGCAGGTGGTGCTGTTCCATGTCACTGCGGACGCTGAATGGTCTAGCCTGCCGCTGTCGGGCCTGTTTGTCGAGATGCTGGATCGTCTGGCCGTGGCCTCTGCCGCGAAGTCCCGGCAAGAGGCGCAGTTGCAGGGTACGACATGGGAACCGGTACAAGTCATGGATGGGTTTGGCACCTTGTCGGATGCTGGTACGTTGGTCGGTGTGGACGGGGTGCAGTTGATTTCGGGCCAGATCGGGCCAGATTTGCGCCCGGGTCTGTATGAAAGCGGTAAACAGAAACTGGCGCTGAACGTTGTTTCCGAGGATACCGAACTGCGCCCGGTGGTCTGGCCCGCCAATGTTCCGATCAAAGGACAGGAGATCAGCACCGAAACTCCGCTCGGTGGCCTGCTCCTCAGCTTCGCTCTGATGTTGCTCACGATTGACGTGGTCGCGTCTTTGGCCTTGTCCGGTCGGTTGGGTTTGGCACGCGCAGCCGCTGGGATTCTGGCCGCGTTTCTGTTGGTGCCCGAAGTTCAGGCGCAGACGCAGGAAGATACCGAGTTCGCCTTGGCGGCAACGCATGAACTTGTTTTGGCGCATGTGCTGACGGGTGACGCACAGGTGGACGACATTGCACAGGCCGGGCTGCGGGGATTGGCGCAAACCTTGTTTTATCGCACCTCAGTCGAACCTGCCGAACCTATTGGTGTGGATCTGGAACGCGATGAGCTGGCATTCTTCCCGTTGCTCTACTGGCCGATTTCCCCAAGCCAGCCTCAGCCTTCCGCCGAAGCTTATGTGAAACTGAATGCGTACCTGCGCTCGGGCGGGATGATTTTGTTCGACACGCGTGACGCAGATATCGCTGGTTTCGGTGCGTCCAGCCCGAATGGTCGCAAGTTGCAGCAACTGGCCGGACCGCTGAATATCCCTGCGTTAGAGCCGATTCCACGCGATCACGTCCTGACCAGAACCTTCTATCTGTTACAGGATTTCCCGGGTCGTTACTCCGGTACCGAGGTCTGGGTCGAAGCTGCGCCACTGGATGCGGAACAGATCGAAGGGATGCCGTTCCGTAACCTCAACGATAACGTGACACCCGTAGTCATCGGTGGAAATGACTGGGCCGGGGCGTGGGCCGTGGATCGCAACGGCCAAGCCCTGCTGCCGGTCGGACGCGGATATGCGGGGGAACGGCAACGCGAACTGGCCAATCGTTTTGGCGTCAATCTGGTGATGCATGTGCTGACCGGGAACTACAAATCCGATCAGGTCCACGTGCCAGCCCTTCTGGACAGGCTAGGACAATGACCGGAACCGTCATATTCGACCCGCTGATCCCGTGGCCCGTTCTGGCCGCTGTGGGTGCGATTGCCGTGACAGGGATTGCACTGGCCCTGAAGCGTGGCCTGTCAGGCTGGGCCTTGCGGGGTTTGGCGGCTTTGGTGGTTCTCGCCGCGCTGTCTGGCCCGGTTTATCAGATTGAAGATCGCGCGCCGCTGACAGATATCGTTTTGATGATCGAGGATGAAAGCGCCAGCCAAACGCTTTCGGACCGGGCCGAACAAACTGCGCAGGCTGCCGAGGAACTTGCTGCCGAGATTGAGGCGCGTAACAATACGGAACTGCGCCGCATTCAGGTCGGCGACGGGGATGGGGATGAGGGCACGCAAGTTATGGCGGCCCTGAATGAGGCTTTGGCCGAAGAACCCCGGGCCCGTATCGCTGGCATTCTGGTGGTGTCGGACGGGATCGTGCACGATGTTGATCAGGCCCCGGACCTGCCTGCGCCGATGCACCTGTTGCAAACCGGACGTGAAAGTGACTGGGATCGCAGGCTTATCGTCCGCAATGCACCTGCCTTTGCCATTATCGGCGAGCCGGTCACGTTGACCCTGCGGGTGGAAGACAGCGGAGCTGCTCCGGCAGGCGCGATTACCGCGCCGTTGGAGATTTCTGTAGATGGTGCCGCACCTGAACAGTTCAGCATTCCCATTGGTCGTGATGTTGAGCTGCCCATCACGCTGCCCCATGGCGGGCGTAACGTCATTCAGTTCTCTGTGCCTCGGGCCGAGGGTGAATTGACCGACCGCAACAACACTGCCCTGATCCAGATGAACGGCGTTAGGGATCGTTTGCGCGTTCTGTTGGTCTCGGGTGAGCCGCATCCCGGGGGGCGCACATGGCGCAATCTGTTGAAGTCCGACAGTTCGGTCGACCTGGTGCATTTCACCATCTTGCGTCCGCCCGAAAAACAGGACGGCGTGCCCGTTGATGAACTGTCGTTGATCGCATTTCCAACAC
The DNA here is from genome assembly GCF_059612245.1 of Ruegeria sp. CDSA079. Classification (NCBI taxonomy): domain Bacteria; kingdom Pseudomonadati; phylum Pseudomonadota; class Alphaproteobacteria; order Rhodobacterales; family Roseobacteraceae; genus Ruegeria; species Ruegeria sp. CDSA079. The sequence continues at coordinate 123,767 of NZ_JBXWQF010000010.1, read as the reverse complement.
GTGAGCTGTTTTTGGAAAAGATCAACGATTTCGATCTGATCATCTTCGATCGGTACAAGCGGCGCGGCATCTTGCCTGCGATCTATCTGGACAACGTCACCAGTTACATCAACGACGGTGGTGCGGTTTTGATTGCGGCCGGTCCTGATTTCGCCAGTGCCGACAGCATCTTCCGGTCTCCGCTGGCGCCGATTTTACCAGCTCAGCCCTCAGCACGGGTGTTCGAAGAGCGTTACGTGCCGATGGTCAGTGATTTGGGGCAGCGGCATCCGGTGACAACCAATCTTGGCGATTCCGAGGATTGGGGGGCTTGGTTGCGTCAAATCGACGTGAATCATCGCTCGGGCGAGGTTTTGATGACAGGAATTGACGAACGCCCGCTGCTGGTTCTGGATCGCGTTGGCGAAGGGCGCGTTGCGATGCTGGCCTCGGATCATGCTTGGTTATGGAGTCGGGGTTTTGAAGGCGGTGGTCCGCAACTGGAGCTGCTGCGCAGGCTGGCCCATTGGATGATGAAAGAACCCGAACTGGAGGAAGAGGCGTTATGGGCCGAGGCCAGCGGTCAATCCATGCGGATCATTCGCCAGACCCTTGAAGATGACGTGGGGCCGGTGACGGTGACACGCCCGAATGGCGAGACATTAGAGATCACATTGGAAGAGGTCTCTCCAGGCCGGTTCGAAGCGCAATATTATGGGCCAGAGATTGGTCTTTACCGTCTGCAGGAAGGCGACCATGTGGCCGTGATTGGCCTTGGTCCCGCCGCACCGAAGGAGTTTGAACGCACCATCGCAACCGGTGATGTTCTGGAACCGGTCCTGGCCAGTATGCGGGGTGGCGTGATCCGGCTGGAGGACGGCTTGCCATCGATCCGCAACGTGCGCGCTGGGCGTCCTGCGGCAGGCCGGGGCTGGATCGGTCTGACCCCACGCGATGCTTATGAGACACGGGACGTCACACAGGCCGGCCTGCTGCCGCCCTGGCTGGTTCTGTTGCTGGCAGGAGGTTTCCTGTTGGGTGGTTGGCTGCGCGAAGGGCGGCGCTAATCAATCCTGATTGCTGCCCGGTCCGAAAGGCCCTGCGCATCCACCACAACGAGCGAGGTAAAACCGGCCCCTGGATTGGGGATTTCGAACTCTCGCTGCCGTTGTCCGGTCAATACGGGAACGCCATTTGCCAGTACTGAAAATGGCCCGACGCCCCCGCGCAGTTTGACTGTCAGAGGTGCTCCAAACGTCTCTAACACGGCGTTGTCAGGCGGGAACAGCAAGTCCGGCGCGGACGGATCATTTTCGAAAGCCGCAGTGCGGGGGCGAAAACGCTGCAAGGGTTGAGGCAATTGTGCCGCGCCCACGAGCAGGGTTGAGGGCGGTGGCGGGCGCAGCGGGGCAAGTTCGGGTTTCAATAGGCTGAATGCCTCAGCCAGAAGAGGCGCAGCAAGATCGCCCCCAAATGCGCCGGGAACAGGCGTTCCATCCGCGCGACCCAGCCAGACTCCGATGACGTGCTGCCCGTCAAAGCCGATGGCCCAGGCATCGCGGTGGCCGTAAGACGTGCCGGTTTTGTAGGCAAGCGCCCCTGTCGCGCCGCCAGCAGGGGCTGAAACCCCGGCCAGAATGTCCGCGACCTGCCAGGCAGAGGTCTCTGACAAAACGCGCGGGGTCTGCCGCGTTTCGGCCAACGCGTCATGATGCAGAATCGGACCTTGCCCACCGGCTGCCAGAGTGGCGTAGATCTGTACCAGATCGCGCAGGCTTAACCCAACGCCACCCAAAGAGATCGCCAACCCCGGCGTGCCGCCGTTCAGACGCGGTTTTGATCCGGCGAAGCGTAATGCCGACATAACACGCGCGGGCCCCAACGCATTCGTCAGGCGTACAACAGGGATATTAAGCGACAATTGCAGGGCGTCACGAATCCTTACATCGCCACGGAATGCGCCATCGAAGTTGCGCGGGGCGTACCGGCCAAACATCACGGGGCTGTCGCTGATCAGGGTTTCAGGATGGGCCAGCCCCTGATCGAATGCTATCCCATAGACCAGTGGTTTCAGGGTCGATCCGGGCGACCGCAGAGCTTGGGTCATATCCACAAAACCCTGTCGGGCATCCTGATAACCGGCCGACCCGACCGAGGCCAAAACTTCACCGCTGCGATGATCGACCACGATAAGCGCCCCGGATAGGCGCGGCCCAGCACGGGTGACGGACTGTGTGACCAAAGTCTCCAACCGGGCCTGCAATCCGGCATCCAGGGTCAGATCAAAGGCGCTGGTTGCGGGCGTTTGGCGCTTCACGCGATCGGTCAAATGTGGTGCGAGGCGCGGAAACGGTTTCATTCGATCCGGAAGGCGTTCGGTCAGGGCCGCATGTGTTTCAGCCCGGGTCAGGACGCCATGGCGCTCGAGCCTGCGCAGAACCCGGTCACGTGCTTTCCGGGTCGCCTCTGGCCTGCGATCCGGGCGCCGGGCCTCTGGGGATTGTGGCAGCGCGACCAACAGGGCCGCCTGTGCCGCGGTCAACCGGGCTGCGTCTTTGCCAAACCACGCACGGGTGCCGGCGCGAATACCTTCCAGATTGCCACCATAAGGAGCGTGGGTCAGGTACAGGTCCAGAATCTGCTTCTTGCTTAGCCGCCGCTCCAATGCAAATGCGACCCTAACTTGACGGATTTTGCCACGCCACCGCCCGGTCGAGCCATCCTCGATCAATCGCGCGACCTGCATGGTCAATGTGGACCCACCCGACACCGTACGCCCATTCCACAGGCTTTGTCCTGCTGCCCGCAGCATTGCGATCGGGTCCACACCGGCGTGGGTCCAGAACCGTTTGTCCTCATACCGGATGAGCATGGCGGTGAAATTTGGATCGACCGCGCCGGGCAACAACCTCCAGATACCATTCTCGACTGGAAACGCGCGTAAAAGGTCGCCGTTCCGGTCTCGCATCTCAACCGATGTTTCGGCCAGAAACGGGGGAAGCACCGTGGCGTCAACCCAGCGGTCAACGCCATCCCGTGCCAGCGCAGTCATAAATAAGGCACCAGCCAGTACGAGCAAAAATCGCGACGGCCTAGGCATCGCAGAAACCCAAGTAGTGATATGGCACCAGAACGATCACTGAACTTCAACCCGACCAGTAGACGTCCATGCGCGGTTCTGAGGGCGGTACATATCCTCGACCGAGGCCGCGGGATGATGGAACACACCTGGCGTAACCGCACGGGCGACATAGGCCAGCGTCACGGTTTCACGCCCGGACAGATCAACTGCGGCCAGGAAACGGTCTGAACGGAACTCGGTATGGGTGGCGTCCGACAAATCCAGCCAATCCAGGGATCGCACATCGCCTGAACGCAGCAGGCTGGGGTTGTCAATCTCGATCCCGGCGGCAAGTAGATCATCCACCATCAACCGCGCGCCACCGCCTTCAAACGGCGTTACCGACAGAACGGTGACGAACCGGTCACCCACAGCGAAACTGCTTGCGTCGATCAGATCTCCATCCATCGAATAGTACCGCCGCTCAATCGCGTAGCCGGTGCCGCCCGCTTCGGGCGGGGTTTCCGGAATCCCAGTGACCGTCAGGGTTATATCCGTCGCCTGACCGTCCATGGCCGTGATGTTGACCTCATCTGACTGTCCTGACTGCAGAACCTGCACAAACGGACCGGAAACCGGCGTGCCATTGACCGCCAGGCCCGACCCAGTTGGGTCAGAAACCAACGCGTGCGCTGCCAGCAGGGACCACGTGGCCTCTTGCGTGGACAATGGTGTCGTGCCCGCGCTCACCCTTTGGATCAAAGCGCCGCGGTCAACCGCCTCGCTGCCCGCGCCTACGGCAAGGGTCAGCAGACCCGCCGCATCCCGCAGGTGGGTGCCGTAATCTGCGCGCCAGTAGTTTTCCTGTTCGTCGGGCACCTGTTCCAGCATACGTGCGGCACGGTTGAACATCGCGTCAGCTCGGGTCTGGTCGCCGTAGGATGCCAGTGCCGCGCCCAACTGTGCCAGCGCCAAAGGAGTGTCGAACGCATCCCCTTTGACGTCCGCGTAATAGCGCAGATCACCCATCGACGCCGCGCCTTCCCGCGCCAGAACCATCAGGGCATAGGCAATATCCTGACCGCCTTCGTCGAAATCGGGTGCATAGTTGACCCTGTTCCGAAGGTTATCCATGGCCTGCGCAAAGGCCCGGTCCGGCACAGGATGTCCCTGAGCGCGGGCACGGGACAGGAAGTCGGTCACATAGGCGTCCAGCCAGAAGTCACCGCTGCCAGCGCGCCACAGACCAAAGGCGCCGTTTGCGGCCTGACGGGTCAGGATGCTGCGGATCGAGTCCGTGATGCGCTGATCCACCACCGGACCGTCCCCCAGCCCCGAGGCTTGCGCGACGGATGACAGATAGAGCAGCGGCAGGGCTTTACTGGTGATCTGTTCGGTGCAGCCATACGGGTATCGATTCAACTGATCCAAGAGACCCGGCGTGTCGAATTTCGCAAACGCTCCGGCAGACAGGATGGCTTTGGCCGAGCCGGGCTGGAACCCGTCAAACACGTCCTTCGAAAATAGGAAGCTGTCTCCGGCACCCAGTGCAAAACGCCGTGTCTGGGCAATCACCGGATCGGTTGCCCGCACGGGCATCCGCAAGGTCTGTGACAGGTCGCGCCCGTCCGGTGTGGTGATCGAAACACTGATTTCCGGGTCGCCGACGACATTCGCCGTGATCGGGACGTCGAACACCGCCTTGCCGCCGTCCTCCAACACTAAGCTGGTTGGTGCCGCGCCCAGTTCCAAGCCGCCCGATGCGGTCAGGCCAAGTGCCATGTCTCCGGATGTGCCTTCGGCATGAACGATCTCAACCCGCATCCGGCTTTGATCGCCTGGGGCCAGGAACCGCGGCAGGCTGGCGGTGACGACCACCGGGTCGCGGACGATCATCTCGGCTTCGGCTTGACCAACCGCTTTGGATGACCACGCGACGGCCATCAATCGGACGGTTCCGTTGAATGCGGGCAGGGGGATGTCGATCTCAACCTCTCCATCCGCGCCGACCTGCACCGGGCCGCTGAACACAGCCATCAGGTCCTGCGTTGGCGGTGGAGACTGACGGCGCATCCCGTTATCCGCGTCACCGCCGGATCGAACCGTGCCCATCGCTCCGTTCATACCGTCGATCAGACGCCCATAGACATCGCGCAGATCGACACCCAGACGACGTTGTCCAAAATAATATCCCTGTGGGTCCGGGCTTTCGAACCCGGTCAGGTTCAGAATGCCCACATCCACAGCGGCCAGAGTCAGCCAGACAGGTTCGCTTTCCGAAGCGTTTTCGATCCTAACCCGGGCCTTTTGCGTCTGACGAGGCGAAGTGATCTCGGGTACGTCAATGGCGACAGTCAACTTACGGCCTGCCGGATCGATGGTGGCGTGGGCCACACCCATGGCACGCGCCGGGTTCTGACCTGCTGCGACATCCATCGGACGGATCACCGTGGCGGTTACATAGGCTCCTACACCCCAATCCTGTGTGATCTCTATCGGGATCACGGATTCACCTTCCGGCACCTCGACCATCTGGCGATGGATCAGCCGGTTCGAAAGCACGTCGATCTGGGCGACACCCGCCATGCGCGGGACAATCCGGAGCTGCGCAGTATCACCTGCGCTGTAGGTGTCACGGTCCAGCGACATCTCAAGCCGGTCCGGCGTCGTTGACGCGTCAGCGGCCTGATACCAACCCGCATAGAAATCGACGGCAGTTTCGGCATATGTCCCGTCGATCCGCTGCACCACCAATTCATAACGGCCCCAATCCACAGGCTGCGTCAGCGTCAATGGGTCTGTCGCGAAGTCTACTTCACCCGTGGCAATGCGTGTACGGCGGGTTGTCGGTTCCCAATTCCAATCCCCGTAAAGCTGATACCATTGATATCGCGTTTCAACCTTGTTCAGCGTCCAGCGCAGGCGCATCGGGCTAGGGGTCAGATCAGGGGCGAGGCCAACGATCTGGAACGCCGCCTCGGTGCCTTCCGGGATGACGTCTTCGAACAGAGGTTTGACACCGATCACAGGTTGCGGCGGTAGGACCGGAGCAGTCAGGCGACGTTCAACCGGACGGCCCGAGCCATCGGCCAATCGCGTGATGATCTCGGCCTCAATAGGTTTTCCTTCAGTGTCTAATTCGGGAATTTCAACGGCAACAGTGGCCTGGCCTGCCGCGTCAGTGCGCATGTCACCAAAATACGTGCTCTTGATCGAAGTCTCGGTATCGTAACGGCCAAAGCGATAGCCTTCATAGCCTGGGATGGTATCTGCTGGGCGGGCAATGATCTGACCGTCGATGCTCAAATCCGAACCGGGCGCACCGAAGAGATAACGCGCATCGATAGAAAGCGGGGGGGTGTCGCCCGGGCGCAAAGGTGCGTTGGGCAGGGTCAGATCGAAATCGATACGCTCAGGCAGAAAATCCTCGACCAGCACCGTCTGACGCGCCAGCGCCTCGCCTTTGGGGTCGGACTTTATCTCGATCTTCCATGCCCCACGCGGAACGTCTGCGGCAACGGGCAAGCCAAAGACATGCCCCCCGGCAACGCCGCCATCCGAGACTGACCGGCGGTATTCAACCCCGTCCGGGCGATACAGGATCGCAGTGAGCGGCAGTCCTTCAATGGCTTGTGCTTCACCATCGCGGGACAGCGCAGTGGCATGGATGACTTCTCCGGCCCGATACGCACCACGGTCTGTGGTTAGGAAGACATCAACCGGCCCCGCGGGCGGGCGCCCTTCAACGCCGCGGTCCGACAGGTCAAAAGCGGGATCGGTCAGGGACAAAAAGCTGAAATCGTTGTCCTCGGCGGCGGCCATCACCAAGGCAGGTGCACTGGCTCCTGCCCCGCGGATCAGGCCGGGTGCGAAGGTGGCATAGCCAGTTTCATCGGTCAGCGCCGTTGCGATGACTGCGTTTGCGTTTGTGACCAGCGAAACCTCGACCCCTTTGCGCGGCGCGGCATCGCTTAGGCCGCGTACGGTCACGTGCAGCCCATCCGTGCCAAGCGCGGTGCTGATCCCCAGATCGGACAGCACAAACCATTGCGTAGCGCCGGGGTCGTCATAGGGATCGGCCCCTGGAACGCGGGCCGTCAGCGCATAGATGCCAGCAGGCTGATCGGCGATGGCATCCGCCATGGGCAGGCGTGCCGTCATGGTCTGGTTCAGTTGGTTGGAAACCTCGGCCGTGCCGGTCCAGATATCTTCGGCAATCTCGTCCGAGAATTCTTCTTCCTGCCATTCGCTGAGCGGACGGCCAAAGAAGTCCTGTTGCACAGCGCGCAACAGGTTGCGGTCACTGACCCGTCGCAGGATCAGATCCAGATCGGTGACATTGACGGTCTCGACAGGTAGTGCTGCGTCAGCAGATTTCGGAAGGACATAGCTGCGTCCGGGAAAGCGAACCGAAGGCGTCCGGTCGCGCACATAGTGGGTCAGTTCAATATTGCGGTTCAGGGCTTCACCTGAGGTGGCAGGCAATCCCTGGCGCACTGTCAAGCGATAGCGCTGGCCATGTGCCACCCCATCGACGCAGAGTTGCTTGTCCTCGGCCTGCACGACCAATCCGGCATCGTCACGCTGCACGAAGGAGTCGTAGTCCACGCCGGCTTTGACCAGCGGTTCGGAAAACTCAACACAGATTCGAGGTGCGGCGGAATCGCTATCGACCGAGCTGTCGACCACGCGGAAACCGTATTTTCCAATGGCGTCGTCCAGCGCGGCCAGCACATCCTCACGTGGTTGCACCTGCTCGGCAAGGCGCAGAACGGGGATCATGTCACGCCCGCGCTCAACCTCTTCCAGCGCGTTTGCCATAGTCATCAGCGCCGCGATCTGAGTGCCGGGGGCCTCGGCGCGCAGATAGCCATTGATCGCAGCATTCAGTGCACGATTGCGCAGATCCCGTCGTTCGCTCCAACGCGAGGGGTTCATAGTCAGCAACAGGCGTGCGTATTCCACCCACAGATCCGGTGCATCGCTGAGCGATACGGCAACGCCAGTCCATTGCATCGCTTGTGTGACACTGCCCGCATTGCGCGCTGCGTCCAGAACAGCTTGCAGATCATGCTCGCCAGCAGGGTGCAGGAAACCCAAATCTCGAGCTTGTTTCGTTACTCGATTCAGATCGGATGACCCCAGTACATTCAAGGATTCAGCTCGCGTTTTTCCTAATATTAGGGCCTGTTGAGAGTTCGCTACCTTTTGCGCTGACAGAGCCCCTTGATAGGTCTCTTGTCGATTCACGCCGCTTTTGGGAAAGCACGCATCAGATCGGGTGTTGTAGGTGAATGCCGTACACTGTGCAGTGGCAGAACAGGCCTGAATGCAGGATTTCAGATCGGTGTCGAACAGTGCGTCCAGATCCGAGCCATAATAATCCGTGTCCCGTGAAGTAATATATCGGAATTCAGGCACCGCATCCTGCGCCAGTACGGTAGCGGGTAGGATCAGCAGTGAAAAGATGTAAGTAATTGAAATAAAAACAAAGCGGTGCATGGTGCCCTCCTCTTTGAACCGAGGTTTGCATGGCGCATGCCTGTCGTGCAACGGCTTAAACAGTTTTTCATTCTCTGCCGCGATGGTGGGGCCTGAACGTCCCGGAATCGATCATCATGAATCTTGCACACAAACTGGCACAGGAACGGCGTGCGCGTCTGGCGGCCGAGCGTATGCTGGCCCTGAAACAGTCCGAGCTTTCGGCGGCCAACCGGAAACTGGGCCAGCACGCCATGGCGTTGACCAAACGTATTGGTGAAACACAGGCCGAAGTTGAAACCGTTCGGGATGAGAATGAGAAGGTCAAATCCGACCTGACCGTCGCCCATGCCAAGATCGAGGTTGCCGAACGCCGTCTATGGCATTCGATCCAAACCATTCAGGATGGGTTTGCCTTTTTCGACGGAGATGGTCGGCTGATCGGGGCCAACACCGCGTATCTGAGCGCTTTTGACGGACTGGATGAAGTGGCACCCGGGATAACCTACACCCGTATTCTGGAATTGTTGACGACCGAAGGCATCGTCGACATTGGCGATGAATCCGCCGATGAATGGTGCGCCAGAATGCAGGCGCGCTGGAACCGTGCCAACCCGCCACCAATTGTGCTGCAACTGTGGAACGGGCAGTACATCCGTCTGATCGATCAGCGGGGCAATGGTGGTGACGTGGTCAGCCTTGCCCTTAACATAACCGCCTCGGTCCGGCATGAGACCGAGTTGAGAACGGCGCGTGAACGGGCCGAAGCGGCCAACCGTGCGAAGTCTGCGTTTCTGGCCAACATGAGCCACGAAATCCGCACGCCGATGAATGGTATCGTCGGGATGAGCGAGTTGCTGGGCGAAACCCCGCTGGATGAAGAGCAGCAGCTTTATGTCAATACTATCCGTAATTCGGGCGAGGCCCTGCTTGTCATCATCAATGACGTGCTGGATTACTCGAAGATCGAAGCTGACAAACTTGTTCTGCACCCCGAACACTTTGATCTGGAACGCTGCATTCTGGAGGTCGCAATGTTGTTGCAGCCCAGCGTGCGGGACAAGGGCCTGACGCTGCTGGTGGACTATGACCTGTTCTTGCCCACGCTGTTTGTCGGTGATCCCGGTCGAATACGGCAGGTCCTGACCAATTTGGTTGGCAACGCGGTCAAATTCACGTCCGAAGGGCATGTTCTGGTCCGGGTCACCGGTGTGCCCCACCCTGACACACAGACCTGCGATATTCATGTAGCCATCGAAGATACGGGCATCGGTGTCGAGGCCGAAAAAATCAGCCATATCTTCGGCGAGTTCAATCAAGTGGAAGACGATCGCAATCGTCAGTTCGAAGGCACCGGGTTGGGCCTCGCCATCACCAAGCGCTTGATTTCCATGATGGAGGGCGCGGTTTGGGTTGAAAGCGAATTGGGTAAAGGATCATGTTTCGGTTTTCGCATCTCCCTGCCCGCGGCCGAAGGACCGCAGCCCGAACCGCCGAACCTGGCGGACTGCGTCAAACATGTGATGGTGGTCGAGGATCTAGCTGTAAACCGGGCTATTCTGTCGAAACAGCTTGGCCGATTGGGTGCCGAAGTGACCGTCTGCGCATCCGGGGGAGAGGCGCTGGCAAAGATGAACGATCAAGTTGAACTTGTGTTGTGTGATCATGATCTGCCGGACATGGACGGGTTGGACCTTGCAACTTCGCTCAAGGATCGGGGCTGGGGGGATCTGTCGGTTATTGTGATGTCCACAAATCCCGGCCTGATCCACACTCACCCGGCACGCGACCTGATCGAAGGGGTTCTACAGAAACCCATCCCCCGATCCGAGTTGTATGGCAGGCTGATGGTGCTCAAGGACTATTCCCAAAGCCCTTCCCAGCTTATGAAGCTAGAATCAGTCTCTAATAATGATGAATTTACAACAATCAAAGCCCGACGCATGAGAATCCTCGCGGCAGAAGACAATCGCACCAACCAACTGATCCTAAAAAAGATGGTCAAGGATCTGAACATCGAGCTGAGATTTGCATCTCATGGGTTTGAGGCTGTTGATATCTATCAGGACTTCCAGCCCGATCTGATTTTCATGGATATCTCAATGCCAAAAATGGACGGCAAACAGGCCACCGCTGAAATCCGTCGGCTAGAGGTTGAAACCGGCCGTCATGTACCCATCGTTGCCCTGACCGCCCACGCAATGGCCGGAGATGAAGAGGGGATATTATCTGCGGGGCTTGATCACTACTTGACCAAGCCACTGCACAAAAACCTCATTCACCAGATAATCCTGCAACATCAACCCGATGATGTCAGTCAGGTCGTGCCTCTTGAAGCCGATAAACATGTTGCACCCGGCAGTGACAGCAAGCGGGGTCCTGCTTCATCTGGCTAGAAATATCCCGGGGTGCGCGAGGGGCAGGCCCCTCGCTTCCTTCCATGGCCGCAAGCGCAACCAAATTTACCAATGAAACTCAGACCGTGTAGGGTCTCACAAAGACCGGTTTGTCCGCCTCAGAAAGGTCAGCACGATATGCGTACCCACCTGTGTCGAATTCCAGCAGTGCCTTGGGATCGGTCAGGCGGTGCTGGATGATATACCGCGCCATCGCACCGCGGGCTTTTTTGGCAAAGAAGCTGACGATCTTCGGGGTGCCGTTTTTGTCTTCCATGAAGACCGGCGTGACGACCCGAAGTTCTAGGGCTTTTGGGTCAACCGCGCCAAAATACTCCTGGCTGGCGCAGTTTATCAGAACATCACTGTCAATTTCAGAGCCTTGGGTATTCAGCGCTTTGCTGAGTTGGTCGCCCCAATATTCATAAAGGCTCTTGCCGCGCCGGGTTTTTAGTTTGCTGCCCATCTCCAGCCGATAAGGCTGAATCGCATCCAGCGGTCGCAGCACGCCGTACAGCCCTGACAGAATGCGCAAATGGTCCTGGGCCCACGCCAGTTCGTCAGTGTCCAGTGAACTGGCCTCAAGCCCCTGATAGGTGTCACCCGCAAAAGCAAGCGCCGCGGGGCGCGTGGCCTCGGCCTCGGGCGCGTCCGTAAAGGCGCGATAGCGGTCGCGGTTCAGGCGTGCGAGATCGTCGCTCAGGTCCATCAGCTTTTTCAGATCGCCAAGCGTCAGGTTCCGTGCGGTCTTCGATAGCCGGATCGCGTCATCCTGAAAGTCGGGTTGTGTGACCGCGACATTCCGTTCTGCCCAGTCCAGCCGCTTGGCCGGGGAAATCACTACCAGCATATCCGCCCTCTTTCCTTGCCTGATTTGGCGTATCTAGCCCGCCTCACGCAGCACGTCCAGAAAGGCAGCGCCAAACCTTTCGTGACGTCGATCGCCCAGCACCGTCTCGATCCCGCGAGAGTCATCGGGCCGCATCTGCGCCACCTTTGCCAATTGCGAAGCCGAGCAGGTCAGTGGCTTGCCGATCCCATCGGCGCCGCGCGATAACTGAGACTGCACTTCGAGCAAACGGTCATAAATCTCGCCCTGATCCCGCCCGGCCAGTTTGCGCCGGGCCGGGTGAACGGCCTCAACCGCTCCTGCGATGACTTCAAGGAAAGTGTCACCATAGCGTTCCAGCTTTTTGGCACCGACTCCACCAATCCGTGCCACATCGTCCAGTGTCATAGGTCGTTTTTCAGCCATTTCGATTAAAGTGCGGTCAGTGAAGATGACATAGGCTGGAACGCGCGCAGATTCCGCCAAAGCACGGCGTTTGGCCTTGAGCGCCGACAGCAGCGGCGCGTCTTCCTCGGACACCATGGCTTTCACCGCTGGTCGACGCGTTGCCTTGCGCAGGGTGTCTTTGCGCAGGTTGATCTTCACCTTCCCCTTCAGAATCGGTTTGGCCGCCTCAGTCATGCGCAACGCGCCATGACGTTCGGGGTCGGGGCGGACCAAGTCATGCCCCATCATTTGTCGAAAGATCGCCTGCCACTGCGGGCGCGACCATTCTTTGCCGATGCCCCAGGTGGACAGATCATCGTGACGACGTGCGCGGGTTTTATCGGTCTCATTCCCCTGAAGAATGTCGATCAAATGGCCGCTGCCGAACCACTCCTCAGTGCGAAGGATCGCGGATAGGGCCATGCGGACCGGTGTTGTGCCATCAAAAACCTCGGGCGGCGTATCGCATAGGTCGCATTTGCCACAGGGCACGGCCTGTTCGCCAAAATAGCCCAGCAAGGTCTGGCGGCGACATTCCAACGCCTCGGCCAAGCCAAGCAAAGCGCTCAGCCTTGCATGATCGGCCATGCGGCGCTCGGGAGGAGCCAGCCCTTCGTCTATCTGCGACCGCCGCAGGCGGATATCGTCGGGGCCGAACAGGGTGAGCGTTTCGGCGGGGCCGCCGTCGCGCCCTGCGCGCCCGATTTCCTGATAATAGGCCTCGGTGGATTTGGGTAAGTCCGCATGGGCCACCCAGCGGATATCGGGTTTGTCGATGCCCATGCCAAAAGCCACGGTGGCCACGACAATCAGACCGTCTTCGCGCGCGAAACGGGTCTCGACGATGCGACGATCCTCGGGGTCCATCCCACCGTGGTAATGGCAAGCAGTGTGACCTTCGGCGCGCAGGGCCTGGGCCAGGACCTCGGTCTTGTTGCGGGTGCCGCAATAGACGATGCCGGATTGCCCTTTGCGTGCGGCTGCAAAATCCAGGATCTGTTTACGCGGCCCGTCCTTGGCGGCAAACGCCAGATGGATATTGGGCCGGTCGAACCCACGCAGAAACTTGCGCGGCTCGATATCGTCAAACAGTTTCTCGACAATCTCGTCCTGGGTTTCTGCATCCGCTGTGGCGGTGAAGGCGGCGAGAGGGACGTTCAGTGCCCGCCGCAACTCGCCGATCCGCAGGTAATCGGGGCGGAAATCGTGGCCCCATTGGCTGACGCAATGCGCCTCGTCCACGGCAATCAGGCTTACATTGATCCGGCGCAACATGCCCAGCGCCGACCCGGCAGCCAGACGTTCAGGCGCCATATAAAGCAGCTTGAGCCGCCCGGCTTCCAAAGCTTCCCACACTGCGTCGGTCTCTTCGGGTGTGTTGCCCGAGGTCAGCGCCCCGGCCTCAACCCCGGCCTCCTGCAGTCCGCGCACCTGATCGCGCATCAAGGCGATCAGCGGTGAAATCACCACCGTCACACCGTCGCGCAGCAAGGCAGGCAACTGGAAGCATAGGGATTTCCCGCCCCCAGTGGGCATGATGGCCAGCACGTTTTCGCCAGCGGTCACGGCATCGACAATCTCTTCCTGCCCGGGGCGGAAATCGTCGAATCCAAAGACATCTCGCAACAAGGGTGCGGAGTCGAACATCTGCGGAGTTGCCCTGTTTTAAGGTTTATCTGCTCTTAAGACAGGACAATCACATACTAAGAATCGGTGAACAAGAGGGAAGAGTTTCAGATTAAGGCCCGAAACAATTCCGGCAGGATGTACTCGCGCAGCGAAATGATGACGACCAGCACCACCAGTGGTGTCAGATCAATTCCCCCAAGATCTGGCATGATCCGTCGTATTGGTCGGTAAATGGGTTCGAGAAGCCTGTTCAGCCCGTACCAAATCTGAGCGACGAACTGCTGATTCAGATTCAGCACTTGGAAATTGATTAGCCAGCTCATGATAACGTGAATAATGACAAACCAATAGGCAATGCTCAGGATCAGCATTAACGGGCCGTAGATTGCCATCATATTCGAATACTCCAGTTACGTCTGACGAGACCTAAGCGCCACAAAGGCAAAGAGCAAGTGTCTGGCACTCAAAGCTTGCGAATTGAATTAAAGCCCCTTCTTATAAACACAACAATAACTGAGGCAGAGATGGCAGAGATTTCCAAACGCAGGCGCATCTGGGGCTGGTGGTTCTTTGACTGGGCCAGTCAGCCTTATCACACCCTGCTGGTCACGTTTGTCTTTGGCCCCTACTTTGCCGGGGTGGCAGCCGGGTATTATGCCAACAGTGGACTGGATTCCGCGGCCGCTGCCGCGCAAGCGCAGACGGTCTGGGCGAACTGCCTGACGATCACGGGGCTGATCATTGCCTTTGGTGCGCCTTTGCTGGGGGCGATGGCAGATGTGTCGGGGCGACGCATTCCGTGGATCTTTGCATTTTCGGTCATGTATGCGGTCGGGTCCGGCGCGCTGTGGTACACGATGCCGGATGGTTCGAATATGTGGCTGATGCTGGCGGCGTTTGGACTGGGCTTTGTGGGCGCGGAATATGCGCTGATCTTCATCAACTCGCAGCTGCCCGATCTGGGCGATGACAGCGAAGTGGGCGAGATTTCGGGTTCGGGCTTTGCATTTGGCTATTTTGGTGGGTTGATCTCACTTGCAATCATTTTGGCACTGTTCGTGGAACAGGCGAATGGCAAGACGTTGATTGGGATGGATCCCGCCCTGGGCCTTGATGCTGCGACCCGGGAAGGCACGCGTTTTGTCGGCCCGTTTACAGCAATGTGGTTCATTCTGTTCATGGTGCCCTACTTCCTGTGGGTGCGCGAGGATGTGCCAAGTGACAAAAAGGGCAGTGTGGCTGAGGCGCTGCGGCTGCTTGCGAAATCAGTGTCTAACCTGCGTTACCGCGTCAGCCTGGCCAGTTATCTGGGCTCGTCCATGTTCTACCGCGATGCGCTGAACGGGCTTTACAGTTTTGGCGGTGTCTATGCTCGGTTGGTGCTGGAGTGGGACCTGATCAAGATCGGCATCTTCGGGATTGTCAGCGTGCTGGCGGCGGCGGCGTTTTCCTGGGTGGGCGGCAAGCTGGACAAGAAGTACGGCCCCAAACCAGTGATCATTGTTGCGATCTGGGTTCTGATTTTCGTCTGCGCCACGGTGGTGATGATGGACCGGACGCAGATTTACGGCATTCCACTGGTCGAAGGATCTAGCCTGCCAGACATTGTTTTCTTCGGCTGTGGTGTGCTGATCGGGGGTATGGGCGGAATTCTGCAATCGGCCAGTCGTTCGATGATGGTGCGTCATACTGATCCCAAGGCTCCGGTCGAAAGCTTTGGGCTTTATGGTCTGTCGGGGCGTGCAACCGCCTTTGCGGCACCCCTATTGATCGGAATTGCAACAACCGTGACTGGCAGCGCCCGTCTGGGGGTGTCACCCGTCGTTGGGTTGTTTATTCTGGGATTATTCCTGATGCGCTGGGTCAGACCGGAAGGGGATCAGAGCAGATGATTTTAAAGCGTTTTTTGATCGTTTTGGCGGCGCTTGCTTTTGCAGGCACTGCGACGGCAGAGCCTCTGGCGAAGCAGTTGTTTGGGGCGAAAAGGGTCAATTCACAACAAAAACCAGCCGCGTTCGGCAGTTATTCGCGTGGTTGCGCCGCCGGGTCCGTGCAATTGCCCGAAACCGGACCTACGTGGCAGGCCATGCGCTTGTCACGCAATCGCAATTGGGGGCACCCCGAGGCGATTGATTATGTGACAGACCTCAGCAAATTTGCGGCGAAACAGCCGGGTTGGAATGGTCTCTATGTAGGGGATATCAGCCAGCCGAGGGGCGGGCCGATGACCTCGGGCCACCGCTCGCATCAATTGGGTCTGGATATCGATATCTGGATGCTGCCGGGGGACAACATGCGCCTCAGCCGCAAGGCGCGAGAGAATATCTCGTCCATTTCGCTGCGGCGCGCGAACGGTGCTTTTGTCAATGGAAACTGGACGAAACAGCACCATGCGGTTTTGCGCGAAGCCGCAAAAGACAAGCGTGTTGCGCGCATCTTCGTGTTTCCCGGGGCAAAGGTGCAGATGTGCAAGGATGAGAAAGGCAACCGCGCCTATCTGCGCAAGATCAGACCATGGTGGGGGCATCATTACCATTTTCACGTCCGTCTGAAATGTCCCCGAGGGTCGAAAGGCTGCGTCAATCAGGACTCGCCACCCAAGGGCGATGGGTGCGCCCAGGCGCAGGAATGGGTGAACAACATCCTCAATCCGCCGCCACCTGATCCAAATGCGCCAGCCCCCAAGAAACGCCGGGAATACGTTCTGGCCGATTTGCCACAACAATGCGCTGCCGTTTTGCAATCCAACTGAGCGCTTTTCTATTTGCGGCCACGGCAGCCGTGGCGGTCGAAATCAAGCCCGCCACATATCTGCACAGCTTTGAGTGGAAAGACCCCGCAAACTGGTTTGGCGGGTTTTCGGCGCTGCACGTTTGGGACGATGGTCAGCAGATTCTGGTGCTCAGTGATCGGGCCAGAATAGCCACGGCAAGATTAGAGCGGGACGGGGATCAGATCACCAGCGTTCGTGTGTTGGATCACTGGCAGGTTCTGTCCAGCCAGGGGCGCATCATGAAAGGCGGTGTTGGGGATTCCGAAGGGCTCGCGCTGGCTCCAGGTGGTGGGGTCTATATCGCGTTCGAAGGGGTGCACCGGGTCGCCCGTTATTCAGAGCCGGGTGCCAAGGCACGCGTTTTACCGCGCCCCCCGGCTTTTGAAGATCTCGCTGACAACGGGTCTTTCGAAGGTCTTGCCATTGATGCGCGCGGCTGGCTTTACACAATGCCGGAAAAAGACCGTACCGCTGACGGGGACATCCCGGTTTACCGTTGGAATGGCGATGCATGGTCGATCCCATTTGTCTTTCCACAACGCGGTGGGTTCAAGCCTGTCGGTGCTGATTTCGGCCCGGACGGGAAGTTGTATGTGCTGGAGCGTAAGCTGGGTTTTGTCGGCTTCCGCTCGCGACTGCGCCGATGGGATGTGGCGGATGACACTCCCAATGCCGAAGAGACCCTGTTCGAAACTGCAACGGGCACGCATGACAATCTCGAAGGGCTGTCAGTCTGGCGCGATGGGCAGGGCCGTTTGCGGGCCACGATGATCTCGGATGACAACTTCCTGGCCCTGCAGCGGACCGAATTGGTGGAATATCTTCTGCCTGATTGACTCAGGGCCACCAAGGGTCTAAACGCACGGCTTGCCTTGGGACGGTCCCTTGGCCAAGTCGCCGCTACCTTGTCAAAACGGGCATCTGAAAATGCAACGCGCTTACATTCCCGGCATCATTGCCATGGCCGCCATTGTTGTGGCCTCGAACTTCCTGGTCCAGTTCCTGATCCTTGACGGGCTGTTGACCTGGGGTGCTTTTACCTATCCGCTGGCCTTCCTGGTCACAGACATCATGAACCGCGTCTACGGCGTGGGTCCGGCCCGCAAGGTCGTGTTCGCCGGGTTTGTCACCGGCATCATCTGCTCGCTGATCGGCAGCCAGATCATGTTGCAGGGTGACGGCTTCACCTATGCCGCCGTACCTCTGCGGATTGCCGTGGCTTCGGGAACCGCCTTCTTGATCGCGCAACTGACCGATGTCACCATCTTTAACTCGCTGCGTGGTGGTCGCTGGTGGCGCGCGCCTCTGGTCTCGACGCTGGTTGGCTCTGCACTGGACACTGCACTGTTCTTCACCATCGCCTTCTCGGCCTCGGTTACCTTCTTCGGTTCCAATGCAGATGCTGCGATCAACTGGGCGTGGGAGCCTGTTCCCTTCATGCTGTCTGGCCCAATGGCGCCGCTGTGGGTGACATTGGCCTTTGCAGACTGGCTGGTGAAACTGTCGCTGGCCCTGATCGCGCTGATCCCATTCAAGGTGATCGTTGCGCGGCTGACGGCGCAGCCTGCGTAAAAAGTGCTTTGAGAATAGCGCATCTTGTGCCACGCTCAATCTCAACCGCAACAGATAGAAAAGGAGGTGATCCAGTGTCAAGAAAGAGATTGGAGAGAGGTGTCGGAACAACCGGGGGGAAAGCCTGCTAGGGCAGCCCTTGGCGGAGCGCTCGCTCCGGCTGGTCGATTGATCTAACCGACCCGACCTCCTGAACTTTCGAAGGGCCGTCCCGTAGGGGCGGCCCTTTCTGTTTCCATCCATGCCCTATAAGATCCGCCCCATGTTGCACATCACTGACGATATCATCCTGCAAGACTGGGAAATGACCGAAAGCTTTGTCCGCTCTTCCGGTCCCGGTGGGCAGAACGTCAACAAGGTTTCCACCGCTGTTGAGTTGCGATTTGAGGCTGCGCGCTCGCCCTCTTTACCCGATCCGGTCAAGAACAGGCTGAAACGGCTGGCCGGGCGACGCTGGACCAAGGATGGTGCGATCATCATCCAGTGCGAAGAAACGCGATCGCAGGCCCGTAATCGGGAAATTGCGCGTACCAGACTGGCTGAACTGATCACCCGCGCTTTGGTCAAACCCAAACGGCGGATCGCAACGAAACCCACCTATGGCTCGGTCAAACGTCGGCTTGCTGCGAAAAAGGCCCGAGGCGATGTAAAAACACTGCGGGGCAAAGTGTCCGAAGATTGATCTGGTATCTTGTCGGGGCGTTGATAGTCTGACCTTCAAAAGCTGCAGGAGGGTAACGCCATGAGACTGGATGGAAAAACCGCAATCGTAACCGGTGGCGCATCCGGGTTCGGCGCAGGGATTGTACAAAAATTTCTGGACGAAGGCGCGCGCGTGATGATTGCGGATGTCAATGGCGAAGCGGCGCTGGATCTTGCGAACTCTCTCGGTGAACGGGCGGTTGGACATCAGGTCGACGTCGCAGACGGGGCTTCGGTTCAAACCATGGCTGAGGTTGCGCAGGATCAGTTCAGAGATCTCGACATTCTTGTTAACAATGCGGGCGTCACGCATTTGCCAACCCCGCTTGAGGATGTCAACGAAGAGGAATTCGACCGTGTCTTCAACGTTAATATGAAATCGGTCTACCTAACTGCGCGTGCTTTTGTCCCGGCGATGAAAGCGCGCCGGGCAGGGGCAATCCTGAATGTGGCCTCTACGGCTGGGTTGTCTCCGCGCCCCAACCTGAATTGGTACAACGCCTCCAAAGGCTGGATGATTACGGCAACCAAGACCATGGCTGTGGAACTCGCCCCGACCGGTGTGCGTGTGAACGCCATCTGCCCCGTGGCCGGAGAAACGCCGCTGCTGAAATCCTTCATGGGCGAAGACACGCCCGAGATTCGCGCCAAGTTCCTTTCGACCATCCCACTGGGCCGTTTTTCCACGCCGGAAGACATGGCAAACGCCGCTTGTTTCTTGTGCTCGGACGAGGCCAGCATGATCACCGGCACAGCACTCGAGGTCGACGGAGGCCGCTGCATCTGATCTGCTCTTCATCTTTTCAGAAATTCTCTCGCCGAAGGCAGCGCACCTATGCGCTTCCCGGCCTCAACTTCGAAGGAAAAATGACGCCTGGACCCAAAAACCTGATCACCGATATCCCTGGCCTGATGGTCGGCAACGCGCAGGACGACGCGCTGAAATCCGGCACGACCGTCTTGACGGCTCAGGCCCCGTTCGTGGCTTCGGTCCACGTGATGGGAGGGGCGCCCGGGACGCGTGAGACCGACCTTCTGGCGGCGGACAAAACGGTGACGCATGTCGATGCGATCGCATTGTCTGGCGGTTCGGCATTTGGGCTGGACGCCTGTTCCGGTGTCTCGGACGGGCTCCGTGAAAGGGGCCGGGGTTTTCCGGTCGGCGACATTAGTGTGCCCATTGTGCCGGGGGCGATCCTGTTCGATCTGCTCAACGGAGGTGATAAAAACTGGGATCAAAACCCATACCGCACCTTGGGTCGCGCCGCGTTCGAGGCTGCGTCGGATCGGTTCGATCTCGGCACTGATGGCGCAGGCACCGGCGCTTTGGCCGCCATGCAAAAGGGCGGGCTGGGCTCTGCTTCGTTTGTTCTGGAAAGTGGCATCACTGTTGGCGCGCTGGTTGCCGCCAATCCGCTGGGTAGTGTAACCACACCCGGAGATCGGCATTTCTGGGCGGCACCGTTTGAAATTGGCGACGAGTTTGGCGGTTTAGGGCCTGATCCCGCCGCTGGTCTTGGGCTTCCACAGCCCAGCCGTAAGGCCCAGGCGATGAAACCGGCAGACCCCACCAAGACAAATACGACCATCGCCGTCGTGGCAACAGATGCTGCCCTGACCAAGTCCCAATGCCAGAGGGTGGCCGTTGCCGCGCATGATGGGATCGCGCGCGCCATCGTGCCGGCTCACACACCCGGTGATGGCGATCTGGTGTTTGCAGCCAGCGTTGGTGCCCGGCCCATAGCGAACAGAGCTGAGCTTGGGGTCATCGGCAACGCAGCGTCGCTGTGTCTGGCGCGGGCGATCGCCCGGGCGGTGTATCTGGCGACACCGGCAGCGGGCGACCTTTTGCCCTGCTGGTCCGGGGTACATGACAAAAGTTAAGGACAGCCTATTTGTCGCAGTGGCACAGTAAACCCGCGCGGCAATCTGCGCGTTGACTCTTTTTTGCGCCGAAGGTCCATTCGGTGCAGCCAATTTGTATCGGAGCACAAGCTATGAATCGCATCCTCGCTACTGCAATCGTCGGCCTTTTGGCCCTGCCCGCCTATGCAGAAGGCGATGCCGAAGCCGGCAAGAAAACCTTCAACAAATGCAAGTCCTGCCACTTGATCGCCGACCCCGAAGGCGAGGTGATCGTCAAAGGCGGAAAGACCGGCCCTAACCTGTATGGCGTCGATGGCCGCACGGCTGGGACATATGAGGGCTTCAAATACGGTGACAGCATTGTCGCCGCAGGCGAGAAAGGTCTGGTTTGGGACGAGGCGACCTTTGTCGAGTACTCGCAGGATCCCAAGGCATTCCTGAAATCCTATCTGGATGACACCGCCGCCAAGTCGAAAATGACGTTCAAGCTGAAAAAAGGTGCTGAAGACGTCTATGCCTATATTGTCAGCGTTTCAGGCGAATAAGCCCTGACACAAAGTGTGACGCACAAGGACCAAAGGCCGCAGCCCCTGCGGCCTTTGGTGCGATTGATACCCGAGTAAATAGAAGCCACTTTGCTATTCAACGAGAGATTTCAAAAACTCGTCGCACAGCCAGCCCATTCAGAAGGCAGCTAAACCCAAATCAGCGCCCGGCAGACGGACTGGCAGCAGGAGAGGACAGATGGGAATCATGATCCCGGCTTGGGTTGATGGCGAATTGACCCCCGTAGACAAGCTGGAAGCGCATGAAAAAGGGCTCAAGCACAAGGCTGTGTCCGTGTTTGTTGTGCGCGGTACAGAGATTTTGTTGCAACGTCGCGCAATGGGCAAGTACCACACGCCGGGTCTGTGGGCGAATACCTGTTGCACGCATCCGGAATGGGATGAAAGCTCGTCCACTTGTGCCGTGCGGCGCCTGCGCGAAGAACTTGGAATCACCGGTCTCTATCCTGAATACCGGCACCGTCTGGAGTACCATGCGGATGTGGGCAACAACATGGTGGAGAACGAGGTTGTCGATGTCTTTCTGGCCCATGTCCGCGGCCCGCTGAAAATTGAGCCTAACCCGGACGAAGTCATGGAAATTCGCTGGATCGACTATCACGACCTTCTGGCCGAAGTGACCCGCCATCCGGACCGATTCACGCCGTGGCTCAAGATCTATCTGCACAACTATGCCGATACGATTTTTGGCCCCGATCTGATCATTTCGGCTAAATCCTGACCCTTCGGAAAAACCCTGCCTTGCAAGGACGGCCCAAGCCGCCTAAATCAACGCGTCATGGCCAAACAAAAGACAGACCCAAATTACAAGGTAATCGCCGAAAACCGGCGCGCGCGCTTCGATTATGCGATCGAAGAGGATATCGAGTGCGGTATTGTTCTGGAAGGGTCCGAGGTAAAGTCCCTGCGTACTGGTGGCTCGAACATCGCCGAAAGCTATGCTTCGGTCGATGATGGTGAACTGTGGCTAATCAACTGCTACATCGCACCTTACGAACAGGCCAAAGTGTTCAAGCACGAAGAGCGTCGCCGTCGCAAGTTGCTGGTATCACGCAAGGAATTGTCCAATCTCTGGAATGCGACCCAGCGCAAAGGTATGACGCTGGTGCCGCTGGTTCTGTATTTCAACCATAAGGGCCGGGCCAAGCTGAAGATCGGGATCGCCAAAGGCAAGAAGATCCACGACAAGCGGGAAACGCAAGCCAAGCGGGATTGGTCACGGCAGAAACAGCGGCTGTTGAAAGATCACAGCTAAACGCAGGGCGAAGCCTTAATCGTCGCGTCCAGGTTCGTTTGGATTGCTTGAGAACAACGCGATCTTGTTACCTTGGGGGTCGCGCAGGTAGCCGACATAAAAGTTGGCTCCGTAATTGGCGCGAAAGCCCGGTGGGCCCTCGTCGGACCCTCCAGCGGCAAGTGCTGCGGCGTGAAGATCCCGGACTTGCTGTTGGGTTTGTGCCTCAAAAGCGACCATGGATCCGTTCCCAGCCGAAGCAGGACCCCCGTCGAAGGTCGGTTTCACGTAGAAATCGGGCAGCACCGGGGACTGGCCCGGGTCCACGGGCAAAGCAAAACTTAACCCTTCGGGCCCTTCTTCAAGTTCGAAGTCCAGCGCA
The DNA here is from genome assembly GCF_059612245.1 of Ruegeria sp. CDSA079. Classification (NCBI taxonomy): domain Bacteria; kingdom Pseudomonadati; phylum Pseudomonadota; class Alphaproteobacteria; order Rhodobacterales; family Roseobacteraceae; genus Ruegeria; species Ruegeria sp. CDSA079. The sequence goes on along the minus strand of NZ_JBXWQF010000010.1, from coordinate 100,850 downwards.
GGCAAAAACGCCGTGTAAAACCGTTTTGCGCGCGCCATGTCATCGACGCCAACAGTGACATAGGCAATCATGTTTCGCCTTCCTGTCCGAGCGTTTTGGAATCTCTGCCCCAAAGTTTAGGGCAGCTTCGACCTGGGCTCAATAAACGCCTTGCCTCAGAACGCCATCGCCGACTGCACCGCGCGTTGCCAGCGTTTATAAATGGCGTCGCGTTCATCCTGTGCTGTATCTGGTTCAAAGCGACGATCCAGCTGCCACGTTTCGGCAAATCCGCTCTGATCGGGATACACACCGGCCTTCATCCCGGCCAGCCACGCCGCACCTAGGGCGGTCGTTTCCTGCATCACGGGACGATCCACCGGCGCGCCCAGGCAGTTCGACAAGCCTTGCATGGTCCAGTCAGATGCGCTCATCCCGCCATCGACGCGCAGGATGACATCGGCATCAGCCCCCCAATCACCCTGCATGGCGTGCCACAGGTCACGTGTCTGAAAGGCAATGCTTTCCAGCGTGGCGCGTGCGATCTCGGCCCGGCCCGAGCCGCGGGTCAGCCCGAACATCGCACCGCGGCAATCGGGTTTCCAATAGGGCGCGCCCAATCCGGTAAATGCGGGCACCAGAATGACATGTTGGTTCGGATCTGCCTGAGCGGCGAGATCGCCGCTTTGAGGGGCCGAGTCGATGATCTGCAACGCGTCGCGCAACCACTGCACGGCCGCCCCTGCGATAAAGATCGATCCTTCCAGCGCATAAGTGCGTTGACCGTCCAACTGATAGGCAATCGTCGTCAGCAGTCGGTTTTTCGATACAACCGGCTGTGCGCCCGTGTTTAGTAGCGCAAAACAGCCCGTTCCATAGGTCGATTTCATCATACCAGGTTGGAAACAGGCCTGCCCGATTGTGGCCGCTTGCTGGTCGCCAGCAACGCCCAGAATAGGAATGCTTCCTCCAAGCATTGTGGTGGTGCCGAAATCCGATGCGCAATCCCGCACTTCGGGCAAGAGGTTCAGGGGTACATCAAGCAGATCGCAGATCTCGTCGCTCCATGCGCCCTTATGGATGTCGAACAGCAAGGTACGGGCGGCGTTGGTGGCATCGGTGGCATGAACACGGCCTTCAGTCAGCCGCCAGATCAGGAAACTGTCTATCGTGCCGAACAATAGTTCTCCGGCTTCGGCCCTCTCACGCGCACCAGAGACGTTATCCAGCAACCATTTGACCTTGGTGCCCGAGAAATACGGGTCCAGCAACAAGCCGGTCTGGGCGGTGACGTCATCCTCGCACCCTGCTTGTTTGAAGCGGGAACAGATGTCGGCGGTGCGGCGGTCCTGCCAGACGATGGCGTTGTGGATGGCTTTGCCGGATTGTTTGTCCCAGACGACCGTTGTTTCTCGCTGGTTGGTGATGCCGATACCGGCGATTTGATCGACTGAAACGCCGGTGGTTTCAATCACTTCGCGGCACACGTGCATTACGCTGGACCAGATATCCTCGAGGTCATGTTCAACCCAGCCTTCCTGCGGGAAGTGCTGGGGGAACTCTTGCTGTGCGGTGCCTACAGGCCGCATGTGCGCATCAAACAGAATGGCGCGCGAGGATGTCGTGCCCTGATCGATTGCCAGAATATAGGTCATGTCCGCTCTCCCCCGGTCTTGTTTGACGGGACTTTAGCGCGAACAACGGCGCAGGGGCCAGAGCAGAAATCAGACCGGATTGACCGGGATATTGTCGATCAATCGAACCCCATCGGCCCAGGCGGTAACGAACAAACGGGCGGGCTTGCTGGCTTTGGACAGGTTTTCCAAAGTCTCGGCACAGCGAAGGTCGATATATTCGATCTCGGAAAACCCTGCTTGCAATAAGTTTGCCTTCGCCTCCTGCGCCAGCGGGGCAAAGCCTTTTCCCGCAGCCAGACCGTCAGCCACGTGTCGCATGACATTGTTCATTCGTTCTGCAACTCTCAACCCTTCGGGTGAAAGAAGAAGGTTGCGAGACGACATCGCCAAGCCCGAAGGTTCGCGCACGGTTGAGCAGCCGATCACCTCGATAGGGATGTCCAAATCGCGGGCCATGCGGCGGACCACCAACAGCTGTTGATAATCTTTTTCCCCGAAATAGGCCCGATCAGCTTGGGTTTGCAGAAACAGTTTGGCGACAACAGTGGCGACCCCCTCGAAATGTCCCGGACGGAAGGGGCCTTCCATCATGTCCGTCAGGCCAGCAACCGAAACCGTCGTCGAAAAACCATCAGGATAAACTTCCTGCGGGTCCGGCACATAGATCGCGTCCACCCCATAAGGGGCCAGTTTCTTGGCGTCCTCATGTTCGGTGCGGGGGTAATTGGCCAGATCTTCGGGGTTGTTGAACTGCTTGGGGTTCACAAAGATTGTCACGATGACCCGGTCGCAGCCTTCTTTCGCGGCCTGCGCCAGTGACAAATGTCCTTCGTGCAGCGCACCCATGGTCGGAACAACGCCGATAGTCTCTCCGTTCCTGTGCCATTCGTTGGTTTTGGTGCGCAACTCGGCCAGAGAACGCAAAATCGGTGCAGTCATGCCTTAGGTCCTTTGGTCGGAGCCTGGTCGGCAAAGACATGTTCGTCTGCCGGGAAGGTCCGTGTACGCACTTCGGCGGCGTATTCTGCAATGGCTGCTTCGGCCAGCGGGCCCAACTGGGCATAGCGTTTGACGAATTTGGGTTTGAAGGCGGTGAAAAAGCCGACCATGTCGTCCACGACCAGAATCTGCCCGTCACAGCCCGCAGAAGCACCGATGCCGATGGTCGGGATCGCAATTTCTTCGGTGATCTGGTCGGCCAGACCTTGCGGGACTTTCTCCAGAACAACTGAAAACGCACCGGCCGTGGCCACGGCGCGGGCATCTGCCATGACAGTTTCTGCCTGATCGTCACGGCCCTGCACCTTGTAACCGCCCAGCGTGTTGATTGATTGCGGTGTCAGACCGATATGGGCCATCACCGGAATGCCGCGCTTGACCAGAAAGCGTATAGTCTCGGCCATTTCAACGCCACCTTCCAGCTTCACAGCCCCGGCGCCGGTTCCCGCCATAAGCCGCGCCGCGTTGCGGAAAGCATCGGCAGGAGAATGCTCGTAGCTGCCAAAGGGCATGTCGATGACCATCATTGCCCTGTCCAGACCACGCGACACCGCCTGACCGTGCAGGATCATCATCTCCATCGTAACACCAAGCGTGGATTCAAGCCCGTGCAGCACCATGCCAACGCTGTCGCCCACCAGAACAAAGTCGCAATGCGCATCCATCAGGCGCGCCATAGGCGTGGTGTAGGCGGTCAGCGAGACCAGAGGCACGCCGCCTTTTCGGGCGCGAATATCCTCGGCGTTCAGGGCTTTCTTGCGGGCGGTTGCGCTCATGGGTCGCTCCTGCAGGTATTATGTTGCAGTGCGGCATAGCAGATCGGAAGGGGTCGAAGAAACCCCGGTTGCGCGAACATTCCCTTGATTGACCTCAGGTTTACAGGAAGACTGTCAGTAAAACGGCCCTGAAAACAAGGGCACAACCAGTTTCAGTAGGGAGAGTTCACATGACAAAATTCATGTTCCGGACATTTGCATCGACCCTGGCCGTGGGGGCCAGTCTGCTTGCCACGCAAGCTCTGGCCAAGTCCGACATCACCATCGCGTTGCAGCTTGAACCCCCGCATCTGGACCCCACCAGTGCTGCAGCGCAGGCCATCGACTCGGTGGTTTACACCAATATCTTCGAAGGTCTTACCCGCTTTATGGGCGACGGCTCGGTCGTGCCCGGCCTGGCTGAAAGCTGGGAGATTTCTGACGATGGTACGGTGTATACCTTCAAGCTGCGTGATGGTGTGACGTTCCATGACGGCACAACCATGGATGCCGAGGACGTCAAGTTCACGCTTGATCGGGCCACCGCCGAAGACAGCGCGAACGCACAGAAGGCGTTGTTTGCCGGGATCGAAAGTGTCGAAGCGTTGGACCCGCTGACCGTCAAAGTCACTCTGTCAGAACCGAATGGTAACTTTCCGTTCAATCTGGCCTGGGGGGATGCGGTCATCGTTGCGCCCGACAGTATCGAAAACATCAAGACCAACCCGATCGGAACCGGGGCCTTCTCCTTTGACAACTGGGTTCAGGGCGACAGCATCACTTTGAACCGAAACCCCAATTATTGGGGCGATCAGCCCGCGTTAGAGACTGCGACTTTCAAGTTCATCTCGGACCCAACCGCCGCTTTTGCCGCCATGATGGCCGAGGATGTGGACGTATTTGATAACTTCCCCGCGCCGGAAAACCTGCCGCAGTTCGATGCAGATCCACGCTTTCAGGTTCTGGTCGGTACAACTGAAGGGGAAACGATTCTGTCCACCAACAACAAACAGTCTCCGTTTGACGATATCCTTGTCCGGCAGGCCGTGGCTCATGCCATCGACCGACAAGCGATTATTGACGGGGCAATGTTTGGCTATGGCACGCCGATTGGCACTCATTTCGCGCCGCACCATCCGGCTTATGTCGATTTGACCGGCGAATCCGCCTATGACCCTGAACAGGCCAAGGCGCTGCTGGCCGAGGCCGGGTTTGAAAACGGGTTTGAAACCACACTTCACCTGCCGCCGCCTTCATACGCCCGTCGGGGGGGTGAGATTGTTGCCGCGCAACTGGCCGAGGTCGGCATCACGGCCGAGATCATCAATGTCGAATGGGCGCAATGGCTGGAATCGGTGTTCAGGGGCAAGGATTTTGGTCTGACGATTGTCAGCCATACCGAACCCATGGACATCGGAATTTATGCCCGACCCGATTATTACTTCCAATATGAAAGCACTGATTTTCAGGCGCTGATGGATACTCTTAACGCCACCACCGACCCCGATGAACGCAGCCGCTTGTTGGGTGAGGCGCAGCGTCTGATCTCAACCGACTACGTGAATGGCTATCTGTTCCAATTGGCCAAGCTGGGCGTCGCAAAGGCCGGTGTGCAGGGATTGTGGGCAAACGCCCCCACAGCGGCAATCGACCTGACCCAGATCAGCTGGTCTGAATAATGCCTATACCGGGGCTGCCTGATGCAGGCTCTGCCCCACACTCTTATCGGGTGTCGCTTGTTATGTTCTTTTCTCGTGTTTTGTGTTTTCTTTTTCTGGGCCTTTGCCTTTCGTCGATTGCACCGGACAAGGCCATGGCACAAAACGTGTTGGGCGGACGGTTGGATGCGCTGACCGGCACACCAGAGAACCCGCTTGAAGTTGGCATTGGTATCCGCATCGACCAGATTACCAGCGTCGATCAAAAGGCCGAAAACTACGGTGCTGTTGTGGTTTTGCGCGTAGAGTGGACGGATCCCGCGCTCGCGTTTGATCGTGCTGAGATCGGGCGCGATATCCGGGTTTTCAACCCACCGAATCTTGCGGATCATGCCGCCGAAATCGGCACCATTTTGCCTGCCTTTGTCATCCACAACCAGCAATCCAACAAATGGATCCACGAATCCGCTGCGTCCCTGCGGTATGATGGACGCGTCGTTTATGTTGAGAAATCCTCGCTGACGTTGCAGGCACCGCATTTTGACTTCCGAAAATACCCGTTCGATACACAGGAGTTTCATTTCGAGGTCGTATCAATCTTTCCCTCTGACTACGTGACGTACCGCCCGCTTGAGGACTATTCCGGACTTGGCGATCTGTTGGGGGAAGAAGAGTGGATTTTGGGCAATGCACGTCTGGAAGCGACCAGGGTCACAGGCTTATCAGGCAGACAAAGCGATCAGGTCGCGCTTGTTTTCGAAGGCAACCGGCACCTGACCTACTATGTCATTCGGGTGTTCCTGCCGATGCTGGTTCTGATTTCGGTCGGATGGGCGCTGTTCTTCCTGGATGAATATCGCCGCCGGATCGAGATTGCGGGCGGCAATCTGCTGGTCTTTGTTGCATTCAACTGGGCGATCTCTGCTGATTTGCCAAAGCTCGGCTATCTGACCTTTCTGGATTTTGTTCTTCAGTGCATGTTCCTGATGACCGGGGCATTGATCGTGTTCAATGTTGCGCTGCGAAAACTCAAAGTTTCCGGGAAAGAAGGAGCAGCGCGGACGCTGGACAATTATGCGATCAAGTGGATCTATCCGTTGGGCTATGCCGCAATCGTGGCCTACGCGGTTTTCGCCTATCTTCTGGTGCCTTAGGTGCTAGACCCGCGCTTGATGTGACCCTAACGTGGTTCCAATGCTCCGCTATGCCCTTAAACGCCTGATTTCGCTGCTGATCAGCCTGGCTGTAGCCTCGGTCGTCATCTTCGCGGTGATCGAGGTCGCGCCGGGCGATCCGGCGTCGTTCATGCTGGGCGTCAACGCTCAAGAGGATACCCTTGCCGCATTGCGGGCCGAGCTGGGCCTGGACGGGTCAAAGATGCAGCGGTATCTCAACTGGGTCGGCGGGATGCTGGTGGGGGATTTCGGCACCTCCTACACGTACCGTACGCCGGTGTCCCAGATGATCGCAGACCGGCTTTGGGTGTCGCTGCCGCTGGCACTTTATGCGCTGACCCTGTCTACGGTGATTGCGTTTCCCGCCGGGATCTACGCTGCTGCCCGCCGGGGCAAACCGGGCGACCTGGCGGTAATGGGTTCCACGCAGTTGGGCATTGCCGTCCCCAATTTCTGGTTTGCGATGATGCTTGTGCTGATCTTCGCCATCAACCTGCGTTGGTTCAATGCGGGTGGGTTTGTCGGTTGGAGCAACGGGATGTGGGCCGGATTGCATTCGCTGACCCTGCCCGCAATAGCACTGGCCCTGCCGCAGGCGGCGATTCTTGCGCGTGTGATGCGGTCGGCCTTGCTGGATATTTTGGGCGAGGATTTCATGCGTACCGCCCGGGCCAAGGGCTTGTCCCGCCGTCAGGCACTTTGGCGGCACGGGGTGCGAAATGCGCTGATTCCGGTGTTGACCATCATCGGCTTGCAGTTTTCCTTCCTGCTGGCCGGGTCGATCATCATCGAACAGGTGTTTTACCTGCCCGGCCTCGGGCGATTGGTGTTTCAGGCGATCTCGGCCCGCGACCTGATCGTTGTTGAATCGGTGGTCATGTTGCTGGTCTTTGCCGTGATCACAGTGAACTTTCTGGTCGATCTGGCTTATGCCGCCGTTGACCCAAGGCTGAGGAGCAGGACATGAGCCGTAACCTGTTTCTGGGTGCCTTTTTGTCTTCACTGTTGGTTTTGGCCGCGCTGATTTCGTTTGTCTGGACCCCCTATGACTACGCGGCACTGAGCATTCCAGAGAAGCTTCAGCCCCCAAATGCGCAGCACTGGTTCGGTACGGATCACTTCGGGCGCGACATGTTCTCGATGATCATGGTCGGCGCGCGTACGTCAATCGCGGTGGCCTTGGTAGCCGTGGGGATTGGTATGGCGCTGGGTGTACCCCTTGGTCTGACAGCGGCGGCGCGTAAAGGGTCGTGGCTGGATGAGGTGATCATGCGCGGCAACGATCTGGTCTTTGCCTTCCCCTCGCTGGTTATAGCGATCCTGATCACCGCCGTGTTTGGTGCCGGAGCGATCAACGCCATCATTGCCATCGGTATCTTCAACATTCCCGTTTTTGCCCGCATCACCCGAGGCGCCGCTTTGTCGCTTTGGGAGCGCGAGTTCATCCTTGCCGCCCGCGTGTCTGGCAAGGGCGCGGCGCGGATATCGGCCGAACACATCCTTCCCAATGTCGCTAACCTGCTGATCGTGCAGGGCACAATCCAGTTCAGCTTGGGAATTTTAGCCGAGGCCGGTCTGTCATACGTCGGTCTGGGGGCACAGCCGCCTACGCCCAGTTGGGGCAGAATGCTGGCGGATGCGCAGACAATGGTTAGTTTTGCCCCGCATTTGGCTCTGATTCCGGGCGTGGCGATCATCGTCACGGTGCTGGGCCTGAACCTGCTGGGCGACGGATTGCGTGATTGGCTGGATCCCCGGATCAGGGTGGCGCGGGCATGACTTTGTTGCGCATCAAGAACCTTTCACTGTCGATCCATGGGGCTCCGATCCTGAAACACGTCAACCTGTCCATTGATCACGGTCAGATCGTGGCGGTAACGGGTGAGAGCGGCTCGGGTAAATCCATGGCGGCCTTGGCGGTGATGCAGCTGCTTCCGAACGGTGCAGAGGTGGACGGTTCGATCCAACTGGACGGTGCAGGTCTGCTGACCCGGTCAGAGGCCCAGATGTGCGCCCTGCGCGGTGCATCCATCGGGATGGTGTTTCAGGAGCCGATGACAGCGCTCAACCCCGTGAAGACCGTCGGCGATCAGGTTATGGAAACGATCCTGATCCACAAGGCGATGCCTCCGGCCCAGGCCCGTACACGTGCGCAAGAGGTGCTGGCCCGCGTTGGTCTTCCTGCGGATCGGTTCCCTCTGTCCCGCTATCCGCATGAATTGTCCGGCGGGCAGCGCCAGCGTGTGGTGATTGCAATGGCCATCGCCCTGCGACCCAAGCTGTTAATTGCAGATGAGCCGACAACGGCGCTGGATGTTACCACGCAGGCTCAGATTCTTGATCTGCTCAAGGGGTTGGTGCGCGAATATGACATGGGTCTGCTGATGATCACCCATGATCTGGCTGTGGTCGCAGATATGGCCGACCAAATCACTGTTATGCGACACGGGGAAGTGGTCGAAAGCGGTGCGACCAACGATCTGTTGCACAACATGCAGCATCCCTACACCCGCATGCTGTTTGAGGCATCCGACCATCATGTCACACTGCCGGAACCACCAGAGCCTCTCCCGCTTCTGGAGGTGAACCAGGTTGTGCGGGAATACCGCCTGCCTCGGACGGGTATGTTTGACAGGCCGCGTCACCACCGGGCAGTGGATGGCGTAAGCTTCACCCTCAACCGAGGAGAACGTTTAGGATTGGTGGGCGAATCTGGTTGCGGAAAATCGACCCTAACACGAGCTATTTTGGGGCTGGAAAAGGTGCAATCCGGTCAGATTCGCCTGGACGGGCAGCCAGTGTTCGCCGGCCACAAACCCAACCTTGCCGTGCGTCGAAAAATGCAGGTGGTTTTTCAGGACCCCTTTGGCAGTTTCAACCCCCGCCACCGCGTCGCGCGCCTGATCACTGAACCCTTCCATCTGCTGGATACCCCACCAACCGGATCGGACCGTCAAGATCGGATTGCAGAGATGTTGAAAGCGGTCGGCCTCAGCCCGGATGACGCTGGCAAGTACATTCATGAGTTCTCGGGCGGGCAGCGCCAGCGAATTGCAATCGCGCGGGCGCTGATCATCCGGCCTGAATTGATCCTGTTTGACGAAGCTGTATCGGCGCTGGACGTGTCGGTCCGAGCACAAATCCTCGATCTGTTGGCTGAGCTTTGCGAAGCTTACGACCTGACCTATCTGTTCATCAGCCATGATCTGAGCGTCGTGCGCACGGTCACCGATCGCGTGTTGGTTATGCAGTCCGGTCGGATCGTTGAACAGGGCGCGACCGATCAGGTCTTTACGACACCAAATCACCCCTACACACAAACCCTGATCGCAGCCGCACCCCGATTGCCAGAGTTTGGGAAAATACCGGCCTGAAACCATTGATTAGAGCCTGAAATGGAGGCGAAATTGACCCAGAAAATATGGTTCGACCCCACTCTTTGCCTGATTGAGGGTCGTTGGAAACCAGCAACCTCGGGTGACACCATGCCGCTCATCAACCCCTCGGACGGGACCGAAATCTGTCGGATCGCGCGTGGTTCGGAGACAGATGTCGACGTCGCAGTTGCAGCGGCCCAAAGCGCATTGCAGGGCGATTGGGGGCGTAAAACAGCGCTTGAGCGGGGTCGCATTCTGACGAGGCTGGGTCAGCTGGTACTGGAGCGGGTCGACGATCTAGCGCAGCTTGAGGCGATGGATGTGGGCAAACCGCTGACGCAGGCCCGGGCTGATGCTGTCGCGCTGGCACGGTATTGCGAGTTCTATGGCGGTGCGGCGGATAAGGTGATGGGAGAGACCATCCCCTATCTTGATGGCTACACCGTCTATACCCTGCGCGAACCGCATGGGGTAACGGGTCATATTGTACCCTGGAACTATCCGATGCAGATCATTGGCCGTTCAGTCGGCGCTGCGCTGGCCATGGGCAACGCCTGCGTTCTGAAACCTGCGGAAGAGGCCTGTTTGACGGCACTGGCCTTTGCTCATCTGGCGCAACTGGCCGGACTGCCTGCCGGTGCGTTAAATGTCGTGCCGGGTCTGGGGGGCGAGGCAGGTGCTGCGCTGTCCGGACACCCGGGGGTCAACCATATCTCGTTCACCGGATCGGTTGCCACGGGGACCTTGGTGCAGCAGGCTGCAGGGCGCAACGTGGTGCCTGTGACGCTGGAACTGGGCGGGAAATCCCCGCAACTGGTCTTTGACGACGCCGATCTGGAAGCGGCGCTGCCGTTTCTGGTGAATGCTGGCATTCAGAATGCAGGGCAAACCTGTTCCGCCTCATCCCGCATACTGGTGCAGCGTGGGGTGTATGATCAGGTCAAATCCCGCATGTCCGAAGCTTATGAACGGCTTACTGTCGGGCCCGCAATGCAGGATCTGCGCGTTGGGCCGTTGATCTCGGACCGGCAAAAGCAGATCGTAAACGGTTTTCTGGACAAAGGCGCTAATCTGGCCATTGTTGCGCAGGGTCAGATCGTGAGTGAAGCGCCCGAGACAGGTGCCTATGTCCGGCCTACCTTGTTTGCAGATGTACCGCCCGATCACGTACTGGCGCAGGACGAGATTTTTGGTCCGGTTCAGGTTCTGATCCCGTTTGACACCGAAGAGCAGGCCCTAACCATAGCAAACAGCACAGAATATGGCCTGGTCGCCAGCATCTGGACGCGCGACGGGGCCCGGCAGATGCGGGTGGCGAAGGCGCTGCATTCGGGTCAGGTTTTTATCAACAACTATGGTGCAGGTGGTGGGGTTGAACTGCCCTTTGGTGGTGTTGGAAAATCCGGCCACGGTCGTGAGAAAGGGTTTGAGGCGCTGTACGGCTTTTCACAGCTAAAAACGGTCGCCGCCTTTCACGGTTAAACCACGACCTTGATCGATTCTTGCGCGCCTACTCTGAACACCCGCTTATAGCGCTCGATCTGATCTTTCGGTCCCATCGCTTTTTCCGGATTGTCCGACAGTTTAACTGTTGGGCGTCCGTTGGCGGATATCGCTTTACAGACCAATGAGAACGGTGCCAGCGCGTCATTGGGAACCAGACCGCGAAAATCGTTGGTCAGCAAAGTTCCCCAACCGAAGGAAATACTGGCGCGGCCTGCGAATTGGGTGTGCAGCTCCTGAATTTTCTCGACGTCCAAACCATCCGAAAAAATAATTCGTTTTTGTGTCGGATCTTCTCCGCGTGACTTCCACCACTGGATGGCGACTTCGGCCCCTGCCGCGGGATCGCCGCTGTCAATGCGAATGCCGGTCCATCCGGCCAGCCAATCGGGTGCATTGTCCAAAAAGCCGTTGGTGCCGTAAGTATCGGGCAGAATGATGCGCAAGTTGCCGTCATGTTCATCATGCCAATCGCTGAGCACGTCATAAGGAGCTTGCGCCAGCTCTGCGTCGGTGTCGGCCAACGCGGAATAAACCATGGGCAACTCATGTGCGTTGGTGCCAATGGCTTCGACCTCGCGCCGCATGGCGATCAGGCAGTTTGACGTGCCGGTAAACGACGCGCCCAAGCCTTCGATCATCGCTTGCACGCACCAATCCTGCCACAAAAAGGAATGCCGCCGTCGCGTTCCAAAATCGGCGATGGTCAAGCCTTCGACCGACCTCAGCTTTTCGATCTTTTCCCAGACGCGCGTCATCGCGCGGGCATAGAGCACCTGCAATGCGAACCGCCGCATGTCGTTCAGAACAGCGCGCGAGCGCAGCTCCATCAGCACCGCCAGTGCGGGGATTTCCCACAGCATGACCTCGTGCCACTTGCCTTCAAAGGTCAGTTCATACTGATCGCCCTTGCGTTCCAGATGGTACGGCGGCAAGCGCATGTTCTCGAACCATTCCATGAAATCCGAGCGGAACATCTGACGTTTGCCGTAGAACATGTTGCCGCGCAGCCAGGTGCTTTCCCCGCGGCTCAGGCTGAGTGATCGGATGTGATCCAACTGTTCCCGCAACTCGCCTTCGTCGATCAATTGGGCCAATGGCACGTGATTCGACCGGTTAATCAGGGAAAACACTACGTTTGTTTGGGGCTTGTTTCGAAACACTGACTGACACATCAGCAGTTTGTAGAAATCTGTGTCGATCAAAGACCGGACAATCGGGTCAATCTTCCATTTGTGATTGTATACACGGGTCGCGATGTCGACCATGGGGAACTCCTGCGATTTCCGTATTTAGATCAATCGACAACGGGAATGGCAAGAGTCGCTGATTTGGTGACAATGCCAGTATGACGTCACAATACCGGCATATTGTGCATTGTTTTCGCGAGTTAGTGATAAGAGGGGATGGAAATACGGAACTGAGTTTGTGAATGAGTCTCGAGTACGATTTTGATATTGTTAACGTAGCATTGGACGATTCTGACCCCGAAAAGCCGGGGGCTCAGATGGATGGGGACAGTCAGGTGCATGCGGTTTTTCGCGACATTAGAACTGCGGACGCTTTGCGAGGTACGTCACCGAAAATCCGCAAGATGTTTCTGGATGCCGGGTTCAGCCTCGAGTCGCGCAACAGCGGCATTGTGCCGGGCGTTTTTCCGGCAGAGGACCAAACCGACAGGGTGCGGATTCTCCGGTCACTGTTTGCCAATGTAAAAAACCGTGGGGTTCAGGGGGAGTATTGCGGCGAGTTCGACCTGATGGATTTCCTGAGCTACGTGCGCACCGCGCAGCCGATGGCCGGGATTGCGCGCGCGCGTCAGACACGCACGCCGCCGCCGCAACCGGCGCAGCCCAGCCCGGACCGGCGGACCGTAGCGGGCCGTATCGGTTTAGCTTTGGGATTGGCGGTTGTTTTGTTTGTGCTTCTTAAGTTGTTGGCCGCAGCCGGGACAGGTCCTTAGGCCAAAGTAACTCCGGCACCGCGCATGGCGTGTTCCGCTGCGACCAGCGATCCGTCCATATCAATTGCGCGGCAGGCATCAATGCGAACGGTGACATCGAACCCCAATCCGGCGGCATCCACAGCTGAATAGTGAACGCAGAAATCGGTCGCCAAACCGGCCATGGTCAAACGGGTGATGCCCCGGTTTTCCAGATACCCCTTCAGGCCCGTGGGCGTTTTGTGGTCGTTCTCAAAAAATGCGCTGTAGCTGTCTATGGCGCTGCGGAATCCTTTGCGCAGGATCAAGTCGGCATCGGTGCGCAGATCGGGGTGAAATGCGACACCTTGTGTACCCTGAACGCAGTGATTGGGCCACAGAACCTGAGGGCCATATGGCATATCGATCAGGTCAAACGGGTTTTTGCCCTTATGCGCGCTGGCGAAAGAAGAATGCCCTGCCGGATGCCAGTCCTGAGTCAGGATCACGGCGTCGAATTCATCCATCATCGCATTGATCGGGGCGACGATTTCATCCCCTCCGGCTACTGCCAACGCGCCACCGGGGCAGAAATCGTTCTGGACATCGATGACGATCAGGGCGTGGGTCATGGCAGCCTCCTTTAAATACTGTATCGGTAGGGGTCGGGATACAAGGCGTCAATGCACTCTCTTGCGACTTTGGGACTACGAAGGTAAATCGCGCCTATGTATACCATCGCCGCTTTGTACCATTTTACCCGTTTCCCGGATCCAGCCATGTTGCGAGATCCGCTGCTGGACCTGTGTCGCGCGCAATCTGTAACCGGCACATTGCTGCTGGCGCAAGAAGGGATCAACGGCACCATAGCAGGCCCGCGCATCGGGATCGACGCGGTTCTTGCGCATATCCGTGCTTTGCCGGGCTGCGCGGATCTTGAGTGGAAAGAGGCAACCTCGGATCATCCGCCATTTGGCAAGATGAAGGTGCGGCTGAAGAAAGAGATCGTGACCATGGGGCAGCCGGATGTCGATCCGCGCGCCAGCGTTGGCAACTATGTTGAGCCGCAAGACTGGAACGACCTTATCCGCTCGGACGATGTTGTGGTGATCGACACGCGGAACGATTATGAAGTGGCGATTGGCACGTTTGAAGGCGCAATAGACCCTGAAACGGCCAGTTTTCGCGATTTTCCGGTGTGGTGGGAAGACAACAAGGACCGCTTTCACAACAAGCGCGTCGCCATGTTCTGCACCGGGGGTATCCGCTGCGAAAAATCGACCAACTTCCTGCTCGGGCAGGGGGTCGAGGATGTCTATCACCTGAAAGGCGGGATCCTTCGGTATCTGGAAGAGACGCCAGCTGAGGACAGCACCTGGCAAGGCGAGTGTTTCGTGTTCGATAATCGCGTGTCTGTCGGTCATGGTCTTTTGGAAGGGCCGCACATGCTCTGCCATGGTTGCCGCCGCCCGATCTTGCCCGAGGATATGAAACGTCCGGAATACGAACACGGCGTGTCCTGTCACCAATGTATCGATGAGACATCAGAGGCCGACAAAATGCGCTTTCGCGAACGGCAAAAGCAGATCCGGCTGGCGCGTGAACGAGGCGAAACGCATTTTCGGCAGGATTGAATTCGGGTTGCAGGCCCCAGCATTAGGTCAGATGATCACCTGAAGATCAGCTTTTTGGGACGCCCATGTACCGCAAACCTACAACACTGGACGAATGGAAATCGACCCTTCTGGCGGCGTTGGGTCTGGTTCTGGCGAGCTTTCTTGCCTGGTATGGCCTCTCACGCCTGAACGAGACGACCGCAGGTGACACGATCGGCACAATCGCTTCGGTTGGTTTACTGATCTGGCTGGTGTCACAGTCCTGGTTTTACATGACCCAAGTGAAATCGCCGCGCAGGCTTTTGTTCCTGATGGGGGTGTCATTCATACAGGTCGTCCCCTTCCTGTTCGCTGCCGTCTATGGCGCCTTTGGATATAACGATCATTGTGTCGTCGGCGCTCAGGGTCCGGGTGATATTCTGTATTTTTCCTATGTAACCTTTACGACGGTTGGGTATGGCGACATGTCCCCAACTGGCCTGTGCCGTGGGCTTGCTGTGTCCGAGGCCGTTACTGGGTACATTCTGCTGGGCATGTTTGTTGCGGCTGCGGTGTCGCTTTATGCACGCAATCACGGCCATGCAGACCCTAAATAGGGTCTATTTGTTGTGATCAATCCAGTTCGACATCATTTGCTTGTCACGGAAACACTCGGATGGGATCGGGCGGCGTTTGCTGCGTGAAATTCGCTCGGCAAAGGCAACTTGTTTGCCTGTCGGGTAATTGTCGAATTGCGACGTACTGTGCGGTTTGTGCGTTGAAATCCAATCGGACAGCAGCTTTCGGTCGCGCTGCGCCTCAACCGGTATTTCCAATGCCGACTTCTCGGCAATCGCGCGGGCATAGCGCATCTGCCGGTCAGTCACCGGAAGCAAATGGTAGTCATTGCTGGGCCTGTTCAGGGCAGATTGGTGCGTGTTCTGGGCCATCGGTTTATCCTCTGACTATGTAGAACATAAATAGAACATTAACCAAATATTTCAAGGTTTGTGGGTTAGAACCGGCATGATTCTGCCGTCCGAATGATTTTATTGACTGGTCAATCAATAATCTTTAGGGCCGTTTTCAACGGACTGATTTTCCCGTTCAGACGGGTGCGAAAAAAAGAGGATTCGGTATGAAGTTTCAGCCCCAAGCCAGCCATTTCATTGACGGCGCTTATGTCGAAGATACGGATGGTGCTGCCCTTGACGTGATCTACCCGGCCACTGGCAAGGTGATCGCACGGTTGCATTCGGCGACGCCTTCAATTGTTAAACAGGCTCTAAACAGCGCGAAAAAGGCGCAGGCGGCCTGGGCTGCTTTGTCTGGTACCGAGCGCGGCCGCATCTTGCGCCGTGCCGCCGACATCATGCGCGAACGCAACTATGACCTGTCGGTTCTGGAAACTCATGACACCGGAAAACCCATCCAGGAAACCACCGTGGCAGATGCCACCTCGGGCGCGGATGCGCTGGAGTATTTTGGTGGATTGGCAGGCAGCCTGACCGGCGAACACATTCCGCTGGGCGGGGGCGATTTTGTCTACACGATCCGCGAGGCTCTGGGCGTCTGCGTCGGGATCGGAGCCTGGAACTACCCCACCCAGATCGCGTGCTGGAAGGGCGCTCCGGCGTTGGCGTGCGGTAACTCAATGGTGTTCAAACCTTCGGAATCAACTCCTTTATCCGCATTGAAAGTTGCCGAAATTCTGATCGAGGCCGGCGCGCCCAAAGGTGTTTACAACGTGATCCAGGGGTATGGAGATGTAGGCGCTTCGCTGGTCACTGATCCGCGCGTTGCCAAAGTCTCGCTGACTGGTTCCGTTCCAACGGGTCGCAAGGTCTATGCCGCGGCAGCCGAGGGCATGAAACACGTCACCATGGAATTGGGCGGTAAATCCCCGATGATCGTGTTTGACGACGCCGATATCGAAAACGCGGTTTCGGGCGCGATTTTGGGCAACTTCTATTCATCGGGCCAGGTCTGTTCCAACGGCACCCGCGTGTTTGTGCAAAAGGCTATCAAAGAAGCTTTCCTCAAACGCCTGTCCGAACGTCTGGCCAACGCCAAAATCGGCGACCCCATGGACGAGGACGTCAGCTTTGGTCCGATGGTCAGTGAAAATCAGATGAATGTCGCGCTGGGCTATATCGAAAAAGGTAAGGCCGAGGGCGCGCGTCTTGTCCATGGCGGTGCGCGGATCGATGGCGAAGGGTTCTACATGCAACCCACAGTCTTTGCTGACGTGACCGACAACATGACTATCGCGCGTGAAGAAATCTTTGGCCCGGTCATGTCAGTCTTGGACTTTGACACCGAAGAAGAGGTCATGGCCCGCGCCAACGATACCAAATTTGGTCTGGCTGCCGGTGTCTTCACCAGCGATCTGACGCGCGCACACCGCGTGGTTGCCGGGTTCGAGGCGGGTACTTGCTATATCAACACCTACAACCTTGCCCCGGTCGAAGCCCCGTTTGGCGGATCGAAAATGTCAGGTGTGGGGCGCGAAAACTCGAAACTGGCGATTAACCATTTCAGCGAGATGAAAACCGTCTATGTCTCGATGAACGATGTCGAGGCACCTTACTGATAACGGGCGCTTTGTCTGTTGCCCCCTAATTTCTCTGTTCCCGGCTTAAAGCGTCGGGTGCAGAGCATATTTCAAGCGGGCGCGTGCACACCTGTTTGGGACTGCTGAAATTTGAAATGTGCGTCTGTGACTTCGACGCATTGGATTGCGATTGCAGCGCTAACCCCTTTGTGCGATTTTGCTGAGCTGTACAGTCCTATTGGCCGCGGTGCGCTAGAAGCGCGTGTCACTCTGTATTGATTGCATTGAACATCTCGGCGATTTTCTGTCGTGTCGTTTCACTGTTTTCAAGCAAATCTTCGGCGTCCTGTAATGGCTTTTCGAATTGCCGCACTGGAGGGGTGAACAGGGCTTGGGCTGTTCGATTAAGGTCGCATATTTCCCATCCGGCGGGTCAACCGTATCGGCCGACGATCCCGCCAGCCAGAACAAGCGGTTGGCCGCTTCGCCTTGCCCCAAACTCCGCATGATCTCGGCTGCGGTCGAAAAGTCCCGTGCCATGTCCAAGGCCTGCGCTTGCAAAGCTAAAGCTTCTTCTGAGTCGTCCTCGGCCAGTTCAAGCAGAGCCTGGTGGGGACGTCCCGACATCAGGGCTGCCCTTGCTCGTAAACGGGCCCTTTCAGCCCGATGCGTCTGGTCTTCAGCTCTGTTTGCCAGAGCAAATGACTGATCCGCAAAACCGAGCATGGTGAGCCGATCCGCCAATGCGATTGCGGTGCCTGTGGTCAGGGCTGGTGTTTTGCTCATCTGCATTAGATGAAATGTCTGGCGCAAAAAGGTCACGTCATCTGAACGCTCTGACAACAGATGCAGATGCCGGTTGAACGCGCGGTTCCTATCTCGCCCGTTTGCCAGCTCCAGAATGATGTCGAATGCGGGATCGAAGTCCTGACTTAAGCTCAGCGCAATCGCATACGTGCGGGCCATCATGGGGTCCAGATCCGAGCGCCGATACTCGACCGCATAGGACGCGGCCAGTTCAAGTTCCTGCGCAGAAACGGATTGGCGTTCGGTCCAGCGCTTTTCGACCAAACGGGCCAATGCCACCGGCGCTTCGGGCGTGGCTTCGGTTGACGTAACCACCTCGGTCAGCAGTTCCTCTTCCCGCGTGTGGTCGCCTTCGGCTGCGGCAACTATGGCCTTGGCGCGTGTCGTACTGGGAGAGTTGCTTTTTTCGATGCGGTCGACCGAACGTATCACTCTGCGGGCGGCCTCCAATTCATGCCCTTCGACGAGAATTTGGGAAAGCCGCGTACCGAAGCGGCGGCGAAGATGATCCGGCAATCCTGCGTAAGCCTGCTCGATCGCTTCAACATCGGCATCGGAGGCCAACTTTTTTTCAGAGAGAACGGCCCACAGCGCCGCATCGCTGTCGCATCGTTGCAAGCCGCTGAACGGATTGGATGTTTGCACCGGTTTCTCATCCACAAGCCGAGCAATCGCCTCAATGCGCTCAGCTTCACTAGTGCTCATTTGGGACAAGCCTAAAATAGCTAGAGCTTCTGTTCCAAAGCCATGGAACGCATAAAGTTTTGCCAGTTCCAGGGCTTTTTCTTCGTCGAGAGTGTCAAACTCTTGGTAAAGTGCGGTGCGCAGAGAAGACACCTGCGTGACAAAAGGTTCCGCAGTGGACCAATCTGAGAAGCCCAATTCGGTTGTCGAGATACAGACTGCATCACTTTCGACTTGCAGCACCTCGGAATTCAACACGTCCTTCAGATCGTCAAGCACCGTGGTCAGGCGCATATTCGAACTTAGATCGGTCAACAGCGGATCCGTGTTGGACGGGGTAGAGTTGCGCGGTCCAACCGGCGCCAGCCGTAAATCAAGCAGCTTGCGGTCGGCACCTTGCAGAAAACGGCTGGAAAGCTGGTCTTTTAATTCATGTTTGAGAAGCGGCAGGTCAAGCCCGGCCATTTGTGCGTCTGTATTCGAAACAGATACCGCTTTGATCGGCTGCCGCGTCATCGGCGGTGGAAGGTCAGCCAGCAGCGGGGGCAGGAATTCGCCTGGCGCGACGTCCAGCACGATCATCGAACCTCTGTATAGGAAGGCCGAAGCCACGCATTCGCACCCAAATTCCAGTTCCAAGGCGCCACCGGGTTGTGCCTGCGACAGCGATTCAAGCCGATTTGTCGTTAATCTACTGAAAACCGACCCTGTCCGAAATGTCACGCCGTCCAAATCCACCGTCAATCGTGCACCGTCTTTGCGTTGGGCCAGCGCCCATTCTGTATTCGGTGGAACGTTGAAGACCAGACGTGTGTAGCCGTCATGCTCACCTGACCGAACCGTCACGTCTTGCGCAGCCGCTGCAGTGACCGCCATGATCAAAGCTGCGGTCAGAAGTCCAAGCTGTTTCATGCCGCAGCCTGCTTGAGGTCTTTTAACGCCTCTTCAAGCTCGGAGAACCCTGGGCGGTTATGCGTCGGCGTATTCTGGCGTCCAACCTCAATACACATGGCGGCATTGTGGTTGTGCAGGTTTGCGACCAGAACCTCCTTGATCAGTTGATAGAAGTGATTGTCTTCCTCGACCACGGTTTTCAACTTTCCAGCAAAGGGACCCACCAGACCATACGCCAGAAAAACCCCCAAGAACGTGCCCACCAGAGCGCCACCGATCAGTTTGCCCAGTACCTCGGGTGGTTGATCAATTGAACCCATGGTCTTGATCACCCCCAGAACCGCCGCCACAATCCCGAGCGCGGGCAAGCCGTCTGCTACTGTCTGTAAGGCGTGGCTTGAGTGCATCGCGTGATGAAAGTTCGCCTCCATCCGCTTTTCCAGAACCTCCTCAACCTGGTGCGGATCATCATAATTCATTGCGGCAGCACGCATCGTGTCACAAATCAGATCGACCGCTTCCTTGTCGGCTTGAATCTTGGGATATGTGGAAAACAAGCTGGAGTTTTCAGGGTCTTCGATATGTTGCTCGACCTCGACCGGATTGGCGCGTGCAATACGGATCAGCGAAAACAAAAGGCAAAGAAGGTCGCGATAGTCTTCGGGTTTCCACTTCGGACCTTTGAAGACCTTCCCCATATCTTTGACCGTGTGTTTTACACCGCCCATGTCATTGCTGATCAGAAAGGCACCAACGGCGGCACCGCCAATCATCATCATTTCAAACGGAAGCGACTTCAGAATGATGGTCATCTTGCCACCAGCAGCCAGATAGCCGCCGAAAACCATCACGAAAATGACGACAATTCCAATAATTCCAATAATTCCAATCATTTGACATCTCCGACTAAGTGGTGCGCAAGAATGGGAAGCACGGGCTATTCCAGTGGGGCCGAGGCATTGCGACCTGCCATAACAACACTAATCGTATAGGCGACTTCGGGGCTGAGACCCGCCAGGATCCCGGCCGCAGAGTCGGGCGGCATCCGTGCCAGAAATCCAGCGGCAAATGTTGGGTCCATGGTCTCAAACAATGCTGCTGCGTCCTTGGGTTTCATGGTTTGATAAACATCTGTCAGGCGCGTTAGATCATTCTCAGCCGCGTTGACTGCAACAGCCAGGGTGGCGCGCAACGACTCTTCTGCCTCTTCAAGCGCGACCAGCCGCGTTTCGATGGCTTGGCTTGCGATCTCCACCGCCTTTTCCTGTTCGTGTAGCGCGTCTTCGCGCTGTTTTACTTTTTCCTCCCGGCGTAAAAGCGTGCTGATAAGAACCTGTATGTCGTATGCAGCGGGATTGCTTGTCGAGGTCTCTGGTTTTGCCGGTTTTGCCAGGGCCGGTCCGGCCTCCAAACCAATTCGAATGGCGGCTGAACCGATCATCAGCAAGGATATCACCGCAAGCACGCCGCCGCGCGGGCAGACGTTTTTTCGGGCGGCTCGTAGGCGGTTCATGCCTGTGCCTCACCTTGTTTGCGGTCGTGTCGGAAAAACATCAGGCCCTCTGGTGCCTTGATTTCTTCTTCCTCCACTTCGGACAAACTGGAATCAGCTGCTTCTGCAGTGTCGTCCTGCCCGATTGTCTTTGGCCCTTCTGGCTGCGTGTCGGGAAGAGCAGGCTCTATCGCTTCAGGCGTTGGGTTTTCCTCGGGAATAACGTCATGCATCGAGGCCATCGTTAGTTCCAGCCGCTGCGCCACAGCTTCTGCTCGCTGTGTCAACGCCTTGAGTTGATCTCCGGACTGATCTGAGACACGACGCGCGTCTTCCAGCGACTTCCGCAATTCTTCAGCCTGTGTTGACAGCACGGCCACGGCACCGCCGACGCCTTTTTCAAGATCGGTAAACCGCTTGAGACGGCGCGCAAGAACAAAGCAATACAGACCCGCGCCCAACGCACCGGCGACCAGCAGAATATCCGCAATCAGCTCCAATTTTGCCTCCTAGTTCAGTACAAATTCCATCACCAGCACATCGCGAACGCGACCCTCGCCAACGACGATTCCAATGCGCCTCAGCAAGTGACCCCTGATGCGCATCAACGCCAGCGAGTCCTCAAGATCCTGCAGTTCGACGGCCCGCAGGTATCCGTTCAGGACATCCATGATTCGTGGTTGCATTCTTTCCACATCAGCCATGTACGGGGCGTTAACTTCGAGCTGCGCGTGAAATTTCAAATGCCGCGAGTTGCCTGAGTTCACCGATACGATCACGGGTGGCAAATCGATGAATGCAACATTAGCCAGCGTTTTGACCGGTTTTTCTTTTTCCATATCCTGGCTTGCCTCTTCAGCGGCTTTGCCACCTAGTGGAATCAGCCCCGAAGAGGTCAGAAAATACCCGCCCGCGGCGCCAGAAACGGCCAGAATCAGTCCTATAAGAATTCCATTTTTTCCTTTTTTATCAGGGGTTTCCGCCTGTTCAGCCGTTGCGTCGGTCATGACGTCCTCATTCATCCGTTCTGTCGTTTCATAACCGGTCAGGGACTAACCGATTGTTAAGGGCAATCGTCCAAACAGGGGGTGCGCCGGGCAGAATGTCGGCGAGTCGGAGGTGAGCGTGCAGCAGATCGGAACTGTCTGGGCAAGTTTGGACAGGCATAAACAATTCATCGTTGCCGGCGCGGTTGTGCTGGTGTTTTTGGGAATTCTCGGAATGTCCCGCCTTGTGACAGCGCCGTCGATGACGCTTCTGTATGCAGGATTAGAAAGTGGTGCCGCAGGAGACATCGTGCGCGCATTGGATCAGCGCGGCGTCACCTATGAGCTTCGGGGTGGCTCCATCTATGTTCCAGGCGCGCAGCGCGACGAATTGAGGATGACCTTGGCCAGTGAAGGCCTGCCTGCAAACGGCAACAAGGGCTATGAGCTACTTGATTCACTAAGCGGGTTTGGCACCACATCACAGATGTTCGATGCCGCTTACTGGCGCGCGAAAGAGGGTGAACTGGCGCGTACAATAGTCGGCAGCCCATATGTCAGTCAGGCACGTGTGCATATCGCAAACGGTTCGGCGAACCCGTTTCAGCGCAGTGTCGCGCCCACGGCTTCGGTATATTTGGTGCCGTCGGGGGCTGACATCACCAGCGATCAGGCCAAGGCTATCCGATTCCTCGTTGCTTCTGCCGTGAGCGGGCTTACGCCCGAAAACGTGACTGTGATCAATTCGAGCGGAGCCGTGATTGGTGGGCAGGACACGTCTGTGGCCGCGGATACAGCGGATGATAAATCGCGCCAACTGCGCGAACGTGTTCTGCGTTTGGTCGAAGCGCGCGTGGGAAATGGCAATGCGGTGGTCGAGGTCAGCGTGGATACGGAGACCAAGACAGAATCGATACGCGAGCGGCGCTTTGATCCCAAGGGTCGTGTGGCGATCAGCACGGATGTCGAGGAACGCTCGGACAGCGCTCGCAATCAGTCTTCGGATGTGACGGTGGCATCGAACCTGCCCGATGGGGATGAGGCCGGAGGCGACGAGTCCAATTCCACCGCCACGCAGACACGTGAGCGGGTGAATTACGAGGTCTCTGAGACAGAGCTTGAGGTACACACAGCACCCGGTGCGATCAAACGTCTGACGGTTGCTGTTTTGGTGAACGGGACGCGGACAGTGGATGCCTCGGGTGCTGAAACATTTGCGCCTTTGCCGCAGGCAGAGCTGGATGCGCTCGAAGAACTGGTGGCTTCGGCCGTGGGATTCGACGCGGCGCGGGGGGATGTGATCACTCTGAAATCTCTGGATTTGCCCACAGTAGGCCCACAAGGCACCGTGGTGTCATCCTCGCTGTGGCAAAACATTCATCTGGACGCGATGTCTCTGATCCAGATGGCGGTACTGGCTGCGGTTTCGCTGGTGCTGGCACTGTTCGTGATCCGACCGATCCTGATGAAACCCGCAATGGCACCGGCACTGTTGCCCCCCACTGACGGCGTAGGTGGCGAATCCTCGGTGCTGACCGGTGAAATCGCGACTGATGACGCGGCAGGTTTCGCGCCTTTGCCTCATGACGGAGGCGTTCCAGCGCTGGGTGTAAAAACCGCCGAAGACCCGGTCGAGCGGTTGCGGACAATGATCGGGGACAAGCAGGAAGAAACCGTCGAGATCCTGCGCAGCTGGCTTGAAGAAGGCGAGGAGCAGGTTTGATGTCAATTGCCCATCTACTTGAGGACTTCACCGCTCAGACCAACACCGGAACGGTTCTGTTTCTGGATGAGGAAATGCTGGAGGAACAGAAGCTTTCAGCCTTTGAAGACGGGTATGGAGCCGGGTGGGAAGATGCCTCTCAAGCGCAGGAACAAAGCCGTCGGAAAATATCAATAGAGCTCGCCCAATCGCTGGAGGACATGTCCTTCACCTATCACGAAGCGATGACCCGGATGACGCTGTCGCTGGAGCCCATGTTCGAAAGCCTGGTTCAGACGGTTCTGCCCGAGATAGTAGACCGTGGCATCGCCGCCCGTCTTGTTGAACAGCTGTGCCAGATGGCGCGGACGCAGATGGAACAACCGATGCAGATTATGGTGCCAACGGGGCGTGTTGAAGATGTCGAGGCGCTTTTGCCGACAGACATGCATTCAGTCCCACGCGTGATCGAAGATCCCGCCCTTGGGCCCAGGCAGGCGCGGTTGCAGGTCGGTACCAGCAGGCGTGAAGTGGATTGCGGTGCCTTGCTGACCACCGTTGCACAGATTTTTGACGCTTACGTCTTTGAGGCAAGAGAGGCTTTGTCCAATGAATGACACTCAGACCCCGAAAATTGAAAAGCCCAACCCGTTTGAATCGGTCCCGATCGAGGTGACCGTTTCCGTAGGCCGCGCCCGCCCGTTGATCCGGGACTTGCTGAACATGGGCGAGAATGCGGTGCTGACCCTGGACAAACGGATCGAAGACCCGGTTGACCTTTACGTTGGGGATCAGTTGGTGGCGCGTGGGTTGCTGGAAGAGATGGACGGCAATCAGGCCGGACAACTGGCTGTTCGACTCACCGAAATAGCCGATCTTCAAAACGGGATCGGTTGATGCGCTGCGCGATCTGGCTGGCTCTGGTGATGACGCTGTTTCCTTCGCTTGCCATTGCGCAGGAAGTGACTTTGTCGCTGGGCGAAGGTGGGTCGATCTCGGCCCGGACCATACAGTTGGTCTTGCTGATCACGGTGCTGAGCATCGCGCCGGGTCTGGCGATCATGATTACCTGCTTCCCGTTTCTGATCACGGTACTTTCGATCCTGCGGCAGGGGATCGGTCTGCAGCAATCGCCCCCCAACATGCTGCTGGTCAGTTTGGCGCTGTTCCTGACTTATTTCATCATGGATCCGGTGTTCACCGAGGCGTGGGACACCGGCATCCGTCCGATGATGGAAGAAACGCTAGCGGTTGAGCCCGCACTGGAACGGGCACTGGAACCCTTTCGGGGTTTCATGGCGGCGCGGCTGGACGCTGATACGTTCTATGCAATGGCGGCATTGCGACCTGGTGGCGAAGCGATGGAATTGTCGGCGCAGGCGCCTTTGTCGGTTTTGATGCCATCATTCATGCTGTCCGAAATAGCGCGGGCCTTTCAGATCGGATTTCTGATTTTCCTGCCGTTTCTGATCATCGATCTTGTTGTGGCGGCGGTGTTGATGTCGATGGGTATGATGATGGTGCCACCCGCCATCGTATCCCTGCCGTTCAAACTGGCATTTTTTGTGATTGCGGACGGGTGGGCGTTGATCGCTGGCGCGTTAGTGCGCAGTTATTTGCCATAATTTAGACGTTTGCCACCAAAAAGGGACCAGACGTTTCTGACCCCTCACATTAGCTTTTCAGGGTTTCAGTTTGGGGCGTTCCAAACTCAACAAATGTATCAGCCCGTCTTTTTCAGATCTTTGATCAACTGATCCAGATTCCCCTTCCGGGCATCCAGCATTGCGCCGATTTCGGTGCGCTCGGTCAGAAGAAGGTTCACGCCTTCGATGAACATGTTGTAGAACTTGTCGCGACCCGATTTGTCCGACACCAGGAATGTCACATCGAACGGGGACGATCCACGCAGCTTGACCAGGGTCCGTACCTCATATCCTGCCTTGATCTTGCGCGCGTTACGCACGTTGACTTCGCCGCCGATGAATTCGCGGAACCGGCGACCGTATTTGCGCGAGATATAGCCCTGAAACGCATTGGTGAACTGTTTCAACTGGGCGGGGCTGGCGGTGCGGGCATCTGCCCCCAGCGCATAGCGTGCCATGATCGGCACATCGCCATATCGCACGAAGATTTTCTCGAAATCACGCAGCATCGCCTTCTCGGATTTGCCGGAATCGATCACCCGATTGATGTCTGTAACAACGCTGTTGACCAGCGCTTTGGCAGCGGCTTCGGTCTGCGCCAAGGCGGGCAGGGGCAGCAGGGCCAACGCGAGGCCTGAGGCGATGAAATGGCGGCGGTTCAACTCGTTATTCGGCATAGGGGTCCTCGTAGGGGTCTAAAAAGGGGTCCCTGACCGGGTCTGTCCCGGTTTCGGCATAGGGGTCAGAATACAGATCCAGATAGGCGTCTTCGTCATCTCTTGCCAGTTCAAAGCGGCGATTTTGCAGAAAGATCAGGCGTGCCTGCGCATAACTGTCTGCACTTTCATAAAGAATCGAGTCGACCGTATCCGAGAACCGGCCGCGATCTCCCATGCGGCGCACGATCTCGGCATAGACGCCAATGTTATCGGCGGGGCGCACCGGAGTGAAATTGATCGGGTTCGAGAACAGGTTGATCACAACCCCGATCGCATCCCGTTGGGTCGACGGGCCGTAGAAGGGCAGTTCAACATATGCGCCTTCGCCCACGCCCCAGACATGCAGTGTCTCGCCGAAATCGGTATCCACTGGCGGCAGGTTCAACTCGTCCGCGGGTGCAGACAGACCAAAGCCGCCCACGGTCATGTTGATCACGAATCTCAGCAAGGCGTTACCCATTTGCTTCGGATTGCCTTGCAGCAGGTAATCAACGGCCTGACCCGGCAGCGAAATGTTTTCGGCAAAGGTGCTGAAGCTTGTCACCATCGGGTCGGGAACAATTTTCACATAGCCTTTCGAGGCGGGGCGGAACAAAAACCGGTCCACGCCAAGATTGAATTTGTGGATCGCCCGGTTGTTGTTTTCATAAGGATCAAAAACGTCATCGCGCGTGGCCCCTTCGGGCGGCGTGGATGCGCAGGCGGACAGAACGGCCATACATGATAGGACGACAAGATGTTTCAGGCGCAATCTGCGAGGCACGTTTTGCTTCTCCCAAGTGGCCCGGCACATGGTCCGCCGGACATTTAATCAATATCAACGTGCTGGGGTGGCACAAGTTCTGTCACATAGTCGTTTCGGGTCTCAAATGAAATACCTTGCGTGTAACCTGACCGCCGGGGGCTGGTAAAGTGACCACGGATCAATAGGTCGTAATAAGTAAAGAAACGCTTAGATCGCAGGCAAATCGGCAAGTACCGGATTTCGACTTTCCCAAACGGTTCTTCCCGGTTAGCGTCCGGCGCAGTTGAATCTAGGGAAGGACCCTCTCAAATGAGCATCGCTTCAAAGCTGGAAAGCCTTGGTGTCAGGTTGGATGATGCGCCCGCGCCGGCCGCCAATTATGTACCCTTCGTGCGTATGGGCAATATCGTCTATGTTTCGGGTCAGATTTCGAAAACAGATGAGTTGATCACCGGCAAACTGGGTGATGACATGGATGTCGAAGCCGGTGCGGCGGCGGCACGGGTTTGCGCGATCAATCTGCTGGCGCAGGTCAAGGCAGCCTGTGGCGGCGACATCGAAAAGCTGGTGCGCGTGATCAAACTGACCGGTTTTGTAAATTCGACTGCGGATTTCACCCAGCAGCCGCAAGTGATCAACGGCGCATCCGATTTCCTTGTCGAGGCGCTGGGCGATGCCGGTCGTCATTCGCGCTCGGCCGTCAGTGCCGCGTCGCTGCCGTTGGGCGTCGCGGTCGAGATCGAAGGGATTTTCGAAGTCCAATGACACCCAGCTTGCCGTCAGAGTTTCTTCAACGCCCGATTGCGCATCGGGCGTTGCATGATATTTCGGACAACCGTCCTGAAAATAGTCGCGCTGCCATTCAGGCCGCGATTGATGCAGGGTATGGGATCGAGATTGATCTGCAACTGACCGCGGATGGTCAGGTGATGGTCTTTCATGACTATGACCTCAAGCGTCTGACCGGGCAGACCGGCGCGATCCAGCAGATCACCGGGGCCGAGGCCTTGGCGGTTCCTTTGCTGCATTCCGACAGCGAAGGTATCCCGTCACTGAAAGAAGTGCTGGACCTTGTCGCCGGGCAGGTGCCGTTGCTTATTGAGTTCAAAGATCAGGACGGCGCCATGGGCATCGGCATCGGCCCGTTGGAGCAAGAGGCCGTGCGCATTCTGTCGGGCTATGAAGGTCCGCTGGCTCTAATGTCGTTCAACCCGAACTCGACCGCTGAGCTTGCACGTCTGGCCCCGCATCTACCTTGCGGGATCGTAACCTGCGCTTTTAGGGCAGACGACTGGCCGTTGCCGCAAGCCGTCCGAGAACATCTGCGGGACATTCCGGATTTCGAAAGCACCAATGCCAGCTTCATCAGTCACGAGGCTGCCGACCTGTCGCGCCCCCGCGTGGCCGAGTTGAAAGCGCGCGGTGTGCCAATCCTGTGCTGGACAATCCGGTCGCCTGAACAAGAGGCAGAGGCGCGCAAGGTTGCCGACAATGTGACCTTCGAAGGGTATCTGGCCACGCATTCGGCTTGAACCTGCTCTGTGCTGTCACAGATAAAGGACTGGCGCGGAGGACATATGGATCAGGCACAGATCGAAATTCAGGTACTGGGCGCTCTGTCGCAGATTTCTGCGGCAGAGTGGGATGCCTGCGCTTGCCCCGAGATCGCCGATGGCGGCCGACCTCTTGATCCATTTACAACCCATCGGTTTTTACTGGCGCTGGAAGAAAGCGGGTCCGTTGGGCGTGGTACAGGCTGGCAGCCGCAATATCTGACTGCTTATCTTGACGGGATCCTGATCGCGGCGGCGCCGATGTACGCCAAATCTCACAGCCAGGGCGAATATATCTTCGATCATAGCTGGGCCCATGCCTATGAAAGCGCGGGCGGGCGCTATTACCCCAAGCTTCAGATCGCGGTGCCGTTCACCCCGGCAACTGGACGGCGTTTCCTGGTGCGTCCGGGGTACGAGCGGTTCGGCATGTCGGCCTTGGTGCAAGGCGCGGTGCAACTGGCGGCGGACAATCAGATATCGTCAGTTCACGCGACCTTCTGTGCCGAGGATGAGGCGCTGGCCGGGGAACAGATGGGTTTGATGCTGCGCAGTTCGCAGCAGTTTCACTGGTTGAATGATGATTATTCAGATTTCGACGCTTTCCTGGCCGCTTTGTCATCGCGCAAGCGCAAGAACATCCGCAAGGAACGGGCGCAGGCCAATGACTTTGGCGGAGACATCCGCACCCTGACCGGGGATGCACTGCGCCCTGAACATTGGGATGCGTTCTGGCGGTTCTATCAGGATACCGGCGCGCGTAAGTGGGGCTCGCCTTACCTGACGCGCCAGTTTTTTGACATTGCGCAGGAAACTATGGCGGATGACATGGCCTTGGTGCTGGCGGAACGGGATGGCTATGCCATTGCGGGGGCGCTGAACTTCATAGGCCGCGAAACGCTTTTTGGCCGGTATTGGGGTTGCAGTGAACATCATGCCTGCCTGCATTTCGAATTGTGCTACTATAGGGCGATAGACTTTGCCATTGCCCACGGTCTGGCCCGGGTTGAGGCGGGCGCACAGGGCGAACACAAGCTGGCGCGGGGGTATTTGCCAACGCGCACGCATAGCTTGCACTGGGTTGGCGATCCGGGTTTTGCCGATGCGGTCAAAAAATATCTGGACGCCGAAGGCCGCGCAGTGGGAGAAGAGATCGAAATTCTAACGGACTACGGTCCGTTCAGGAAATCGAACCCGGAGGAACAGCAATGACTGAACTTTTGTCGACCGAAACCCGTGGCCCGCTGCTGGATCCGCTGTTCAAGAACGGCTGGACCATGGTTGAAGGCCGCGATGCAATCACCAAGACCTTCATTTTCGACAATTTCGTGCACGCATTCGGTTGGATGACACAAGTGGCGATCTGGGCTGAGAAATGGAATCACCATCCCGAGTGGTTCAACGTTTACCGCACCGTCGAGGTTGTTCTGTCTACGCACGATGTGGGCGGCCTGTCGTCATTGGATGCCAAGCTGGCCCGTAAGATGGACAGCCTGTGCTAGCGATCGTTGCCTGAACCTTCTCCTCCGGCAAGGGATGCTGTAGTGCCCATCTGCCTGAACTCGGCAGGTGTCACGGTGCCGTCGCTGACGTCAATGGACCTTGGGATACCCGTGGTCTTGTTCCCGATCTGACGCACGCTCCGCGCGCTCGGGTTGATGTCCAGGCACCGATTTTCATAACAGGTCAGCCCGGACAGGTTGATTTGAATACGGGCCTGACCGTCCGGCCCCGTCACCACGGGTGCCTGCGGAACATCGCAGGCCGCAACCAGTGCCAATGCGCCCAAGCCAATCCATTTGTTCATACCAAGCTCCTGTCCGCGGCAGGTTTAATCCAGTTGGCCGTTACCATCCTGATCCGCCGTGTTGAAATCTTCATCCATCTGAGCATCATATTCCGCTCTTGAGATAAAGCTGTCCTTGTTGCGGTCAACATTCTGGAATTGCTTGATGTCCAGAAACGGTTTGGCCTCGTCCAGCCCCAAGGTGCCGTTTTTGTCTTCATCCATTGTCTGAAACGCATAATCCGAGAACGCGTTGAACTCGTCTTTGGACAGGAAGCCGTCGTTGTTTGCGTCAATGGCGTTCAGCTCTTTTTCATGCAGCTCGGCCGCAGTTTCCGCATGGACGGCCGAGGCCAGAACTGCGGTTGCGAGTATGATTATTGTCCGTGTCATGCCCAACCTCCTCAGCACGCGAATCTCTGGCCTTCGAAACCGCCAGCGGCGGCGCCTGCTGCGGTCAGGATCGTCTTGCCCGATCCGCCACCGAACTGGTTGCCGATTGCACCACCGATCAACGCGCCGCCAAGCGTGCCGCCAAGGCATGCAATCTCGTGCTGTCGTGCTGCTTGTTGCTGCGGGGTGGGCGCTGGTCCACAGGCCGCCACAAGGCCTGTGCCGACTAAGATGAGTGAAAATACCCTAAGCTTCATAAAAATCTCCCCTAGTTATGCGACGAGTATTCGCGCATTGGGGCGGTGCTTCAAGTTAATTTGAGATCAATTGGCCCCGGGCAGACCGGGGCCAGCAAAACTCAGATCACCTCCAGCAGGCCTTCACCCGCTGAGATTTCACAGGCGCCGGGGTTTTCTTCCAGATTCAGCGCTGTGACCTTACCGTCCTCGACCAGCATCGCATAACGTTTGGACCGGGCGATCAGGCCTACAGGTGGCGCGTCGAAATCCATGCCGATGGCCTTGGTGAATTCCGAGGCCGCGTCTGACACCATGGTCAATCCTGCCTCGGTCGCGCCGGTGGATTCACCCCAGGCTTGCATCACGAAAGGGTCATTGACCGACAGGCACATGATCTCGTCCACGCCCTTGTCGTCGAATTGTTTTTTCGTACGCATGAAGCTTGGCACATGTGCCGTGGTGCACGTGCCGGTATAGGCACCGGGCACAGCGAATATGACCACTTTGCGCCCTTTGGTCTTATCTGAAATCCGAACCTCTTCCGGACCGTTCGCCCCCATCTGGATCAGTGTGGCCTCAGGAAGTGCATCTCCTGTTGAAATCATTTTTCAGCTCCTGTCGTTTGGATTTGCAGAATTGTGCTTAGCCGCAATATAGGTGGTCGACAGAAAGTGACCACGAGAAATCTGCAGGGTGGGCAAAACATGAGCCATATTGTCGTGATAGGTGCCGGTCAGGCGGGCGCATCGTTGGTGGCGCGTCTGCGCAAGGATGGGTTCGAGGGGGACATCACCCTCATCGGGGCTGAACCGCATCTGCCTTATCAGCGCCCGCCTTTGTCCAAGGCGTACCTGTTGGGCGACATGGAGCAGGAGCGCCTGTTCCTACGACCCGAGAGTTTTTACGCCGAGAACAACATAACCCTGCGTTTGGGTCAGCGCGTGACGGGCATCGACCCGCAAGCCAAGACCGTGACGTTGGGGGATGAAGTCATTTCCTACGACGAACTGGCCTTGACCACCGGCTCTAATCCACGCCGTCTGCCAGTCGCGATAGGCGGTGATCTGGACGGCGTCCATGTGGTGCGCGACCTGGCACATATTGACGATATGGAGCCTAAGGTAACAGAAGGTGCCCGCGCGCTGATCGTGGGGGGGGGCTATATCGGGCTTGAGGCCGCTGCCGTCTGCGCCAAGCGCGGGGTCAATGTCACTCTGGTCGAGATGGCAGATCGCATCCTCCAACGGGTCGCCGCACCCGAGACCAGCGATTATTTTCGCGCGTTGCACAGCGATTACGGCGCTGACATTCGCGAAGGTGTTGGGCTGGATCGGCTGCTTGGCGAAAACGGCAAGGTCACTGGAGCCGTTTTGACCGACGGCACCGAGCTGGCGGTTGATTTCGTCGTGGTTGGCGTGGGTATCGCACCCGCAACCCAATTGGCTGAGATGGCGGGGCTTGAGCTGGACAACGGTATCAAGACCGACGCCCATGGCCGCACATCGGACCCCTCGATCTGGGCGGCAGGCGATTGTGCTTCGTTCCCGCATGGCGAAGGCCGGATCCGGCTTGAAAGCGTGCCCAACGCCATCGATCAGGCAGAGATCGTGGCGCAGAACATGCTGGGCGCGGACCGGCATTATGTGGCGACACCATGGTTCTGGTCAGACCAGTATGATGTCAAATTGCAAATTGCCGGGTTGAACACCGGATATGACCGCGTAGTGACCCGCAAAGGCGAAGGGCAAACCGTGTCCTTCTGGTATTACAAGGGCGACCAGTTGATAGCGGTGGACGCAATGAACGATCCACGCGCCTATATGGTCGGCAAACGTCTGATTGATGCAGGCAAGACGGCCGACCCGGCCATCGTGGCCGACCCGGAAGCGGATCTGAAGCCGCTGCTCAAGGCGTGAGGATCATCGCCGGAGAGTTTCGGGGCCGCGCCTTGGCTTCGGTCGGCAAAGGGGATGCGGGCGCACATCTGCGCCCCACCACCGACCGCGTTCGCGAAAGCCTGTTCAACGTACTGACCCATCAGATCGATTTTGACGGTCTGCGTGTGCTGGACCTGTTCGCAGGCACCGGGGCGCTGGGGCTTGAGGCTCTGTCGCGCGGCGCAGCGCATGTGACTTTCGTTGATGACGGTCGTGTCGCGCAGGGGCTGATCCGGAAGAATATCGACCTCACTGGCAGCACAGGCCAGACGACATTGATCCGCCGCGACGCGACCCGGCTGGGCGACAATTCCGGCGCGGCGTATGATCTGATCTTCCTTGACCCGCCCTATGGCAAAGCTTTGGGCCAGAAGGCGCTGGCTGCTGCCCTGCAAGGCCATTGGCTGGCCGATGACGCGTTGATCGTATGGGAGGAAAACAGCCCAATGACCGCGCCCGAAGGGTTCGTCCTGCATGACTCACGCGGCTATGGAGATACGTATATCTCATTGATGTGGCATCAGGTTTCAGACTGAAACACACCGGGCGGGTTGATGCCGACGGTTGGATTGCGCCCGCATTACGCCAAGGTGTAGGGCTCACCTGAGACTGGCAGAGGTTCCCATGCACGATCTGGTGATTTTCGATTGCGACGGCGTTCTGGTCGACAGCGAGGTTCTGTCCAATCAGGCATTGGTCGATAACCTCGCGGGCTATGGCCTGCATCTGACGTTGCCGGAGTGCATGTCCCTGTTTGTCGGGCTGACAACGGTGAAGTGCAAGGAAAAGGCCGCCGAGTTGGGGGCGAACCTGCCAGCCGACTGGATTGCCGAACTGGACGCAGAGACGGACGCGTTGTTGCAAAAAGGCGTTCCCCTGGTTGATGGCATCCCTGATCTTCTGTCGCTGCTCGATCGCAGGAGCCTGCCCTTTTGCGTGGCTTCGAATGGGACATTGTCCAAGATGAAGGTCACCTTGGGTCAGAACGGGCTTTGGGACCGTTTCAAAGACGTTATGTTCTCAGTTGAGACAATCGGAGTGGGCAAGCCTGATCCGACCTTGTTTCTGACTGCAGCCCGACAGTTGGGTGCTGCGTCTCCGATCGTGATCGAAGACAGCCCAAGCGGTGTGACGGCGGCCATCCGCGCGAATATGCGCTGCTTGGGGTATGCGCCCCATGGCGGGGGCGAGCGGTTGAGGAAACTCGGGGCCGAGGTCTTTACACAGATGTCTCAAGTGCCCAAGCTTTTGGGACTCTGAGCGACAATCATGCTACGTTTGGCACATGGACCGCGCCATCATACCTCCGCTCTGGGCCTTCTCGCAGGACACTTACAGCACGACAGGGCCGCCGCCTAAACCGATGCGTGCACCGGTTTTCATCCACGACGCAGTTACCCCGTGGGGATCAGAGACGTTGTTGCTGAAACTCCTGCGTGAACAGGTTGCCGATCAGGAGGAATAGGTCGGGTGGAACTTGCCGCCCGGCGAGATCGTAAAGATCTCGACCCCGTCCGCCGTGACACCCACCGAATGCTCGAATTGCGCCGATAGCGACTTGTCGCGGGTCACGGCGGTCCAGTCATCGGCCAGCGTCTTGGTTTCCGGACGACCCAGATTCACCATTGGTTCGATGGTAAAGAACATACCCTCTTCCAGAACCGCGCCAGTGCCCGGACGGCCATAGTGCAGCACGTTCGGCGGAGCGTGGAACACGCGGCCCAGCCCGTGGCCACAGAAATCACGCACAACGCTCATCCGGTGCGCTTCGACAAAAGCCTGAATGGCGTGGCCGATGTCTCCGAATGTGTTGCCGGGCTTGACCATCTCGATGCCCTTGAACAGCGCGTCATGGGTCACCTGGATCAACCGTTCCGCCTTGCGCGGCAGTTTGCCTGCCACATACATGCGCGATGTATCGCCGAACCAGCCATCGACGATGACGGTCACGTCGATATTCAGAATATCGCCATCCTTCAGCTTTTTCTCACCGGGAATGCCATGGCAGACCACGTGGTTCACACTGATACAGCTGGCGTGCTGATAGCCCTTGTAGCCAATGGTGGCCGAGGTTGCGCCTGCGTCTTCGACCATCTGTGTGATCAGCCCGTCAATCGCGCCGGTGGTCTGGCCGGGAAAGATATGCCCGGCGATATCATCCAGAATCCGCGCCGCCAATGCGCCCGCCGCGTGCATCCCGGCGAAGTCACTTTGTTCATAGATGCGAATGCCGTCTTTCGTCAGGCGGCCACGATGCTCTTTCATCGACGCTAAGCTCCATATGTTGCGCGCAGCATTCCTTTTACGCTGCTTGTGCAGAAAGTTCCAGAGGGTGCGGGGTCGCGGGGCGATTCAACGAAAGAAAATGGCGTTTGGAGGGCTAAGTTCAAGGGCTGTACAACCTTAGCCTCAAACGAGGTTTGCCCTGCGGAATCCCTGCTCAGTCGGCCAGTCGTGCATCAGCCACGCAAATACCCCCCGGCGAAATGCGCGTCCCGTAAATCAACCGTTCAACTCCCTGAGCTTGCGCGGTGTCAAACGCCGACGCATAAGCCGGATCAATATCCTCAGCCAGAGCAAACCGGTCACAATCCGTCCGTTGCACCAGATACAGCATGATCGCCCGGTGTCCTTGCGCGGCCATCGTCGCCAGTTCTCCCAAATGCTTGGTACCACGGGCCGTGACGCTGTCGGGAAACTCGGCGAGGCCGGGTTGGCGGGACAGGGTAACACTTTTGACCTCGACATAGGCGTCCGGTAGGCCCGGCCCGGTCAGCAGGAAATCGATGCGGCTGTTTTCGCCGTATTTCACCTCGGGCCGGACGATGTCATAGGCGGCAAGTTCGGGCATTTCGCCCGCCTCTAGGGCGGCCCGCAAAGCCCGGTTCGGAACCGAGGTATCGACCCCCGTGAAATGCCCATTCTCGTGATCAACCAGCCGCCAGCCGTATTTCAGCTTTTTCTTGGGATCGTCATTGGGCTCCAGCCAGATTTTCTCGCCCGGTTCGGCCAGCCCCATCATCGAGCCGGGATTGGCGCAATGGGCCGTAACCTCTCGCCCATCTTCAAGCGTGCAATCGGCCAGAAAGCGTTTGTAGCGACGGATCAGGCGGGCGGGGACAAGAGGGGTTTCAAAACGCATGGTTCAGGGCCTATACCTGCCCCTGAGAACGATCAAGAGGGGAGAGCGCCATGGCCAATCCAACCGCAGCAATGTTGGTGATCGGGGATGAAATCCTCTCGGGCCGCACCCGTGATGCCAACATGCACTTTCTGGCGCAGGAACTAACCAAGCACGGCATTGACCTGAAAGAAGTGCGCATTGTCAGCGATGACGCCCCCGCTATCGAAGCGGCGGCCAAAGCGCTATCTGACGCCCATGACACCGTCTTTACCAGCGGCGGCATCGGCCCGACCCATGACGATATCACCGCCGACTGCATCGCACGTGCATTTGACACGCCAATAGACATACGGGATGACGCGCGGGCGCTGCTGCAAGCCCATTACGACAAATCCGGGTTGGAGCTGAACGCCGCCCGTCTGCGCATGGCCCGCATCCCGGATGGCGCGGCGCTGATCGACAACCCGGTCTCAACGGCACCGGGCTTTGTCCTTGCGAATGTGTATGTGATGGCAGGTGTGCCTTCGGTCTTTCAGGCGATGGTGGCCAGCGTTTTGCCAACACTGACCGGCGGCAGCCCCTTGCTGTCACAAACTCTGCGCGTGGATCGGGGCGAGGGCGATATTGCGGCAAACCTGTCCGTTTTAGCCGAAGAGTTCAACGACTTGTCCATCGGCTGTTATCCGTTCCAGATTAACGGGGTCTTTGGCGCCAATGTTGTGATACGCGGCACTGATGGTGGACAGATTGATGCCGCGATGACCCGTCTTGCGAAAGAGTTGGAGCTTTGAGTCCCAACTGGGCGGATATAGTCGACGGCACATGGCCTGCCGCACGTTATCAGGCGCTTGGCCCATTTCAGTTGCGCGAAGGGCAGGGCGGCGGGTCACGCGTGTCTGCCGCCAATGCGCTGGGCCCCGCTACCGAAGCGGATATTGACGCTGCTGAGGCGGCAATGCTTGCCATGGGGCAGAAACGCATTTTCTGCCTGCGCCCCGGGGACGAGGCGCTGGATGTTCAGTTGGCGCGTCGTGGTTATAGTATTCTGGATCCGGTCAACATTTATGCTTGCCCGGTCGCTCGGCTGACAGATCAACCGATCCCTTCGATCATGGTGTTTGCGGTCTGGGAACCACTTGAGATCATTCGAGAAATCTGGTCTTCTGCCGGGGTCGGGCCAAAACGGCAGGCGGTGATGGCGCGCGCAAAGGGCCCCAAAACCAGTCTGTTGCTGCGCCACAACGATAAACCCAGCGGTGTGGCCTTTGTCGCGATGCATGGGAATGTTGCGATGGTCCACGCGCTTGAAATTCTGCCCGATCATCGCCGCCAAGGGCTGGGCAACTGGACCATGCGCGCGGCAGCAATCTGGGCGCGAGATCATGGCGCGCAGAGCCTCAGCGTGATCTGCACCAAAGCCAACAAAGGTGCCAACGGTCTTTATCGCACGCTCGGGATGGAGCTTGCGGGCGAATACCATTACCGTCACCTTGAGTGAACTGAAGAGGCCGCCGTGACACAGAAAGACAAGCCCACCGCGCTGAACCTGCCCATGGTCGATCCCTTGCCGCCGGAAACGCAGAAGTACTTTGAGATATGTGTTGAAAAGCTGGGCATGGTGCCGAACGTGTTGAAGGCCAACGCGTTTGATATCGACAAGCTGAACGCCTTCACGGCGATGTATAACGACCTGATGCTGGCCGACAGCGGCTTGTCCAAGCTGGAACGAGAGATGATCGCCGTGGTGGTGTCGTCGATTAACAAGTGCTTTTACTGCCTGGTCGCGCATGGCGCAGCGGTACGTCAGCTCTCGGGCGATCCGCAATTGGGCGAGATGCTGGTGATGAACTATCGCGTCGCGCCGCTGGACTCTCGTCAACGTGCGATGTTGGACTTCGCTGCAAAGATGACCACTTCCAGCGCCGAGATAGAAGAACCTGACCGCCAGAAGCTGCGCGATGCCGGGTTCACCGACCGGGACATCTGGGACATTGCCAATGTCACCGGGTTTTTCAACATGTCCAACCGGGTGGCCAGCGCGACCGCAATGGTGCCCAACGAAGAATATCACGCACAGTTTCGATGATCCGCGCCGCAGCCCTTGTTTCAATGCTTCTGGCAAGTCCGGTTCTGGCGCAGGATCTGACCCTGCCAGCAAGTGCACGCCAGGTCAGCGACCGGACGTCGCCGCTGGACAGTTATGACCTGCCAACAGGGGTTTATGCCAATGGCGTTGTACCTGCTGATACGTATGAGGGTCGGGTCGAACGGTTCACATGGCGGCTTCAGGCAGGGTCCAGTACGACCCTGCAACTTTTGGCCCCGTTGCGCGATCAGGTCGAGGCGCAGGGATACAAGATTCTGTTCGAATGCGAGGCGCGAACTTGCGGCGGCTTCGACTTCAGATTTGGCACCGAAGTCGTGCCGACACCCGACATGTATGTCGCCATTCAGGATTACCGTTTTCTGTCCGCCACCAAGGGACCTGTTGCGCTCAGCCTGCTTGTCAGCCGCAACCCGCCGGATGGCTATGTCCAGTTGATCCGCGTGTCGCCGCAGGATGTGCCTGACCCGGATCCGGTGGTGATCGAACAGGCCGTCGAAGGCTCGGGCGGATTACTCGAGGCCCTGACAAGCGCAGGGCATGTGATCTTGGATGATTTGCATTTTCCAACCGGCGAGGTGGCGTTGGGTGAGGGGCCGTTTGGCTCGCTGACCCTGCTGGCCGGGTATCTGGCCGACAACCCGGACACGCGGTTGGCTTTGGTGGGGCATACTGACGACACCGGTGCGTTGCAGGCCAATATCTCGGTCAGCAAAAGCCGGGCCGAGGCCGTACGTACCCGATTGATCGAAGCCCATGGTGTGGCCCCCGACCGGATCGAGGCGCAGGGCGTGGGCTATCTGTCTCCGATCACGTCGAATGCAACACCCGAGGGGCGCGACCTGAACCGCCGGGTCGAGGCGGTGTTGCTGGTCAACTGAGCAGGTGCAGCCATGCCTGAAGGCAAAAAAAGACCCGCACTTTTAGATGCGGGTCAGAGGTTGGTCTTCTGGGAGAATTACCAGTCCATCGGGCCTTTCTCGTGGTAGGAATCGACGAGGAAGTCGATGAAGGCCCGAACTTTGGGTTGTGTGAAGCGGCCGGGTGGGTAGACGGCATAGATGCCCTGAACTTCATCCGGCAGTGATGGCATGGCGTCGACCACCTGCCCTGATTTCAGCGCTTCGGCATACAGGTAGCTGGGTAGGTACGCGATCCCCAGCCCCGAGATGGCCGCGTTCAACAGCGAT
The DNA here is from genome assembly GCF_059612245.1 of Ruegeria sp. CDSA079. NCBI lineage: Bacteria > Pseudomonadati > Pseudomonadota > Alphaproteobacteria > Rhodobacterales > Roseobacteraceae > Ruegeria > Ruegeria sp. CDSA079. Next base: position 61,696 of record NZ_JBXWQF010000010.1, on the reverse strand, counting down.
TGCCCGTCATTCACGCTTAGCCAGCCTGCAGTGCGCACCTGACGCTTTTCACCCGAGGGTGCGGTCAGTTTCCAGACGTTGCCCGAGGACTGGCTGGAATAGTGCAGCAGCTTGTGTTCGTTCAGATCATCGATCTTCTGCGGACGCCCGAATCGTTCAATGTAGCTGGGCGCAACAACCATTCGTTTCACGGTTTCGGTTAGTTTCCGTGCGCGCAGCGTGCTGTCTTCCAACTCGCCGATGCGTACGGCTACGTCAAATCCTTCGGAAATCAGCTCTACGTAACGGTTGTTCAACACCATGTTCACGGTGATGTCGGGATAGGCAGACAGGAACTTGGACAGAACGGGAGACAGGTGATTTACACCAAAATCGGTGGCGACGCTGATCCGTAGCAGGCCCGATGGGGCCGATTGCATCGACGTGACCAGCGAATCTGCCTCGCCTGCGTCATTCAGAACGCGTCGCGCGCGGTCATAATAAGCCAGGCCAATTTCCGTTGGTGACACCCGGCGCGTGGTGCGGTTCAGCAACCGGGCCCCCAGACGCGCTTCGAGGCTCGAGACATGTTTGGACACAGCAGATTTGGAGATGCCCATCTTCTTGGCCGCATCGGTGAAACCACCCTGGTCCACCACATTGGCAAAGGCTTCCATTTCGGTCAATCGGTCCATACTCGTTCCCCAGATCTTGATTTCCTCCCTGACTATGGCGCTGAATCTGGGCGGAAACGGGGCATACATGGGATAATATCAGGGATTTGAATCGGATCGTTTGCGTATGGGAAACTTAGAAACAGTGGTTTCCATAATCGCCGCAGACCCTGTGATGCTGTGTTTTCGGGGCAATCGCGCTAAGCTGTTAACTTGAGAATGGCATTTCTGTGACAACGGAGGAGATCATGAAGACCTTTTTCGCCATTGCTTCCCTTTGCCTCTTTGCGGGCTTTGCGCAAGCCGGGGGTGAAACGCCTTCGAACCCCGATGCAAAGGTTTATTTCGTCAATTTGTCAGACGGTGACACGGTGCAATCACCGGTCACCGTTGTCTTTGGTCTCAGCGGCATGGGCGTTGCGCCAGCTGGGACCGAGAAGGAAAACACCGGTCACCATCATTTGCTGATCGACCGTCCCCCAATTGGCGAAGGCGAGGACGGCGCGGATGAACTGGCCTTTGGCCTGCCCGCCGACGACAATCACCTTCATTTCGGCGGCGGCCAGACCGAGGTAACGCTGGACTTGCCCCCCGGTCAGCACACATTGCAACTGGTGCTGGGCGACGCCGGGCATGTGCCACACGCCACTCCGATCGTATCCGAGGTGATTACGATTTCCGTGGAGTAAGGTTTTTCGGACGAGGGGGTGACCTCTAAAACACAGCCCGCGCCGCTAAAATCCACAGTGGCAGAGTCACTGCGCTCAGAAGTGTTGATTGCGCGATTAGCGTGGCGACCAGCTTTCTGTCAGCCCCGAACCCAGACGCCAGTACGTGGGCGGCGGAGGCCGTCGGCAAGGCCGCAAAAAGGATCAAAACAGGCGCCAGCCCGTTTGCCCCTTCAGTAAGCAGGCATACAAGAAACGTGGCCCCGGGAACCAGTACCAACTGTGTCAGGCAAACATATCCGCTGAATCGATCCATCTTTGCCAGCGCGGTCCAATTCATGGTTGCACCGATTGAAATAAGCGCAATCGGAATTGCCGCTGCCGCGACCATTTCAAGAGGGGCCAAAATAGGTGCGGGAATGGTTATGCCGGAAAGGCCGACTGCCACGCCCAGGACACTGGCCAGCAAAAAGGGGTTCAGTGCCACTCTGGACAGAGTTTGCAAGAGGCTCAGGCTGCCACCCTTTGACAGCACCAAAACCGCCAACATGTTCGCGACTGGCACCGCCATCCCGATGGCCACAGCCATCTGACCGATCGTATCCGGTCCCAGTGTTTGTGATGCGACCAATGCGATTGCCGAGTTAAAGCGCCACACCGTTTGCCAACCGCCCGCAAAATCCAGAAACCGGTCCGGCCCGATTGGTCTTGCCGCCCAGCCCAATAGCATAGCAAAGATCAAAATAGCCCATACAGCTGGTCCGATCTGTAAAACATCGGCCACAGCAATGGGTCGTTTGCAGGCCGCGACAAACAGCAACGCGGGGAACAAAATTTCAAAGTTCAGTTTGTCGAGGCCCTGCCAAGCCTTCTCGGACAACCGTGCCCGGATAACTCCGCCAAGCGCGACCATCAGGAAACTCGGGGCAAGCCCCGACAATATGGTGGCAAAGATCATGGCAGGCTGTTCCTACATTCAGCGATGCCACTCTAGTTGGCCAGCCATCACTGACAAGACAGTTACCGACAAGCCAGTGTCGGAACTGACAGTTGCTAAAACTCTGCCGCCAGACGCGTCCCTTGATTGATCGCGCGTTTGGCGTCCAGTTCCGCAGCCACATCCGCGCCGCCAATTACATGCGGGGTGAGTCCGCGCTTAATCAAAGCGTCTGCCAGCGACCGGTCCGAGACCTGACCGGCACACAGCACAATGCTGTCCGCCGTTATCACGGTTGGGTCGGCACGGTCTTCGCCAAAGCTGACGTGCAGGCCGCCCTCGTCGATGCGCTCGTAGTTCACGCCGCCCACGAAACTGACATTCTTCATTTTCAGCGCTGCACGGTGAATCCAACCCGTGGTTTTGCCCAAGCCCTTACCGTGTGCCTGTTTCTTGCGTTGTAGCAAAGTGACCTCACGCGCGGGTGCGCTGGGTTGTGGTCCTTCAGGGGCAAGGCCCGAGCGGTGCTCGGCCGGGTCTGTCACGCCCCACTCTTTCATCCAAAGCGGCAAGTCGGTTGTTGCGCTGTGGCCATCTTCCAAAAGGAACTCGGACACGTCAAATCCGATGCCACCGGCCCCGATTACAGCAACGGATTTGCCGATCTCGGCCTTACCACGCAGCACGTCGATGTAACTTAGCACGTTATCCCGATCCTGCCCGGGGATCTCTGGATCGCGCGGGGTGACGCCGGTTGCAATGACCACCTCGTCAAAGCCGATCAGGTCGTCGGCACTGACCTCACGGTTCAACTCCACGTTAACGTCCAGTTCATCCATCATGGTGCGGTACCAGTCGACCAGCCCCCAGAATTCCTCTTTCCCTGGAACTTGCTTTGCCATGTTCAACTGCCCGCCGATCTCGGATGCGCGTTCGAATAGGGCGACGTCGTGGCCGCGCTGGGCGGCGGTCATGGCGGTGGACAGACCGGCGGGGCCCGCACCGACAACGGCAACTTTTTTGCGCGTCGTGGCGGGCTCAATCACCAGTTCAGTCTCATGACAAGCGCGCGGGTTGACCAGACACGAGGTCAGTTTGCCGCTGAATGTATGATCCAGGCAGGCTTGATTGCAGGCGATACAGGGTGCGATCTGCGCAGACTGGCCTGCGACGGCTTTGTTGACAAAATCTGCATCGGCCAGCATCGGGCGGGCCATCGACACCATATCGGCACAGCCTGTGGCCAAAACCTCTTCCGCAACCTCTGGCGTGTTGATCCGGTTCGAGGTGATCACAGGTATCGACACCTTGCCCATCAGTTTTTTCGTCACCCAGGCAAAGGCTGCACGCGGGACGCTGGTGGCAATGGTTGGAATCCGCGCCTCGTGCCAGCCTATGCCGGTGTTGATGATCGTGGCACCGGCCTTTTCAACCTCTTGAGCCAGTTGCACCACCTCTTCATGGGTCGAGCCATTAGGTACCAGATCGATCATCGACAGGCGGTAGATGATGATGAAATCGCTGCCAACGGCCTCACGCGTGCGGCGCACGACCTCAATCGGCAGGCGCATCCTGTTCTCGTAGGACCCGCCCCAGCGGTCGATGCGCTTGTTGGTATGGGTCACAAGGAACTGGTTCAGGAAATACCCTTCAGACCCCATGATCTCGACCCCATCATAACCTGCCTTTTGCGCCAGAACGGCAGCGTTTACGATGTCGCTGATCTGTTTCTCAATACCCTCTTCATCCAGTTCATTCGGGGGAAAGGGCGAGATCGGGGATTTTACCGGGCTGGGGGCCACGCATTTCGGACCATAGGCATAGCGGCCCGCGTGCAGGATCTGCATCGCGATCTTGCCGCCTGCTTCGTGCACCCGCTGGGTCACTATGGAATGGTTCGCTACCTCTTTGTCATTGGTCATCATCGACGCGCCAGGCAGAACCGAGCCTTCGAGGTTGGGACCAATCCCACCCGTTACCATCAATGCCACACCGCCGCGGGCCCGATCAGCATAGAATTCAGCAACCCGGTTCCAATCACCGGTTTCCTCAAGCCCCGTATGCATCGAGCCCATCAGCACGCGGTTCTTCAAGGTGGTAAAGCCCAGATCCAGCGGGGCCAGCATGTTTGGGTACGCGGTCATGACGAAACTCTCCCTCCCGAATGTGCGAATTAGATTGACCTTCGCGTCAACTTTGTCACGCGAAACCCCACGTCACCCTCTTTGCTGTTGCGGCTGCGGTTGCTAGAGGTGGGCGGAACAACCCGATGAGGCCCAACATGACCCCCGAAGACATCGCCAAGCTGCCCTATCGCCCTTGCGTGGGGTTGATGCTGATAAACGCGGACGGCAGGATTTTTGTGGGCCAGCGCAACGACCGCCACAAGGACGCGTGGCAGATGCCTCAGGGTGGTGTGGACAAGGGCGAAAGCCCGCGCGACGCGGCCTTGCGCGAGTTGTGGGAAGAAACCGGGGTGACCTCTGATCTGGTGGAGGTCGTGGCCGAAACAGATGGCTGGCTGCCCTATGACCTGCCGCACGACATCGTGCCCAAGATCTGGAAAGGTCGCTATCGCGGGCAAGAGCAGAAATGGTTCCTGCTGCGCTTTGTCGGAACAGATGACCAGATCAATATCGCAACCGACCACCCCGAGTTCTCACACTGGAAATGGCAGGCGCCTGATCGGTTGATCGAAGAGATCGTGCCGTTCAAACGGGACGTGTATGAGCAAGTGCTGACGGCTTTTGAAGGTCACCTTGGCTCGTACACATGACGCATGGGAAAGTTGGACATTTTCCAAACGGGTCTTTAGCGCAGAGCTGTTCGTAACTGGCCTGTCATGATGCAAACGACCTATCCAAGCCCCGTACGTGCGCATCGCACTGTCGACATGGTTGTCCATGTGATCGGGTTGTCCCTGATCCTGATGGCCGGCAGCCTGCTGATCATGAACGCCTATCAGCGTTTGGATTCCGCGCTGCTTCTTGCGGTCATTGTTTATGTGCTCTGCGCGCTTGCGTCGAATCTTGCGTCCTGCGCTTATCATTTCGCGCCTTGGCATGACCGCCGCAAATTGCTGCGCCGCATCGATCATGCCGCGATTTATCCCAGTATCTGCGGGACATTTACACCGTTCTTCGTTCAGGCCGGCACGACATGGACCATGACTTTGCTTTGGGTGTGCTGGGGGCTGACCATCGCAGCCGTCTGGAACAAGATTGCGAATGAGACAGTTAAATCGCGATGGTCGACAGCGTCATACCTTGGTTTGGGCGGCATTGGTCTGGGCGCGATCCCCGACATGACCACCGTTCCCGTAGCCACCCTTTGGTGCATTGCGGGCGGCGCAGCCAGTTATGTTATTGGAACGATGTTTTATGCCCAAAAGACACTGCCGTTTCGTTACGCGATATGGCACGTCTGGGTGAACATGGGCGGAGTGCTGATGTTCGTCGGGATCTGGCTGGCACTGTTCTCTTAGAAAGCGGTGGGGTCGGGGCGTGGGCGCCCCAATCCATTTTGTGAGTACATCAGGAAGGCCCTGATCCGAGGTCAGAGCAACCCTTCGGCGCGCAGCAATTCCTGCATGTTTGCCTCGGGGCGTGGGCCGATATGGCTGATGACTTCGCGGGCACAGACATTGCCGATCTTTGCGCAGGTCTCGTAGTCCCGACCTGTGGCCATGCCAAACAGGAAGCCCGCAGCAAACTGATCGCCCGCACCTGTTGCATCCACGGGCACAACCTTTTCGACCGGTACGTCAATGCGGTTGTCACCATTCAAAACAGTCACACCGTCGCCTGAACGGGTGCAAACCACCAGCGGACAGATCGCGGCGGTTTTAGCCAGTGCTTCGTCCAGATCGTCGGTTTCAAACAGCGATTTGATCTCGGCCTCGTTGCCGATTACGAAATCCAGCTCATTCTCGATCAGCAGCAGGAAATCGACCCGGTGACGTTCCACGCAAAACGGGTCGGAAATGGCGATACCGGCCTTGCCGCCGCCTTTGTGACAGGCTCGTGCAGCTTCAAGAAACGCGGCTTTGCCTTTTTCCTTATCGAACAAGTAGCCTTCGAGGAACATGATCTGGCTGTTGCCAGCGACGTTATCCGATACGTCCTGCGAGGACAGTTCGGACGAAATCCCCAGATAGGTGTTCATCGACCGTTCGCCATCGGGCGACACGAAGATCATCGAGCGCGAGGTCGGCAGTTCTCCACCCGGAACCGGCGGGTTCACGAAATCAACGCCGTCTTCGTTCATCGCATCCGCGTAAAAACGACCCAATGCGTCATCATGCACCCGACCGATGAAGGCGGAATCCAGCCCCAGCGCACCGGCACCCGCGATCGTGTTCGCCACAGACCCGCCTGGGGTCTGCACGCGACCTTCCATCGAAGCATACAGCACCTCGCCACGCTCCTGCTCAATCAGCTGCATGATGCCTTTTTCAATGCCCATCAGCTCCAGGAAACTGTCATCGGCCTGGGAAATCACGTCTACAACGGCATTCCCGATGCCAGTCAGTTGGTAAGTTTTCATAAGGTTTTGTCCTCGAATTGACAGAGATCACGGATGATGCAGGTCGGGCATCGCGGCTTGCGCGCCTTGCAATGGTACCGGCCATGCAGGATCAGCCAGTGATGCGCATGGAGTTGAAAGTCAGCAGGTATGTTGTCTTCGATGGCGCGCTCGACCGTGTCCACATCCTTGCCGGGGCAAATGCCGGTGCGATTGCCGACGCGAAAGATGTGTGTGTCCACCGCTTGCGCGGGTTGCCGCCACCACATGTTCAGAACCACATTGGCCGTCTTGCGCCCCACACCCGGCAGTGATTGCAACGCGGCACGGGAATTGGGCACCTCGCCATTGTAATCCTCGACCAGAATTCGGCTGAGTTTGATGACGTTCTTCGCCTTCTGCCGGAACAGGCCGATGGTTTTGATATGTTCGATCAGACCTTCTTCGCCCAGATCCAGCATCTTTTGCGGCGTGTCGGCGATTTTGAACAGGTCGCGCGTGGCTTTGTTGACGCCGGCATCGGTTGCCTGCGCCGACAGTGCCACGGCCACGACCAGAGTATAGACGTTCACATGCTCCAGCTCGCCCTTGGGTTCGGGGTCGGCCTCCTGAAAGCGCGTGAAAATCTCGCGGATCGTATGATAGTCGAGTTGCTTAGCCATCCGGGCCTTAATGCCGTCCGCCGAGCCGTGACACAAGCCCTAAGCCAATGCGCAAGTTCCGGGTCGCTTGGGCGTGGCGTGCGCGCTATGGTTTTGTCAGGAAATGAGGTAGAACCATGAACGTCCAGACCCCAGAAAGCGGATACCATTACAACGTCATGCGTCGGGCGATCGACCTGATTGATCAGAGCGGCGAGGGTCTCGGCCTTGATGAACTGGCACGCCAGATGGATATGAGCCCGGCCCATTTCCAGCGCCTGTTCTCGCGTTGGACTGGGGTGTCGCCGAAACGGTACCAACAATACCTGACACTGGGGCACGCAAAGGCACTGCTGCGCGAACGGTTCACGACCTTGGAAACGGCTCACAACGTGGGTCTGTCCGGCAGCGGCCGTCTGCACGATCTGTTCCTGAAGTGGGAATCCATGAGCCCCGGCGAATACGCCCGTAAGGGCGCAGGCCTGACGATCTATTGGGGTTGGTTCGAATGCCCGTTTGGCCCTGCACTTGTCATGGGCACCGACAAGGGCATCTGCGGCATGGCCTTCGGGGCCGAGACCGGCGAAGAGGCCGCGATGGAGGACATGATCTCGCGCTGGCCGAAAGCGAAATTTGTCGAGGATCCGATGCGCTTGCGCCCTTGGGTGCTCAGTGCTTTTGGCGCCGCCAGTGACCGGCTGGAGCCAACGCCGCTTTATCTGATCGGATCACCCCTGCAGATCAAAGTTTGGGAAGCGCTGATGCACATTCCGTCGGGGCAGGTCACCACCTATTCCGAGATCGCGCAGCGCGTGGGCTCACCACAAGCCGTGCGCGCCGTTGGAACGGCGGTTGGGCGAAACCCGGTCAGCTGGCTGATCCCCTGCCACCGCGCGCTGCGCAAGTCGGGTGGTTTGGGCGGCTACCACTGGGGTCTGCCGGTCAAACGCGCCATGCTGGCCTTTGAAGCGGCGCAGGCAGATGCCTGATTGACAGATGACCTGACCGCTGCGAAAAGGCACCGCAGGTTCGGGTCCCCTGCCGTTCGCGGCCTTTGGCTTTGGTGAAACCCGGTTTGAAGAACATCTGTTGCCCATTTCTGGCGCGCGGATGGAAATGCGAACCCCGTCCAGACTTCGCGCCCGTTCAAGGAAACGAGGCACATGATGACACGAATCCAAACCGTTGCTCCGGTTGACGAACTGAAAGCGCAGGCGAAACGCCTGCGGGAAAAACTGAAGGCGACAGGTGTTGCACTGTCGCACAGCGCCGCATTGGAACTGCTGGCCCATCAGCATGGCGTACGAGACTGGAACACATTGAATGCAATGGCCGGGAACCGGATGCACTTGCGTGTAGGCGACAGGGTCGAAGGGCGATATCTGAGTCAGGCGTTCACCGCGGAAATTCGCGGTATAACTATGCTGGGCGATGGTGCTCGTCGCCGTGTAACCCTGCACTTCGATACGCCGGTTGACGTGGTACGCTTCGATAGCTTCTCTGCTTTTCGACAGCGCGTTACCGGAGAGATTGGCTGGGACGGTCGATCCCTACGGCGCACTTCCGATGGGGAACCCCAACTTGTGGTACGGCCTGTATAATACAGTAAGGGTGAGGCACATGAGTCGCCTCGCCCAATCCACGCAACTCGCCGGGAAGCTTATTCCGCAGCCCAGCCGCCGACGGCTTTGACTTCAAGGAAGTCTTCCAGACCGAAGACACCGCCCTCACGCCCGTTCCCGGATTGCTTCATGCCCCCGAACGGAGAGCCCGCGCTGCGTGACTGGCCATTCATCTCGACCATGCCCGACCGTAGAACCCGCGCCATGCGATTGGCACGCGCGCCATCCTGGGTCTGAACGTAGTTGGTCAGGCCATAAGGCGTGTCATTGGCGATCTCGACCGCCTCCTCTTCGGTGTCGAACGGGATCATGGTCAGGACCGGGCCAAAGATTTCGTCGCGCGCGATCGTCATCTGGTTGTTCGCATCGGCAAAGACCGTGGGGCGGACATAGTAGCCCTTGTTCAGCCCCTCAGGCCGTCCAGTGCCGCCAGCGACCAGGCGCGCGCCTTCATCGATGCCTTTCTGGATCAGGTCTTGGATCTTGGTCCACTGCACCTCATTCACCACCGGGCCGATATGGCGGCCTTCCTCGGCGGCTGGACCGACCTTGATCATGTTGGCCACTTCAGTCGCCGTTTCCACCGCCTTGTCATAGATCGGGCGCTGCACCAGCATCCGGCTGGGGGCGTTACAGCTTTGGCCGGTGTTTTGCATCATGTGCAGCACACCGCGCTTGACCGCTTTCTCGTCTGCGTCCCCGAAGACCACATTCGCACCTTTACCGCCTAATTCCAGATGCACTTTCTTGAGCGTATCGGCGGCGTTCTTCGAAATCGCGGTGCCCGCGCGGGTCGAGCCGGTAAAGCTGACCATATCTACATCCGGGTGGCCGGACAGCTGAGAGCCAACGCCTACCCCGTCACCATTCACCAGATTGAACACGCCGGGCGGGAAGCCTGCTTCGTCCATCATCTCGGCAAAGATCATCGCGTTCAGCGGGCTTTGTTCTGATGGTTTCAGCACCATGGTGCAGCCTGCAATCGCTGCCGCACCGACCTTGAGTGTGATCTGGTTCATCGGCCAGTTCCACGGCGTAATCAAAGCGGCAACGCCAACCGCCTCATGGATGATCCGGTCATTCGGCGCGTGATCACCCAGCGGGCGTTCAAATTCAAATGCCTTGGCTGCGCGGATGAAATTCTTCAGGTGGTAGATACCTGCGCCCGCCTGTGCCGAGCGCGCCAGATCGATCGGGGCGCCCATCTCAAGCGACATTGCCTGCGCCAGATCTTCGGACCGGGCCGCATAAAGATCGACCAGTTTTTCCACCAGCGCGATGCGGGTCTCCACCGGGGTTTCCATCCAGCCGGGCAGGGCGGCCTTGGCAGCCGTAACAGCTGCATTGGTGTCGGCTTCAGAACCCAGCGAAATCACCGCGCAGGGCTCTTCGGTCGAGGGGTCGATGACTTGGAAATCATTGGGCCGCGATGGAGCGACCCACTGACCGTTAATATAGAAATCCCGCTTTTCGATCATCATGAGCCCTCCTGAAGGTTCAGCATTCATCCGGCTGTTCGCGCACACTCTGTCATCCATACCTGGATCGGGCAATAGTGGATTTGATCAAATTATTTTCTCGAGGTGTCCACGAATTCCGTATCCTTGGGCGAGGTGGATGGTTTAACCTTCGCTCAAAGTGATTAGGTTCCCAGCAACCGACTCAGGTTTTTCACAGGAAAGGAGATGCCCCATGGGTTTGCGCATCAACGACACCGTCCCGAATTTCACAGCAGAAACGGATCAAGGCACCGTTCAGTTTCACGATTGGATTGGCGACAGCTGGGCCATTCTGTTCTCGCACCCAAAGGACTTCACCCCTGTTTGCACCACCGAGTTTTCGGCTGTTGCGCAGCTGAATGACGAATGGGCCGCACGCAACACCAAAGTGATCGGCGTGTCGGTCGACGGTGTCGAAGACCACAAGAAGTGGAAGAAAGACATCGAAGAATACGGCAAGGCCAATCCCGGCTTTCCGATTATCGCCGATGACGGCCTGGCCGTGTCGAAAGCTTTCGACATGCTGCCTGCCGAAGCCTATCTGCCCGATGGCCGCACACCGGCTGACAGCGCCACCGTGCGTTCGGTCTTTATCATCGGCCCGGACAAGCAACTGAAACTGTCGATGACTTACCCAATGACCGTGGGTCGGAACTTTGCTGAAATCCTGCGCGCGCTGGACGGGCTGCAAATGTCGGCCAAAGGCGTTGCAACACCGGCCAACTGGGTGCCGGGCGAAGACGTTATCATCCCGCCGGCCGTGTCGAACGAAGACGCCAAAGCCAAGTTTGGCGAGTTTGAGACGATCTTTCCCTATCTGCGCAAAACCAAAGCACCGTCCTAAGACGGTTGCCGGGTTGGGGGGATGTCTGCCCCCCAATCACGCCTTTCTGCGCGATTCCCCCCGAAGATATTTATTGGCCAGATGAAGCAGGCGGTTGCTGCGGACAGGGTGATCCGCAGAAAACCTAATGTAAGCTGATCTCTGTCGATTAATCAGAATGCCCCCGCACCTGAAGCGCGTGGGCAAATAGGGGAAGGAAAACCGGAGAGAAACCTAACCCCCATATGATCAAAACTTGTAACGAAGTCCGAAATTGACGCTGAACGTATCCAGGTTATCTTCGACCGTTCCCGTCAATGCTCCATTCTGGGCCAACCGTTCCGACGAAACGTCAAAGGCCCGTGCATAGCGGGCGTCCACGGTAAAGGCGGTTGACGGGTTGATGTCATAGGCCACGCCCGCGATCAGCTGAGCGGCAAAAGTGGTGTCGCTGTCATCCAATGCCACACCGGGTCCGTAGGCAAAATCCAGATCCGAATAGGTGGCGCCCAGACCAAAACCCGCAAACGGAGTCAGCGCACCAGCCTGTTTGAAGTCGAACAGCACGTTGGCGAAAAGCGAGGTTTGTGAAACATCGCCGGAAATGTTGCCTTCTGGTGCTGGACCATTGCCCGAGAAATTTACCCCATCCACATCACTTTCGCGGTACGACAGTTCCAGTTCGACGCGCGTTCCGACCGTGTCATTGGACCACTGCGGGATCTCTTTACCGATGGCCACACCCAGTCCAAAGCCTGCATCAAAACCCGTATCGACCGATTGCGGCGCGCCACCGATCGTGCCCGTAAGGTTGCTGTCTTGCAGTTGGCTGTAGCCGATGAAGCCCTGAACATAGGTGCCATCACCCAGGCTCTGTGCGGTTGCTGCGGTTGTGCCCAGCATCAGGGCGGCGGAGGTCAGGATGAAACGACTAACCATGATCATGTCCTTTGTTCCAAAACGCTTCCCGGTGTAGATCGTGTGTCTGGCGTTGCAGGGAAAGGGTTTGGATGCTCACATCGGGTCACTCTATCTTGGTACCGCGTGACAGAATAAATCGTTTCGCCGAACTGTTGTCGCTGAACGTCAAGCCGTCGATTTCTGGTATGCGCGTGGACGTGCTATTATGTCAGAAGGGCGTTGTTCTACAGGCGAAGGCCATCGGGATTTCACTGTACTTTGCAGGAGAGAACCATGGCGTTTACAGATTGGTACGTTGAAGGAGAAAGCTTTGGCAACTGCAATTGCGGTTATGCCTGTCCTTGCCAATTCGAAGAACTACCCACCCACGGAAACTGCCGGGGCTTCGAAGTGCTTGAGATTGGCAACGGGTATTTCGGTGACACAGATCTCAGTGGTACCAAGGCAGCGCTGATCTATGCCTGGCCGGGGCCGATTTTCGAGGGTGGCGGAGAAATGCAGGTGATCGTTGATCCTGCGGCGAGCCCGGCGCAACGCGCTGCGCTTGAAAAGGTCTTTCACGGTGAAGAAACAGAAGAGATGGCAACACATTGGTACGTGTTTCGTGCCATGTGCGAGAAGGTGCACGAAACGCTTTACCTGCCGATTGATTTTGAAATGGACATGGAAGAGCGCACCGCCCACGTGTCCATCGGCGATGTGCTAAGCTCGACGGGGCGTCCCATTGAAGCCCCTCATGGCGGAGGACCGCATCGCGTGCGTATCGATATTCCCGGCGGTATCGAGTTTTCTTTGGCCGAGATCGGCAGTGCCACCACGCGCGCAGATGCGGCGATCAAGCTGGATTTGAAAGACAGCTATGGTCAGTGGCATGTCCTGAAACATGGGCCGAGCGGCGTCGCTCATTAAACAGCATCAGGCGGCTCTCTTCAGCAGGTTTGGATGTACTCGCCAATTTGGAACCTTCAGGTCTGCTTTCAGCATTCCGACCTCAAAAGGTCTGAGGACCGGCAGCACAGTCGGCCCGTAACCGTCCGCGCCGCGGGACAGGTTCGGAAACAGGTTGAACAACCTGCGCAGGGTGGCAGGTGCCATCGCACTGAGGGTGGTTTCGCCGGGATAGAAGGATTCGGACCAGACCCCCTCGACACTCACCAGCTCATGCTGATCGAAGAGGATGTGAATATACTCAACCCCTTTCGCAGGCAGGTCCTGCACAATGCTTTGCCCATTGATCAATGCCTTCGCCGGGGCCAGCATCACGGTCTCGCCATGCGTCAGTTCCATCATGGCTGAGGTAACGGCGACCCGATGTTGCGGCGACACTAACAGATCGCGCTTGGGGCTGTTCGGCCCGAAACAGCCCGCCTTGAAGCGCACCGGGCACAGATGCGGAGAGGAGCGCAGCTCTTTCGCCGACAGATGCCGTCGACCGATCCAACGCACCGGACGGATGTGCCCATCTGAGGTTATGACCGGATCTTCGGGCACCAGCCCTTCCACCTGGCACTGTCCCGTAGGGGTCAGGATCAGTGACCCCTTGGTGAAGCACACGAAAGAGGGCAGGCTCTGGTACGGGGTAGAAGACGCGGTGCCGCCAAAGCTGGTGTCCTCGATGGTGTCATTCAGCGCCGCCTGACCCGAGGTGACGATGATGTAACGCGGGTTGGTGAACTGGATCAGGGTGAAACTGACCGGAGCGCCATCGACCGTACCAGTATATGTCTCGAACGTGCTGAAATTCTGAGAAGAGGCAGTAAAGCCCGGCAATCCGGAAAGATCCAATTGGGTGCTGTCGGGGTCAGGATCGTGCAAGATGGCGTCGTTATCCGTGATTTCAACAGAATACGCTGCCGTGATGTCGACGTCGCGCGTGCTGAACGGGTCCGCGCTGATTTCATAAACGGTAATCGAAGCCACGGTTGCACAACATCCCTGAGAGCGACAAAATCACCCTTAAGGTTGTGCTAATACGTTTAAGAAACGTTAATAGTTGATTTACCAAAGCCAGAGTGTGGCGGCTGCGTATGGTCACCCTGCACAAAAGAAAGGCCCCGGGCAACGCCGGGGCCTTTCGAGTTCAGCAAGAAGGGCAGATTACTCTGCGCTTTCCTCTTTCTTTTCTTTCTTCTCGGGAACGATCTCTTCGCCGGTTTCCTGATCGACAACTTTCATCGACAGGCGCACCTTGCCGCGATCGTCAAAGCCCAGCAGCTTGACCTTCACTTCCTGACCTTCCTTCAGAACATCTGACGGATGGTTCAGGCGGCGGTTTTCGATCTGGGATACGTGGACCAGACCGTCGCGTTTGCCAAAGAAGTTCACGAAGGCACCGAAGTCGACGATCTTGACCACTTTACCAGTGTAGACCTGACCTTCTTCCGGCTCGGCGACGATCGAGTGGATCATCTCATAGGCCTTCTTGATCGATTCACCATCGGGCGAGGCGATCTTGATGACGCCATCGTCGTTGATGTCGACCTTGGCACCCGAAACTTCGACGATCTCGCGGATGACCTTACCGCCCGAGCCGATCACTTCACGGATCTTGTCGGTCGGGATGTTCATGGTCTCGATGCGCGGCGCATGGATCGAGAAATCGTTGGTCTCGGACAGGGCTTTGCTCATCTCACCCAAGATGTGCATCCGGCCGTCTTTGGCTTGTGACAGGGCTTTTTCCATGATCTCAGGCGTGATGCCCGCGACCTTGATGTCCATCTGCAAAGAGGTGATGCCGTTTTCGGTTCCCGCCACTTTGAAGTCCATGTCGCCCAGGTGGTCTTCGTCACCCAGAATGTCCGACAGGATGGCATATTCGCCGTCATCTTCCAGGATCAGGCCCATGGCCACACCGGCAACGGCTGATTTCAGCGGAACACCCGCATCCATCATCGACAACGAACCGCCGCAGACAGACGCCATCGAGCTGGAGCCGT
This sequence comes from Ruegeria sp. CDSA079, assembly GCF_059612245.1. Lineage (NCBI taxonomy): Bacteria > Pseudomonadati > Pseudomonadota > Alphaproteobacteria > Rhodobacterales > Roseobacteraceae > Ruegeria > Ruegeria sp. CDSA079. The sequence goes on along the minus strand of NZ_JBXWQF010000010.1, from coordinate 46,472 downwards.
TGGATTCAGTGATCTCCGACACGATACGGATCGTGTAGGGGAAGTCGGTTGCTGCAGGCAGAACCGCCTGCAAGGCGCGCCATGCCAGCTTGCCGTGGCCGATCTCACGACGGCCCGGGCCCATGACCCGGCCAACTTCACCAACCGAATACGGAGGGAAGTTGTAGTGCAGCAGGAAGTTCGATTTGAAGTTGCCGTGCAGCGCGTCGATGAACTGTTCGTCGTCGCCGGTGCCCAGCGTGGTCACGGCCAGTGCCTGTGTTTCACCACGGGTGAACAGGGCCGAACCATGGGTCCGCGGCAGCATCGAGGTCTCTGCAACGATCGAACGGATGTCGGTGGTCGAACGACCGTCGATCCGCTTGCCGCCCTTGACGACGTCGCCGCGCAGAATGCCAGCTTCCAGTTTCTTCATTGCCGAACCGAGGTTGCCGTCTTCCAGCTGCTCTTCGGTCAGTGCTTCCTTGATCGCCTCACGGGCAGCGGCAACAGCGGCGGTGCGCTCTTGCTTGTCGGTGATCGCGAAGGCGGCGCGCATCTGTTCTTCACCGGCGGCCTTCACGGCTGCAGACAGTTCGGAATAGTCGGGTGCCTGGAAGTCGAACGGCTCTTTCGCGGCGTCTTCGGCCAGCGAGATGATCAGGTCGATGACCGGCTGAATCTGCTCGTGTGCGAATTTGACCGCACCCAGCATTTCCGCCTCGGACAGCTCGTAAGCTTCCGATTCAACCATCATCACAGCGTCTTTGGTGCCGGCAACAACCAGATCCAGACGCTGTTCGGGGTTCAGGCGCAGGTCCTGCATGTCGTCGACGGTCGGGTTCAGGACGTAATCACCATCCTCAAAGCCAACGCGGCAACCGGCGATCGGGCCCATGAACGGCGCGCCGGACAAGGTCAGCGCAGCCGATGCTGCGATCATCGCAACCATGTCGGGGTCGTTGACTAGATCGTGGGACAGCACGGTGCACATCACCAGAACTTCGTTTTTGAAGCCGTCAACGAACAGCGGGCGGATCGGACGGTCGATCAGACGCGCGGTCAGCGTCTCTTTCTCGGTCGGGCGCGCCTCGCGCTTGAAGAAGCCACCCGGAACCTTACCGGCGGCATAGTATTTTTCCTGATAATGGACGGTCAGCGGGAAAAAGTCCTGACCCGGCTTTTGAGCCCGCGCAAAGGTCACGTTTGCCATGACGCTGGTTTCGCCCAGCGTGGCAATCACGCTGCCGTCGGCCTGACGGGCAACTTTGCCGGTTTCCAGTGTGAGCGTCTCTTCGCCCCACTGCATCGATTTCTTTGTTACATCAAACATATGCGTATCCTAGAAGGGAGCACTCCCGGCCCTCCGGGTCTCCCGTTTGAATGGCGGCCCCATTGCCGCCGACCCCACTTTATCTTCCATTCGAGTGCCAGGGTCAGGGCACAACGTCTCAGATACCGCGCGCATACATGAGAATGCGTTGAAAGGAAAGAGGTCTAGCTTAACGCTGGGATGGTTTCCCCACTCAGAAAGATCGCTCGCGGGACTTCCGTAGTGAGCGGATGTCCGTTGCTGTTTCAGGACCCGGTTGCGGACTGGTCGCCCGCAAAGTTGCATCGCCGCGGTGTTTCAGAAACGCCAGAGCGCAAACCGACCAGATCCAAGAGTTCAGCCAAAGCAGAGCCGCACTTGCCGCTGTTCCCTTCAGTACAAGGTCTAAATCGAAATCCGGCAGAGACTGAGTCAGGATGATCGAGATAACGGAAATGAAGATAGGCAGAAGCGCAAAAAGCGCTGTCAAAAGTCCGAAATAAAACTGAAGCAAGATCGAGAAGAAAAAAACGCAGAACAACGGGATGAAACTGCGGCCAAAGCCGTAAAAAATCCACGGCTCGGTGCGCCGAAACCCGCTTCTTGTGCGGCGCTGGCCATAGGGACGGCCATCGCGGCACTGACGGCCGCATAGATGATGTACAAAACAATGGCTGTGCTGCCGAAGGTAAGCAGAACAAACGAAGTCTGAACTGAGTCCGCAGCATCTTTTACCGCTGTCAATGAGATTGGCAGATCAAGCTTCCAGAGGGAAAAAACCGCCGAGGCAACACTCACCACTATACTCAGAGCGCCCAACACGATCAGGGAAAACACTCCGTATTTTAAAGCATTCAGAATGAGTATCTTTAGGTCAGTGCGACGCGTGTCCCCTTTGATTGCAAGGGCGGCCCGTATACCAAACAGGGTAATTATGGCAGAGTTGACCGGTTCGCTCAGGGTATCTGCATAATCGGCTGTAATGGTGTCCAAAAGCGGCCAGACAATCGATGAAAGGAAATAGGTAACGATTACCGGAACGATCATCCGCAAAAAAACGCCGAATGATACGGGGACAGCTCTTAGGATGGCGAACATAAAATGGGTTCGAAAACTATGTATGCAATGGTCAGGTACAGTGACTTGACGTGTGAAACGTGAACTTTTCGAAAAGAGTGTTTCAGTAAGCTCTACTTATTGGAGAGAGATGTGCAAGGAGTATTCTGGAGGGTTGTGCGATCTGGAATCAGGACAGATCAATCACATAGCTAAAGTTGAATGCAATTGAAGAAATAGCAAGGTTGTATAAGCTCTTACGAACAAGCCCGCGGTCGAAATGACGGAAAAGCGCCAAGGGGGTAACCATCTCATAACCGTCCGCCGACCGAATACCTTGGCGTTTGCAAATAGCGAACAGAAGGGCAATCGAATGGCACAAACAAAGAAGATGCTGGATCCGGACCCTCGGATTTACGACTTCGAAACAGAATATGAACTGGGGCAGGACAACGTCCGGCCATTTGGTCTGGATATTCACAACCCGGTTTTTCTGATCTCAAGTATTTTGATCTTTGCTTTCGTTCTGATCGCATTGGCCAACCAAGAGGCGACGGCCACGTTCTTTGGCTGGCTCCGGCCCTGGCTAACCAGTACGTTTGACTGGTTTCTGGTTCTTTCGGTTGATGCAATCACGCTGTTTTGCCTGGTTCTGATTATTCTGCCGGTGGGCAGTGTTCGGATCGGTGGCAAGGATGCCAAGCCTGACTATTCCTATGCCGGATGGATCGCGATGATGTTCGCCGCCGGTATTGGTATCGGTCTGCTGTTCTTTGGCGTGATGGAGCCGGTCTATTACAACTTTGCCGAAGACGGGAATGCGCGGCCCTTGGGTATTGATATTGCAGTTCCGGGCAATGAATACATCGGCGTCGTCGGCACAATCCATCACTGGGGCCTGGAAGGATGGGCGGTCTATGCCGCTGTGGGCCTGAGCCTTGCGATTTTCGCCTATAACCTGAACCTGCCACTGACCCTGCGCTCGGCCTTTTATCCGATCCTTGGAGAGCGGGTCTGGGGCTGGTGGGGCCACGCCATCGACACGCTTGCGGTGTTTGCGACGTTGTTTGGCCTGACGACCTCTCTGGGTCTTGGGGCGCAGCAAGTTGCGGCGGGGTTAAACGAAGTGTTTGGCATCGAACCCAGCCCGACCGTGACAGTCCTGCTAATCATCGGCATCACACTGATCGCGCTTGGCTCGGTCCTGATGGGAATGGATGCGGGCGTCAAACGGCTAAGCGAGATCAACATGATCATGGCCGTGGGCCTGTTCATCTTTGTGATCGTCGTTACCGGCGTCGGCACAGCCATCGCGCGGTACTTCAACGTGATGGTGGATTACGTGACGCATCTTCCGGCCTTGTCCAACCCATTCGGGCGGGAAGACACGAGCTATTTCCACGGCTGGACGACCTTCTACTGGGCCTGGTGGATCGCATGGTCGCCGTTTGTGGGCATGTTCATCGCCCGCATTTCCAAGGGCCGCACGGTGCGTGAGTTCATCCTCTGCGCATTGTTGGCGCCAACGGCTGTCTGCGCACTGTGGATGTCGACCTTCGGCGGTGCCGCCATCGACATGCTGAATGTAGGCGGAGCGGAAGGTGTCCGCGCCACAGTGATCGACAGCTATGCCCCCGAGGGCGCGCTGTTTGGTTTCCTGAAAGAGCTGCCGCTTTACGGCATCGTGGCCCCGATCGCACTGGTTCTGATCGTGATCTTCTTTGTTACATCGTCCGACTCGGGTTCGCTGGTGATCGACACGATCACGGCAGGCGGTAAGATGGACGCTCCGGTTGTACAGCGCGTATTCTGGTGCACGCTCGAAGGTTTGGTGGCCATCGCCCTGCTGCTTGGGGGTGGTCTGTCCGCTCTGCAAGGTGCAGCGGTTTCAACAGGGATACCGTTTACACTGGTGGTCCTGATGATGTGCTACTGCTTGTGGCTGGCATTGAAGTCAGAGAAAGCGAAAATGTAGAATTGGGTGTGTTTCAACGACCCAAACGCCCACCGAACAGTGGGCGTTTTTTTGGGTTCTGTCGAGTGCGCATAAGGAACGGTGACTTTCACGGCTATATATACGCTCACCAGTATGAAAAAAGCTGCGTTAGGCGGCGCTGTGTTTGTGGCCAAGCGTTGGAAACCCAAGCTTTATGATACCGTTGAAACAGGGAAGTATCCAACTTTGCCTTAGGCAGAGAACCTTGCCCGCATTTTCAAGTATTCTCGGGCTGAGCTATTGCGTTGACGTTGAATCCTCTGAATAGGACTTTCACTGCAAAATAAACTGCTTTGAACCACTTTGGGAGGAACAAGTGTCAATTGTTGATGTTCTGGCTGCGCGCCTGATTGAAGATGTCAAATCCAATGACCTGTCAGGCAACTTCCTGATGCTTGGGCGGCAGGACTGGGTGGGCGCGCGCCGGTCGGCATCCGCAGACTTGTTCAGGGAAACCTTGCAGAAACACTTGCCCGGCGTGACCGAAGCCGATCTTTGCAACTCGGAGGATGGTTACTCGGAAACCTTCTTTCGGAAACTGGGGTTCTCTGAAGTGGACTCTTTGGATTATTCGGACTTCGAAGGTGCGAGCATTGTTCAGGATCTCGCCGGGGATTTGCCTGACACTCTGGTTGGTAGATTCGACGTCATTTATGATGGTGGCACCTGCGAGCACGTTTTCGACTTGCCGACCGCCTACCGGAACATTGACACGATGCTTAAGCCCGGTGGGGTGTTTATTGCACACTCTCCTTCGAACAATTGGATCAATCACGGCTTTTATCAGATTTGCCCAGAGATCGTGTATGGCTTCTGGGTCAATGCGATGAACTACGAGGCTCTGAAATGTGTGTGGCAACCGTTAAGGCCATATGCCGCGCGTAATGTGGTGAAAATGACGGACCCCAACAAGACAAAGAAACGTCCGCGCCCGCTTGGGTCATTTAATCCCGGATTGCCGGTGCTTTTGGATTATGTGGTCCGAAAACCGTTTGCTGATACAGGGAAACCCGCCAGCGTGTCGCAAAGTGACTATGCCACGCGTTGGGAAAAACACGCTGATAGCTAACAGCGGTGCGTCTCGATAGAGCTTCCTTGGCGTTCAATGGTTTTCCAACCGTTGTGGCACGTTCTGAGGGGTATGAAATCTTGATCCCAGTTCAGGTTAAATGCGCATGCCCTGCTGAAGCAGATCGTACCATGCCGCGTAGCAATTGAGGTTCTGTGTTGTCGTTTTTTGATTTCTGTGGAGTGTGCATAAGTCGGGGTGGTTTTCACGGTATTTTGACTGGACTTACGCGTTCGCCAATACGAACAAAGCCGCGTCGGGCTGACGCTATTGTTGTGGCCGGGCGATGGGGGACCAAGCGATAGGACGCTATTGTAACGGGGAAGTTCCCAACTTAATAACGACGTAAGACGAAATGAACTCAATGGTTTGTTTGGTTTTGAACACCACGGGTCAAGAGTGTTAGGATTGAATATTGGTTGCGATTAATTTTACCACGTTGCTGCAAAATGGTTCGCAGACTGTCGTTGATGCCGATGGTGATGTTGTTGTCGTAACTGCAACCTTCTCAAGTGACTTCTTCGTCAATGGTTCCGGCGACGTACAATCCGACAATGCGGTGGATACCAATCCGGATTCGTTCACCCTGACCTTCTCGAAACCGGTCAAGGATTTCACTTTCACGGTTGGTGATGTGAACTCGAACGGGTTTGGTGGCGGTTTCAACGACCAAATCACAGTTCAGTCAACGCTTGACGGGTCGCCTGTTGTAACAAATCTGAATTTTGGAACCAGTGGCACAACCGCTGTGTACGAAGCGCCCTTTGGCACGAACGTGACGGAAACCGTGACAGTTCCAGGTCCACTTGATCAGATCACACTCACCAATTTTGACCCGGATCAGCAGCATGGCTGGTTGTTTTTGACGACCGGCGACATTGGCGATGTCGTGTGCTTCACCAATGGTACGCAGATCGAGACTGACGATGGCCCGAAATCAGTCGAGGATCTTGTCCCCGGCGATAGGGTTTTAACCCGCGACAACGGATATCAACCGCTGCGTTGGATCGGCAGGAAAGAAGTCTCGACAGATCGGCTTCGCGAAAACCGAAAGCTGCGCCCTGTGCGCATTAAGGCAGGTGCATTGTCTTCTGGTCTGCCATGCCGGGATCTGGTTGTGTCCCGCCAACACAGAATGCTCGCCGTGTCCGAAATTGCGAGACGCATGTTCGGAGCTTTAGAAATCCTGGTTCCAGCCCATAAACTTACTGAGCTTCCAGACGTTGAAGTCGAAGATCCGGTTCAGCCAATAACGTATTATCATCTTCTGTTCGATGGCCACGAAATCATCTATGCGGAAGGGACACCTACAGAGAGCATGCATACTGGACCAGAAGCGATGAAAACATTGCCTCCGGAAGCCTTGGAAGAAATCTTCCAGCTGTTTCCCGAGTTGGCTGAACGTGGTGCTCAGGAAAAGCTTGCAAGGTTTACACCAAAGGGGCGGCAACAGAGAAGTTTTATTGCCCGCCTCGAAAAGAACAACCAGCCGTTTGTCGCCACGGTCTGATTTGATTGGCCGGCATAGCCGATGTTGGTTCTGCGCTGTCATGCAGTTTGACCCGCAAGAAATGCGGGAATGCAACGCCAGGATTCAAATCCCCTTAAAAAGGAAAACACCCGCCAAAATGGCGGGCGTTCAAGTCAGATTATCCGGGTCTGAGGACCCGTAAAAATCGCAAAAGCGCTTAGCGGCGGATGCCCAGCTTTTTGATCAGGTCCTGGTAACGCGCTTCTTCTTTGCCCTTCAGGTAGTCCAGCAGCTTACGGCGCTGAGCAACCATTTTCAGCAGACCGCGACGACCGTGGTTGTCTTTTTTGTGGGTCTTGAAGTGCTCGGTCAGGGTGTTGATGCGCGAGGTCAGGATTGCAACCTGGACTTCAGGCGAACCGGTGTCGCCGTCCTTGGTTGCGAATTCTTTCATGACGCGTGCTTTATCAGCGGCAGTGATCGACATCGGGGTCTCCTTCATAGGTTAGAGTTGATGGCGCAGGCCGGGATGTCGTCCAGCACAGGCCCATGGAGAAAACCGCACCGATTCCGATGCGGATGGGCGCGTATAGGCGCATTTTCGTCAAATGGCAAAGGGAATCTACGGCTTCAGACCATGTGGCCGTATTGCGCAAGTTGCGCTTCTGTAATCAGTTGAATATCGGCGATGGTCATCCCCTCGGCCCCGTATACCTGCGCTACGTCCTGACCGTTGATGATCACGCGTGTCAGATTGGCGTTGTCAGTGTCGGGTTCAACTTCAATCTCGGGGGTGGTCTCATCCTCCCAGGTAACGAGCAGCTTGTCCTCACCGGGCTGGAAGCCCATGACGGTGACTTCTTCGTCACCCGGGCTCAATACGATGTCATCTGCGCCCTGACCGCCGGTCACCACATCCCCTGAGCCCGCTACAATGGTATCATCCCCATCCCCGCCGTTCAGGAAATCCTTTTCGGCAACGCCCTCTTCGATGCCGAACACAAAGTCGTCCCCGTCGCCGCCAAAGATCGCATCTTCGCCTGCGCCGCCTGACAGGACGTCATCCCCAAAGCCGCCCTGCAATGCGTCGTCATCGGCCCCGCCTGCCAGTGTATCGTCCCCCTGACCGCCATAAAGCTCATCTTCGCCATCGCCCCCGTCCAGAGTGTCGTCGCCAAAATGCCCGAACAGAGCGTCATCGCCCGTGTCGCCAAACAGCAGGTCGTCATCCGCTTCGCCATGCAGGACATCGTCGTCCTGTCCGCCATAGATGGTGTCCATCCCGTCGCCACCATGCAGAACGTCATCTCCTTTTCCGCCTTGGATCGTATCGTCACCGCCATAGCCGTTGATCTGATCCACGCCGTCCTCTCCGGTAATGACATCGGGACCGTCACCCCCGGCAATCACCAGATCGCCTTCGAATTCCGAAATCACGATACCAGTGGACAGGGGTGTGACCTCGGTTTCGACGGGGTCTTCGACATTTTCGCCGATATCCAGAAATTCTCCGGTTTCGACGCTGGTTTCTGCGTCATCTTCGGGGATGTCATCTGACACGTCCTCGTCTTCGATCAGCATGTCGCTCATCGCGTACGCTGCACCGCCAATGGCGGCCAGTCCGATCAATCCGGCCAGAAACATGACACCCCTCCAATAGCAGAATGCTCCGAGGGTGAATGTTTCATGCTGCGGGCAGCGACGTCAAAGGCAAGTCGTTGAAATGGTTAATACTTTGTCACCATCGCTCAGGCTTCTGGGTGTAGGCGATGTAAAGGGGATGCTTGGGGTGGCCGTCTTTGGTCAGACCCAGATGGAACAGTGGTTGACCCGTGTTGCGCAACAGCTGTTCAACTGCCGGGCCACGGTCCAAATGCGCACCATGGGTGCCCCAGGCGGCGATGACCTGATCGGCCCAATTCACACCGTCCAGAATGGCTGCGTCATTCGCAGGCCCGACTGGGTCGGCAGCGGCACGCATCTTGCGTGGGTCGGTGTCGCGCCAGGCAAAGATGTTGGTAACCTGAAACGCGCCAAAACCCAACGCCCGCGCACGCCGTTCGCAGCGTTCCACCGTGGGGTCGTTCTGCACCTCGGTCGCGGTCGAGGGGTTCAGCATCACAAACAATGCCTTCCGCCCCGCCGCATCCCAGACACGGGTCAGGCTATAGCGGTACTTTTCGCAATCGGAGTAGATAGCGGTCGAGGGCGCGTCGCCCTTGGTATGCGTTCGGGTGATCATGCCATCCGCCTAACACGTGGTTCAGGCGACGAACACCCGGCTGGGGTGCAACTCGCCCGATTTGTAGATGCCCACTGCCACCGCCTTGCCATCCAGCGAGGCCCAGGCTTCATCGCCGTATTCGACGTCTGACGCCAATACCATACCCGGATTGCCGTTGCGCAAACGGGTGGCGCCCTCGGCAGTGCACTTCAGCTCGGGCAGGTCCGACAGGCCGGTTTCCAGAGGGTGCAGATACGCGTCCAGCGCGGTGGTCTTGGCCATCTCGTCGATCTGTTCGATGGTCATGCCATCTTCGGCCTCGAAAGGGCCGGACCAGACGCGGCGCAGTTCCTTGACGTGGCCGTGACATCCCAATGCCTCACCCAGATCGCGCGCAATCGAGCGCACATAGCCACCCTTGCCGCAAGTCATTTCCAACACCACGTGATCTTCATCGGGGCGGTCGACAAGGACCAGTTCCTCGACCCAAAGGGGCCGGGCGGTTAGTTCCACATCTTCGCCATCGCGGGCCAGCTTGTAGGCGCGCTGACCGTTAACTTTTACCGCCGAGAACTTTGGCGGGACCTGCATGATGTCGCCCAGAAACGGGGTTAGCGCCGCTTTGATGTCCTGATCCGTAGGGCGCGCATCGCCTTGTGCGATCACTTCGCCCTCGGCATCGTCGGTATTGGTGGCCTGACCCAGCCGCACAGTGAACGTGTAGGCTTTCAGCGCATCGGTGATGTAAGGAACGGTCTTTGTCGCCTCGCCCAGGGCCACGGCCAGAACGCCAGTCGCCTCAGGATCCAATGTGCCCGCATGGCCCGCCTTTTTGGCGTCCATCGCCCAACGCACCTTATTGACCACGGCGGTCGAAGTCATGCCCGCAGGCTTGTCCACCACCAGCCAACCGGAAATGTCACGACCCTTGCGTTTACGTCCCATCTTGCACCTTGCCCTTTGCTGAGGCGCGCGAGTTAGCGGATCATACCCGCCCTGTCAATTTGCCGGCATATCCTCGACTACGCCGACGATGGGCCCCAACGAGAATCCCAGATCCGAGCGGTTACTCGCCCGGTCAAACATCCGCGAGATATTGCCATCCAGAAACAGCGCGTTCGGGGTATCCAGCACATCGCGGAACAGGCTGCCGAATTCATGGAAGGTGACATAATCCTCGGAGATTGCAAAAACGGCCCGCGTTCCATCGGCGCTGGTACCCACGCCGTTGCGGATATAGCGCGATGTCGAATCGGGCAGAAAGCGAGGGTGCAGTGCGCCGTCGATCACCAGCATAGGGCCGGATTGGGTGGCAAAGCGGCAGGTGGGGGCTTGATCCACAAAATCCAGCGTTTCGAAAACATCAGCGCGCCCGTCGCGGATGCAGAACACTCCATTGGGCAGCAGGCCGAAATTTCCAGGACCGGGGTTCGGGATTACCCGCATCTGCTCCTGCCCGTCCTCGACGTAATGACCAACGGGCGAGCGGTCGTCGTGATACATACCCGCGTTCATCGCAAAAGCCAGCCGTTTGCCCTCGGGCGCAAGTGTCTCGTTGACCGAGGAGAAATGCCCCAGCACTTCGCCGTCTTCGCCATTCAGAAACAAGCGCAGGTCTGCGGCGGACGCGTCAACTTCGCAGACGGTATAACGCAGATCCTCATGGGTCAGATTTTCACACGTAACCGCAAAGGCTTGTGCGGCGCACAAGATCGCGCCCAATGTCGTTAGAGTGCGGATCACTCGTCCAGATCGCGGCGCACCGCGTCCTGCTGGAACATGCGGCGGGTGTCGTCCAGACGGTCAAACGTGTCATCCAGGCGGAATCTCAGATCGGGCGAGAATTTTAGGTTCAGTTTTTTGCCGATCACGCGCCGCAGCTCACCCTTGTTGCGGGCGAGCAGTTCGATCACGTCCTCCTGCCCCTTACCGCCCAAGGGCAGCACAAAGGCGGTTGCGATCTTCAGATCGGGCGAGGTGCGCACCTCACCTACGGTGATCGACATGCGGTTCAGGTCGGGGTCGTGGATATCTCCGCGCGCCAGAACTTCGGACAGTGTGCGGCGGATCAGTTCGCCGACACGCAGCTGTCGTTGGGACGGGCCGGGGCCATCGTGGAATTTGTTCTTTGCCATATCTCCGATCTAAGCCCAAAGCGGGGCTTTGCCAAGCGGGCGCGAACGGGGTAGGAGGCTTTGAGCCGAATTCGAGAAAGGACCAGCGCAATGACCCATATTCCGGGGATCGTCATCACAGGGGCTTCGGGCCGTATGGGGCAGATGCTGATCAAGACTGTCACCGACAGCGATCAGGCGCGTCTGGTTGGCGTGGTCGAGCGCAAAGGGCATGACTGGATCGGTCAGGATGTGGGTACGGCCATGGGCGGGCAGGCGCTGGGTGTCATCGTGACCGATGACCCGTTGGAAGCATTCGCACAGGCGCAAGCGGTGATCGATTTTACCGCGCCCGAAGCGACTTTGGAATTTGCCGCTCTGGCTGCGCAGGCGCGCTGTGTCCACGTGATCGGGACAACCGGCATGTCCGACGACCAAATCGCGGCGCTGGAACCTGCCGCGCGCCATGCAGTGATCGTGCGGGCCGGGAATATGAGTCTTGGCGTGAACCTTCTGGTGCAACTGACCAACAAGGTTGCTGCGGCGTTGGATGAAGATTTCGACATCGAGATCATCGAAGGCCATCACCACCACAAGGTTGACGCGCCCTCGGGCACGGCACTGATGCTGGGTGAGGCGGCTGCTGAGGGGCGCGGCGTCAAGCTGGCGGATGTGTCTGATCGGGGTCGCGATGGCATCACCGGCGCGCGCAAGCGCGGTGACATCGGCTTCCACGCCATTCGCGGCGGCGACATTGTTGGTGAACATGATGTGCTGTTCGCCGCGCCCGGAGAACGCATCGTCCTGCGTCATTTGGCCAGCGACCGCGCGATCTTTGCCCGTGGTGCACTCAAGGCCGCGCTGTGGGGGCAGGGCAAGGCACCCGGACAATACGATATGGTGGACGTGCTGGGGTTGTGAGCCAGTTTACAACCCTGTTTCGCATTCATAACCCTTTACGATTGCAGAAAAACAAACCCAGACTGACTTCAACAAGAGAAGGTCAGGTATGGTGCCGAATTATCAGGTAGTTGAAACGGATGAAGTTGGTAACGCTGCTGCGGTCATCATAGACGGCGAACGCTATCTGGCATTCAACCCCGAATGGCTGGCGCAGTACGAGGCGGACCCCAATGCGCGCTGGCAGCTATATGGCGTCATGGCGCATGAGGTCGGTCATCACCTGCAGGGGCATACCATTACCGGTACAGGATCACGTCCGCCGACCGAATTGGAAGCAGACGAATACGCAGGCTTCATCCTGGCAGCACTCGGAGCGAACCTGGAAGAGGCGCAGTCTCTTTGGGCCACGCTGCCAGCAGAGGGGTCAGTGACGCACCCACCGCAACATCAACGCCTCGCGGCTGTTGAGCGTGGCTGGTTGCGTCGAAAAGGACAGTCACCTGCCACAGCAACTCCGGCTGCACAGCCGCCGGCTGGCAGGGCAGATCTGCGCTTGCCGACTATGGTCCAGTATCGTGGGTCAACTTTGAGATCACTGAAGTTTATCCCGGAACACATTATCAGGACACGGCCATCACCGAGCTCGCATTCGATTGATCACGAGTGACTGCCGGTCGCACGGTTCAATGACGCCTCACCGCCTTTTTGAATGGGGGCTAAAACAGCAATTGCCGTGTTTGCATGTCAAGATTCGAGTTCTGACTTTTATCCTCGTAGACGGATCGTCTTTCAAAGCTAAAGTTCTGCTATGGGTATGTTGAAATCTGGAGTGGTGCCGGGCCTTCTTTTGGCGCTGTTTTATCTGACGCTACTGCCTTTTGTTGTGCATGGGTTTGGTATGATTGGCGTTGGGCTGTCGGACAAAGCAGCCACGCAAAGCTACCTGTTTGCCGATGGCCAGATTGTCGCCAATACGGCCATGACGTTGCACATCCTGGCTGGCACATTGTTGCTCATGCTTGTGCCGCTTCAACTGCTGAAAGGCCTTCGCCTCAGGTACAACCGATTTCACCGCGCGTTGGGAACTGGCTTGGTTGCGTTGGCGCTGATGACCGGGGCGGCGGGCATGACATATATCCCATTACGCGGAACAATCGGCGGCCCAGTGATGTCTGCTGCCTTCTTTCTGTATGGCCTCTGCCTGTTCACTGCGGCCTTAATGGTGGCGCGCATGGCCCTGACCGGGGATCGCGCAAGACATTGGAGCTGGGGGTTGCGGCTGTTCTGGCTGGCGCTGGGGTCGTGGCTGTATCGGGTGCATTACACACTTTGGTATCTGGCGACCGGTGGTCTTGGGTCAGAGCCCGATTTCTCGGGCCCTTTTGATCTGGTTCAGAACTTTGCGTTCTACGTGCCGTATTTGCTGGCCGTGCAGGTTTGGATCGTGCGCAGACGGTCAGGGCATCAAGGGGATTTGTTTACAGGTTCCTGATCTTGTCTTCGCGCAATGAGCAGGCCAGATACACGCCGAATTCCTTGCCAATATCCGCGCTGACCCGGGCATGAACGGCCCCTTGACGGTCAAGAAAGCGCTGATTGTCTTCGACCGGGAAAATCCCTTCGTGCCAGATACCGGGGTGGATATACAAACCGCGCGATCCGTCACACCAGAATGCCACCACCTTGTCGGGGGTCAGGTTATCTCCGGGAAGGGCAGCTGGCACGATGAACGGCTTGTTGTCCAGCGGCCAGAACATCTGCCCTCCATCCGGGTGGTAGTTCATGTGCCACAGAAGCACCTGATCCCGTGGCGTGGTTTGCCGGTCCGTCTGCGCGTTCTGAGGATCGGCAGACCAGCCAAGAACGTAGTGACCTTTGACCGCTTCGTTTTCGCCATACAGGACATCGCCCTGCCAATCGCATTTGAACGTGCCTTCGACCCAGCCACCTTCGTCACCTGTTCCTTCGTCGATGGGGCGCCAGCCTTGCTGGGGCCAGCGCACTATTTCGATTTCAAAAGATTCAGGGTCATCGACAAGGCAGCCATAACCCTTGACCGTATCTTCCGTTGCCCTAATCAGGGGAACCTCATGCCACGGCAGGGATGGCTTGGAACTGGCTTCGAAAATGTACTCGGGCGCAGTCATGTTGTTCCCAGATGTCTGTCGACCATGCGCTGCACCATCGGTGCAAAATGGGCGAAATCGGGGGTCTCCATATCCGCGCGTTTCCCGGCCTCGTCGAGATAGCGTACTTGAATGATCTCTTTCAGGTTTGGGTTGGCTTCGAATTCGGCTACTTCCTGGGCGCTCATCGGTCCACCTTGCAGTTCCAATGTATGGACCGAGGCGGCAGACAGGCGGTTGAAATATTCGGGCTTAGTGGCGCAGAGATACCTCTTGGCCGCCACGTGGTAACGGCAACAATCAGTGATGACCGAGGGGAAGAACTGTTCCAGCACTTCGGCCCCTGCATCCTCGTGATGGCGGTCTTCGGTGTCGTCGGGGTGATAAGTGCCGAACTCGGACGTAAAGTGCCCGATGTCGTGCAGCAACGCGCCGACGATAATTTCTTCGGGTTGACCGTTCTGCTCGGCGATGGTGGCCCCTTGCAGCATGTGCTCGGCCATGGTGACGGGTTCACCCAAATATTCTTCGCCGCCGCGACGTTCAAAGATGTCGCCAATGAAGGCCACGATGTTTTCCCTGTTCAAAGTTGAGAAATCGGGTTTCATTCCGCTGCCTCCGGTTGGGCCATCTGCATCGCAGCCAGCGTCGACAGCAGACCATCCTTGTCGGCGTAACACCCCTGCAACCAACGCGAACCCGCACCGGAATAGCCCAGCCGTGCGTGCAGAACGCGGGTGTTGTCGACGATAAAGCTTTCACCCGGTTCCAGTTTGAACGACACGCCCATGGCCGGGTCGTCGATGATCTCGCCTAGCTGACGATAGGCGGCGTAATAAGCTTCCATCTTGTCGAATGGTACGTCCACGAAAGGCGCGGACGAACGGTTGTTGAAGCGGATGCCGATCAATTCCCCATCCGGAGACAGCTCGATCATCGGACGGCGCGACCGCAGCCAGACCCCGTCTGAACCTTTGTATTCAAACCGTGCTGGGTGGCCTGCCAGTAGGGCAAAACCCTCGGGGTTCTGTGCGCGCAGTTTTTCGGCAGCGCGAAAACCATCGACCACGATCGAGTCGCCACCTTCGGCTGAGTTCTCAAGACAATAGAGGATTTGTAGCGTAGGTACCGGGTCGCGATAGGGATTATCGGTATGGGCCTGCAAACCCAGCCCGGTATAAGCGAGGTTGGTCGGGTTCACCTCGGTCCGCACTTCGAAATAGGGGCCATAGTTGGTTTCACGCACATAGCCGAACAGGCCCGCAACTTTCAGCAGCGATTCCGGCTCGGTTGGCCCGCCCGTCAGCTTGGCGAAGCCGAATTCTGCCACAGAAGCCAGCCAATTGCGCTTGGCTGCAGGGCTGGCATGGACCTCGTTCCAATCGCCGCTGGGTGCTTCGATGCCGCGTTCCCATGTCTTTATACCCGGTGAGATACGACCCAGTGCTACATCTTGATCGCGGTCGTAACTGTGTTCGGCCAGCCAGTCGGCCGGGAAGGTAACAGTCTTGCCTTCAGGCTGGAACGTGACCTGCAAACCGCCCGAAACAACCTCGGCTGCACTGACCGAGATGTTTGCAGGGATATCGCCGATGGTGATCAGACGCTGGCCGTTTCCGGGCGCGCGGGTTTCGGGGTCCAGCGCGTTGTCGCGCAGCCAGATGGCGTGAAAGCGGGCTTGGGTTCCGGTGTCAAACGCGACGGTGACGACCGAGGTGTCGTGGGTGGCAGAGCGCAGCATGGGGGTCTCCTGTTCAGCGCGGGCTTTAGTTGAGCAGATAGGCTGTTCGTGGCATTACGACAATTAATCCTTATTTCGGCTGAGGCTTGGAAAATCTTATGGCTAAAAAGAAGATCGGACTGCCACCTCTGGACTGGTTGCGCGTGTTCGAGGCAGCGGGGCGTTTGGGTGGGTTCTCGGCCGCAGCCAAAGAGTTTGGTTTGACACAGGCCGCTGTCAGCCAACGGATCGGAAACCTCGAGGCTTGGCTGGGCCGGTCTTTGTTCGTACGTGAGGCACGGGGTGTTTCGCTTACTGTGGAAGGCGAGAGCTATTTGCCGCTAGTGCAAGACAGCCTGCAAGCGTTGGAGCGCAACACCGAGGATTTGTTCGGGAAGTCCCCGCGTGAGTTGCGGGTGGCCGGGTTGTCTTCGAACATTCATGCGCTGGTCCTGCCTGCTCTACCTGCCTTCCACCAGTTGTGGCCCAAGGTGGGGGTGATGACGGACTCGGTTGCACGGCGGTCTTCGCTGGATGAAGAACGCACGTGGCTGCAAATCCGATATGGCCGAGGCATGTGGGTGGGGCGCGATGCGGCTTTGATCGCGCGCGAGGTCCTTGTGCCCATGGCGGCCCCGGGTGTCGATTGGGGCGCACCTTTGATCGATTTGCGTGGTGAACGCCCCGGTTGGCGAGAATGGGCCCAGAAATGCGATCAACAGGATGTACCGCCGTCCCAAATCAGTTTTGATTCGATGGAGCATTCGATCTCGGCGGCGCGGCGCGGGCTTGGTGTGGTGCTGGGGTCGGTTCCCCTGGCCTCGGCCGATCTTCAAGAGGGGCGATTGCGCAGGTTGGACCAGCCTGAACTTCAAACCAAAGACGGGTATTGGCTGACATGGCCCGAAGACCGGGCAAAGTCCAAGAAACAGCGCGCATTGATCGAGGATTTCTTGCAGGCGCTGCGCGGCTGATCGTTCAGAAATCGATCGCGATACCCTTCTTTTCCCAATCACCATAACGGGCGGGGTCCGGTCCATCGCGCCCGCCCAGTTCCTTGGGCAGTTCCTTGGCCTTGGCTTCGGCTTTGCGTCGGCGCTCTTCCGCTTCGGCCAGTGCGCGCTGGGCGGCGGGGGGCAGATCTTTGCGGTCGTCAGTCATGACATCGGCTTCCTTTCCGTGCTGCGTCTTGATATACGCCCGCGTCCGCCAATGGCAATGCGGGCGCAGGTCACATGAAGGCGGTACAATGGAAAACAGCGCAACTGCAGCACGGCGCAGCGCAATCTATCTTCTCGATCAGGTCCTTGGGGAAGGCCGCCTGTTGCCCGAATGTCTCGCAGCGGGCGCATTGGACCGGCTGGGGCCTGAAGATCGCGCGCGTGCTCAGCGGTTGGCGTTGGAGACCTTGCGCGGACTGGAACGCGCCGACAGGTTGCTGGAAAACCATCTGAACCGCACACCCGCCCTAACGGTTCATAACGCGCTGAGATTGGGCGCGGTTGAGCTGTGCAACGGTGAAGCCGCGCATGGCGTGGTGAATTCGATGGTCGAGATCATCAGCCGTTCGCGCAAGCATGGGCGTCTTAAGGGTCTGGTTAACGCAGTTCTGCGCAAAGTGGCAGCCGAAGGGCCGGAAGCCTGGCCCAAGATGCGTGTCCCACGTTTGCCAAAATGGCTTCGCGATCCCCTGATCATGGCGTGGGGCGCGGATGCCGTGGCCGGGATGGAGCAGGCGCATTTCGCCGGTGCACCGCTTGATCTGACTTTGAAGCCGGGGGCGGCAGGCCCTTCGGGTAATGTGTTGCCGACAGGCTCAATTCGCTTGCAGGATGCCGGTCAGGTTTCGACCCTGCCGGGGTACAAAGCCGGGGATTGGTGGGTGCAGGATGCGGCGGCTGCTTTGCCAGTTCGCGTTCTGGCGCCCAAGGCGGGCGAGAAGGTGCTGGACCTTTGTGCAGCGCCCGGAGGTAAAACGATGCAAATGGCAGCCGCCGGGGTGGATGTTACGGCGCTGGATGTGTCGGGCTCTCGGATGGACCGGGTGCGTGAAAACCTTGCACGGACCGGATTGAAGGCGGAGGTTGTTGTTGCGGATGCGCTGGAGCATCAAGGCCAGTACGATGCGATCCTGCTGGATGCGCCGTGTTCGGCCACGGGTACGATCCGACGGCACCCAGATTTGCCGTTTGCCAAGGATGGGTCTGAATTCGGTGGATTGATTGAACTTCAGTCCCAGATGCTCGCCCATGCCTGGGGCTTGTTGAAACCCGGTGGACGCCTGGTCTATTGCACCTGTTCCTTGTTGCCGGATGAAGGTGAGGTGCAGGTCGAAGAGGCGCTGGAGATGTATCCCGATATGAGCGTGGATCGCGACGCAACGAACATACCGGGTGTCGAAGCTGGGTGGATGACCGACGAGGGCGGCCTGCGTCTGCGACCTGACTACTGGCCGGATAATGGTGGCATGGATGGGTTCTATATTGCCTGTCTGACCAAATCCGCCTGAGTGTACGCTTTTCGATGACTTGACGATCGGCGCGGTCTATCGTTGGGTCTCAAGCGCCAGCAGAGCGCAAGGGGCAGAGTAACGCGAGACATGTCGAACTCGGACACCATGACCAGTCGGTGGATGCGGTTTCAAAACCGTTTCTACGCGCGCCTGAGCCAACGGCAAAAGGCGGTCACGGGATTTGTAGCGCAACCTGATCCGCGCACTGTGGGCTCGTTTGCCCGCGGACGGCAACTGGTCGCCGGAAACCTTTTGTTCGCCGGGTATCTGGTCGAGGCGGAAGATACCGGACTGTGGGATGTCACAGCCCCAAGCGCTGGCTTTGATGATGAACGCCATGGTTTCGCATGGCTGGACGATCTGGCCGCAGTCGGAGACATGCGTGCACGCGAAAAGGCGCAACGTTGGGTCTGGGGCTGGATTGAAGCGCATGGTCGCGGGCAAGGCCCCGGTTGGGTGCCTGACCTGACCGGTCGGCGAGTCATGCGCTGGATCAACCACGCGATCTTTCTGCTGCGTGGTGCAGATGAAAAGCAAAGCAAGCTGTTCTTTCGCTCGCTGGCCCAACAGACATGGTTCCTGTCCAAACGCTGGCAGGCTGCAACCCCGGGCCTGCCCCGATTCGAAGCTTTGGCCGGGCTGGTGCAGGCCGGTTTGGCGTTGGAAGGGTTGGAGCATATGGCTGATCCAGCCTTGCGTGCCCTGGCCAGCGAATGCGACAGGCAGGTGGACGCGCAGGGCGGTATTCCCACCCGAAACCCAGAGGAATTGCTGGAAGTGTTCACACTGCTCAGCTGGACCACGGCGGCACTGAATAATCTGGGGCGCGGTGCGCCTGTCGCGCAGGTCAATGCGATCAAGCGGATTGCGCCGACCCTGCGCAGCCTGCGCCATGCAGATGGGGCGCTGGCGCGGTTCCATGGTGGCGGACGCGGTGTCGAGGGACGTCTGGAACAGGCCCTTGCACAAAGTGGCGTCAAACATAAGGCAGCGACGGAATTACCGATGGGCTACGCCCGCCTGTCCGCTGCACGCACCACCGTAATCGTGGATGCCAGTGCGCCGCCCACCGGTGCCGCGTCGTTCAATGCCCACGCCTCTACTCTGGCGTTCGAGCTGACTTCGGGGCGGCGTCCGTTGATTGTGAATTGCGGGTCTGGGGCCAGTTTCGGGTTGGAATGGCGCCGCGCCGGGCGGGCAACGCCGTCGCATTCGACACTGTGCCTGGATGGATTCTCCAGCGCCCGGCTGGCCAATCCCATGCCCGGCCGCGAAAGTCAGGCGTTGGTGGATGCGCCGCAAGATGTGCCTGTTGATTTCGAAGATGCATTTGAAGGTATCCGCTTCATGGCCGGGCATGACGGGTATGGCAAAGTGTTCGGCCTGACCCATGCGCGGACCTTTGAATTGCGGTTCGATGGTCGTGAGCTGATGGTCGAGGATATTCTGCTGACCGCGACTGACAAGGCAAAGCGCCAGTTTGACAAGGCGTTGGACGCCTCGGGGCTCAAGGGGATCGGGTTTGATATCCGTTTTCATCTGCATCCAGACGTGGATGCAGCGTTGGATCTGGGCGGGGCGGCGGTGTCCATGGCGCTCAAAAGCGGTGAGATTTGGGTTTTCCGCCATGATGGCGTTGGAAAATTGTCCGTCGAGCCAAGCGTTTACCTTGAAAAAGGGCGTTTAAAGCCACGCGCGACAAAACAGATCGTTCTATCTGGCCGCGCAATGGAGTATGCGACGCGCATCCGGTGGACTCTGAGCAAGGCACAGGACACAGCCTATGCCGTGCGCGATACGCACCGGGACGAGCCAGAATTCGACTGACGCCAAAAGGACCTTTGGACCCATGACCGATCTTCACCCCGTGCGCCGCGCGTTGCTTTCCGTATCCGACAAAACCGGGCTGATCGAGCTGGGCAAGGCGCTGGCCGAGCGCGGGGTCGAGCTGCTGTCGACCGGCGGCACGGCCAAGGCGCTGCGCGATGCGGGGCTTGCGGTCAAGGATGTTAGCGAGGTCACCGGCTTCCCCGAGATGATGGATGGCCGCGTCAAAACCCTGCACCCAATGGTGCATGGCGGCCTGCTGGCGTTGCGCGACAATGACACCCATGTTGCCGCGATGGATGAACACGGCATCGGTGCAATTGATCTGCTGGTGGTGAACCTCTACCCGTTCGAGGCCACCGTTGCCAAAGGCGCAGGTTATGATGAGTGCGTCGAGAATATCGACATTGGCGGTCCGGCGATGATCCGCGCGGCGGCCAAGAACCATACGTTTGTAAACGTGGTCGTGGACGTAGAGGATTACGACAAACTGCTGGGCGATATGGATCAGCACAACTGTGCGACCTGTCCGAAATTCCGCCGGAAGCTGGCGCAAAAGGCCTATGCCCGCACCGCGGCCTATGACACAGCCGTATCCAACTGGCTGGCCGATGCGCTGGAGCTTGAAGCCCCTAAGCGCCGCGCCTTTGCCGGTGAGTTGAAACAGACCCTGCGCTATGGCGAGAACAGCCATCAGCAGGCTGCCTTCTATACGGACGGCACGAACCGCCCGGGTGTGGCCACCGCCGTGCAGCATCAGGGCAAAGAGCTGAGCTACAATAACATCAATGACACGGACGCTGCGTTTGAGCTGGTTGCTGAATTCGACCCCGCTCAGGGCGCGGCTTGTGCCATTATCAAACACGCCAACCCTTGCGGCGTGGCCACAGGTGCAAACCTGCTTGAGGCCTACAAGGCCGCGTTTGACTGCGACCGAACCTCGGCCTTCGGCGGGATCGTGGCGCTGAACCAGCCGCTGGATGCAGAAACCGCGCAAGAGATTACCGGCATCTTCACCGAAGTGGTGATTGCTCCGGGTGCTTCTGACGAAGCCAAGGCGATTTTTGCAGCCAAAAAGAACCTTCGCCTGCTGACGACCGACGGCCTGCCTGATGTGACAGCAGGTGGTAAAACCGTCCGTCAGGTGGCCGGAGGCCTGCTTGTACAGGACAAGGATAACGGGTTTGTCGGCATGGATGACTTGAAGGTCGTCACCAAAAAAGCCCCGACTGACGAACAGATGCGTGACCTGCTGTTTGCGTGGAAAGTGGCGAAACACGTCAAATCCAACGCCATCGTCTACGTCAAGGATGGCGCGACTGTGGGTGTGGGCGCGGGCCAGATGAGCCGTGTGGATTCGGCCCTGATCGCGGCCAAGAAAGCCGAGCGGATGGCGGATGTGCTGGGCCTGCCCCAACCGCTGACCATCGGATCTGCTGTCGCATCGGATGCCTTTTTCCCTTTCCCAGACGGTCTGATGGAAGCCGCCGACGCCGGTGCAACCTGCGTCATCCAACCCGGTGGGTCCATGCGCGATGACGAAGTGATTGCAGCCGCAGATGAGGCCGGGCTGGCCATGGTCTTCACCGGTATGCGGCATTTCCGTCACTGATGCGGTCTCGCCTGCTTCTCTGGGCGGCTTTGGCTGCCTTTGCGATCGACCAGATCAGCAAGTATCTGGTCGTTCATGTTATGCGCGTGGCTGAGCAACCAAGTGGCATCGACGTTCTGCCGCCGTTTCTTGTCTTCAAATACGGCGAGAATCGCGGCATCAACTTTGGCCTGTTTCAGGGCGACTCCGACACTGCGCGCTGGGTGCTGATCGGCGTATCGGTTGCAATCTGTGTCGGAGTTCTTGTCTGGCTCAGCCGCACGGCCACATCGAATCTCATGCTCTTGTGCGCTGGTCTTCTGATTGGCGGAGCGCTTGGGAATGTGGTGGACCGGGTTCTTTACGGGTTCGTTCTGGATTTCCTGAACATGTCCTGTTGCGGCATCAACAACCCGTTTGTGTTCAACCTGGCAGATGTGTTTATTTTTGCAGGGGCCATTGGTCTGGTCCTGTTTGATGGCAAAAAGCCCTCGTGACGCGCCGAATGAAATGCGATAAAAGCGCCTTAAACAGGCTGGAGACACCAATGCGGATGCCGCGCGCCATTATTGTTCTGACTGTTGCCGCTGCGGTTGCGGCATGTTCGAATCCCGGTCTGCGGGATCTGGCGCCTCCGGGACCCGGTCCGGACGAGTTTTCGGTTTTGCCGGTCAAACCGCTGACGCAGCCTCAGGATTATGCATTTCTGCCCGCGCCTACGCCCGGCGGTGGAAACCTGACGGATCCGAATCCGAACGCTGACGCCGTGGCTGCGCTGGGTGGCAATGCGTCGGCATTGAACCCAAATACAGCTGTGCCATCTTCAGACGCGGCACTGGTCACGGCCTCCAGCCGGTATGGTGTGTCACCCGATGCGCGCCAGGTTGTCGAGGCCGAAGATGCCGCGTTCCGAAAACGCCGTGGCCGCTGGACCGGTTTGCGCCTGTTCCCTGTTGACCGCTATGGGCAGGTCTACGAGCGGCAATCCATCAATCCCTATGCGGAAACCAACGCCGCGCGTAACGCCGGGATTGAAACCCCGTCATCGCCGCCGGGTGAATAATTCTTAACTTTCCGTCATCGGGCTTGAACCCGGGCCGCACCACCGTAGTTTGAATACCAGAAACGAAACGGAGGATGCCCCATGGTTCGGGCCCTGGCCTTATCGGCTGCCCTGATCGCCGCCACCCCGGTTTTTGCCGAGGACGGAAAAGAAGCGGTCACCACATTCACTCTGGACAACGGCATGGATGTCGTCGTGGTCGAAGACCACCGCGCCCCGGTCGTGCAACACATGGTCTGGTACCGCGCCGGATCCGCGGATGAGCCGATCGGGTCGTCCGGTGTGGCGCATTTCCTGGAACACCTGTTGTTCAAAGGCACCGATACGCTGGCCCCGGGCGAGTTTTCGGCCACCGTCGCGGCCAATGGCGGCAATGACAACGCGTTCACCTCATATGACTACACGGCGTATTTCCAGCGCGTTGCTGCCGACCGTCTGGAACTGATGATGCAGATGGAATCCGACCGGATGCGGAACCTGCGCCTGAGTGAAGGGGATATTCTGACCGAACGTGACGTGATCCTTGAAGAACGCAACCAGCGCACCGAGAACAACCCGCGTGCTTTGTTCGGCGAACAGATGAATGCCGCGCAGTATCTCAACCATCGCTACGGCGTGCCGATCATCGGCTGGATGCACGAGATGGAAGAACTGGACATGGAAGATGCGCTGTCGTTCTACCAGACCCATTATGCGCCCAATAACGCCATTCTGGTGGTCACAGGCGATGTTGAGCCTGTTGAGGTCCGCGCCCTTGCCGAGCAGTATTACGGTGTGATCCCGGCCAACGCGGACTTGCCCGAGCGGGTGCGGTCGCAAGAACCGCCACACACGGCCGAACGACGCCTGACCTACAAGGACCCGCGCGTGGCGCAGCCCTATGTGCAACGCAGCTATCTGGCCCCGGAACGCGATCCGGGTGACCAGGAAAAGGCCGCAGCCCTGTTTTTGCTGGCCGAGTTGTTGGGCGGCAGCACCACGTCGTACCTGAACGAAAAGCTTCAGTTTGATGAGCAAAAAGTTGTCTATGCAGGGGCGTTCTATCGCGGCGTCTCGCTGGATGACACGACCTTCGATCTGTTGGTTGTTCCGGCCGAAGGTGTTTCCCTGCAAGAGGCAGAAGATGCCATGGATCAGGCCGTGGCCGACTTTATTGCCGAAGGTGTGAACGAAGACGATCTGAACCGTATCAAGATGCAGCTACGCGCGTCACAAATCTATGCCCGCGACAATGTGGATGGGATCGGCAACCGGTATGGTCGTGCCCTGACCAGCGGCCTGACGGTAGAGGATGTGCAGGCTTGGCCCGATATTCTTCAGGCCGTGACCGGTGATGAAATCATCGCCACCGCCCGCGAAGTTCTGCAACCCGAGACATCGGTCACAGGCTGGCTGATGCGCGATGATGAGGTGACGCAATGAAACGGTTTCTTGCAACTCTGATTGCCTGTCTGGTTGCTCTGCCGGCCCTGGCTGAGATCGAGATCGAAGAAGTGACCTCGCCCGGCGGTATCAAAGCCTGGCTGGTCGAAGATCACTCGATTCCCTTCGCGGCGCTGGAACTGCGGTTTCGGGGCGGCACCTCTCTGGATGATCCGAATAAGCGCGGTGCCGTTTATTTGATGAGCGGCCTGATCGAAGAAGGCGCGGGCGATATGGACGCCCAAACCTATGCCCGTGAACTTGAAGCGCTGGCCGCGTCCTTCAAATATAACGCGGGCGACGATACCGTTTCGATCTCGGCGCGTTTTCTGACCGAGAACCGGGATGAGGTGGTCGACCTTTTGCGAACCACTCTGCACGAGCCGCGTTTCGATCAGGATGCCATTGACCGCGTGCGCGCGCAGATTCTGTCGGGATTGCGCTCGGATCAGACCGACCCGAATGAGATCGCGGGCCTAAACTTTGCAAAGATGGCCTATGGCGACCATCCGTACGGGTCCGAAGGGAAAGGCTCGATCGAAAGCGTTTCGACCCTGACTCGGGATGACGTGGTGGCCGCGTATGACAGCGTGTTTGCCAAAGACCGCCTGTATGTCGGAGCCGTGGGCGACATCACCGCGGAAGAACTGGGTGCGTTGCTTGATACCTTGCTTGCCGATTTGCCCGAGACCGGTAAGCCCATACCGGACAAAGCAGATGTGACTATTCCCGGTGGTGTCAGCGTCGTCGAGTTTGACACACCGCAATCGGTGGCCCTGTTCGGTCAGGCTGGCATTGATCGGGACGACCCGGATTTCTTTGCGGCGTTTGTCCTGAACCACATCCTCGGCGGTGGCGGGTTCGAAAGCCGCCTTATGCAGGAAGTGCGAGAAAAGCGCGGCCTGACCTATGGCGTCGGAACCTATCTGGTACCCAAGGATCTGGCCTCGGTCTATCTGGGGTCTGTGTCCTCTGCGAACGATCGTATTGCCGAAGCGGTTGAGGTGATCCGGGATGAATGGGCTCGTGCGGCCACTGAAGGCATGACGCAGATGGAACTGGACGACGCCAAGACCTATCTGACCGGCGCCTATCCGTTGCGCTTTGATGGCAACGGACAGATTGCCGGGATCATGGTTGGTATGCAGATGGAAGGTCTGCCAATCGACTATATTGCTACCCGGAATGACAAGGTGAACGCGGTGACTTTGGAAGACGTGAACCGGGTCGCTGCCGAACTGCTCGACCCGGATGGCTTGCACTTTACTGTCGTTGGCAAACCGGTTGGTCTGGACACAACGAACTGAACTGGAAGGAGTGAGCGTGGCTCACCCTTTTTTCATACTGCGCAGCATCTCACCCATTATTTGGCCGAATTTGCCTGAGCCGCGTTGATACAGCGCGCCATCCACGGCCAGAACCGTTCCGCTGATATAGCTGGCCATGTCCGAGCTAAGAAACAGGCAGGCATTGGCCACGTCCTGCGGCTGACCCCAGCGGCCCAACGGCACGTCGCGGCGCAACGCTTCTCCGGCATCTGGGGTGGGGGCCAGACGTTTCGCACCCTCGGTGCCTTCGATGAACCCCGGCACGACCGAGTTCACGCGGATGCCCTCGACCCCCCATTCCATCGACAGCGTGCGGGTGATCTGATCGACGCCTGCCTTGGCGGCGCAGACATGGGCTTGGCCCTCATAGGGCAGATAAGATTGCGGTGCGGAGATGTTGATGATGCTGGCACCGGGACGTTTCAGGTAGGGGTAGGCCCCTTTCATCACGTGGATGGTGCCCATCAGGTCGATATCGATTACCGTCTTGAACGCATTCACCGACATCTCAGCTGCCAGTGCCGGGAAGTTGCCTGCAGCGCCTGAGATCAGCACGTCGAAATCACCGAAGGCGTAGTGAAACTGCTTCAATCCATCGGTTACAGCATCCGGATCACGCACATCAAACGCCGCGCCGATCGCGTCTTGTGCGCCCGCTTGTTTCAGCGCGATGACGGTATCATCGACCTTTTCCTGCGACCGGCTTGCGACCGCCAGTTTAGCGCCCGAGGCCGCAAAGGCCTCGGCAATGCCGCGATTGATACCGCTGGTTCCGCCAATGACAATGACGGTTTTTCCTGAATAATCCATGTAGGCCTCCCGTGGCGGGAGCCCTACTCGCCGTAGGGCACCCAGATGTTCTTCACTTCGGTCGCAGCCTGCAGGAAGCGGCGCGATTGGTCCATGCTCCAGTCAAATGTCGTCGCGTTATTGACCCAGGTGCGTTTCAAGTTCCCGGCCGAGACCGCTTCGATCTCTTTCGACAGGTCAGTGGACGAAAATGACCAGACCGCATCCACGTTCAGGTGCGAGGCCAGCGGTTTCGCCAGTTCCGCATGACTGCCGGTCAGGATGTTGACCACGCCTGCGGGGACGTCAGAGGTCTCAAGGATCTGGTAGAAGTCCGTCGCTGCCAGCGGATAGGGTTCCGAGGAAACCAAAACCGTCCGGTTGCCCATCGCAATCGCAGGCGCCATGGCTGAAACCAGTCCCAACAGGGGCGCTTCATCGGCGCAAAGGGCACCGATCACGCCAACCGGTTCTTTCATCGCAATCGCTACACCCCGGATCGGAACGCCATGGACCTGACCGTCATATTTGTCGGCCCAGGCGGCGGCGGTGAACAGGCGTTGAATCGAGGCTTCGGCCTCTTTCGTACCGTCCTTCTTGCCGGTCATCGCGTCGATCCGAGCCGCGAATTCATCAGCACGCGCCGAGAGGTTTTCGCCGATGTAATACAGGATCTGCGCCCGCAGGTGGCCGGTGGTCCTGGACCAGCCTTTGGCACCTGCAGCGGCCTCAACAGCGTTGCGTACGTCTTTCCGGTTAGCCAGCCCAACGTGACCCAGCAGGCCGGATTTGCCCCAGACAGGCTTCGAATATCCACCATCAGGCCGCGCCTGTTTGCCACCGACATACATCTTGGCGGTGCGGTCGATCGGGTCGACCGGAGCACCTTCGCCCATTGTTGCATCGACCTTCGACAGCGGTTTGGCCTTGCCTTTGGGCTTGGTATAGGCGGCCAGACCTTCCCAACCGCCTTCTCTGCCAAAGCCACTCTCGCGCACACCACCGAAACCGGCGGCGGCGTCGAACAGGTTGGTCGCATTGACCCAGACCACGCCCGCAACCAGTTTGGGCGCGATATCCAGCGCGAGGTTCACATTCTCGGTCCAGACGGTCGCGGCCAACCCGTAACGGGTGTTGTTGGCCAGTTCGACCGCTTCAGCAGGCGTACGGAATGTCGAGGACACCAGAACCGGGCCAAAGATCTCCTCCTGCATCAGCGGGTCAGAGGTTTCGAGGCCAGAGATAAGCGTCGGCGGATAGTAGCAGCCATTTTCGGGTAGCTGGCAGGCCGCCTGATGCACGTGGCCAGCTGTGTTGCTTTCGACCATGCCCTTGATGGTCTGCAACTGGACCGGGTCAACGACCGCGCCCACGTCGATGCATTTGTCCAGCGGATCACCGATGCGCAAGCCGTCCATCCGGGCGCGCAGTTTCTCGTGGAAGCGATCAGCGATACCTTCCTGAACCAACAGACGGGAACCAGCACAGCAGACCTGACCCTGATTGAACCAGATCGCGTCCACCAGTCCTTCGATGGCACTGTCAATATCGGCGTCGTCGAACACGATGTAGGCGGATTTACCACCCAGCTCCAATGTCAGTTCCTTGCCCGAACCCGCAGTCGCCTCGCGGATACGGCGGCCCACAACGGTCGAGCCGGTGAAGGCGATCTTGTCCACGTCCGCGTTCACGATCATCTCGCCCACCGCACCGTCTCCGGTGACGATGTTGACCACGCCCTTCGGCAGCCCGGCCTGCGAACAGATATCGGCAAACAGCAGTGCGGTCAGCGATGTATACTCGGCTGGTTTCAGTACCACCGTGTTACCCATCGCCAGAGCAGGCGCGATCTTCCAAGCCAACATCAGCAGCGGGAAGTTCCACGGGATGATCTGGCCGCATACGCCAAGCGCCTGCGTGTCCGGCAGTTCGCTCTCCATCAATTGCGCCATGCCCGCGTGATAGTAGAAGTGCCGCTGTGCCAGCGGGATGTCGATATCGCGCGACTCGCGGATCGGTTTCCCGTTGTCCATGCTCTCCAGCACCGCGAACAGACGCGAATGCTTCTGCAGCAGGCGCGCAATGGCATAGAGATACCGTGCGCGGCCTGCGCCGCCCAGCTTCTCCCACTTTGGCTGTGCTTGTCGCGCAGCGCCAACAGCAGCGTCTACGTCGGCCTGTTTCGCCTGTGTCAGCTTGGCAAGCACTTCGCCATTAGCTGGGTTGCGGCTGTCGAAGCCTTTACCGGGCTTGGTGAAGGCGCCATCGATATAGTGACCGAACTTGTCACCCTGATCGACCAGCCAGGCCAGCGCCTCGGCAGCACTTTCGGGGGCGGGGCCGTAATCCATGGTCTCGAAAATCTCTTTGACTGTCATTGTTCTTGTCCTCAGCCCATGGAGTGACGGTAGCCAGCCGAGTAGGTCCCGGTGACATAGTGTTCCAACTGCCGCTCGATGTCGCCCAGCAGCGATGACGCTCCAAAGCGGAACAGATCCGGCTCCAGCCAACGGTCGCCCAGCTCGTCCTTGATCAGCGACAGATAGACCAGCGCATCCTTGGCTTTCGAAATGCCACCCGCAGGCTTGTATCCAACTCGATACCCGGTGCGATCATAGTAATCGCGGATCGCTCGGATCATCACCAGAGACACTGGCAGGGTGGCGTTGACGCTTTCCTTGCCGGTCGAGGTTTTTATGAAATCCGCCCCCGCCATCATGCAGACCAGCGAGGCGCGCGCGACGTTGCGCAGGCTGCCCAGTTCACCGGTCGCAAGGATGGCTTTGACATGGGCATCGCCGCAGGCCACGCGGAAAGCCTTCATCTCTTCATACAGCGCCTGCCAATCGCCCGACAGCACATGACGGCGCGAGATCACGATGTCGATCTCTTCTGCACCGGCTTTCACGCTTTCTTCGATCTCTGCCACGCGCAGGTGGAAAGGGGACAGGCCCGCCGGGAAACCTGTCGAGACAGCAGCAACCGGAATGCCGGTGCCGTTCAGCGCGTTCACGGCGGTTTCGATCATGTCGTGATAGACACAGACGGCGCCCGTGGTGATCGGC
Source organism: Ruegeria sp. CDSA079 (assembly GCF_059612245.1). Lineage (NCBI taxonomy): Bacteria > Pseudomonadati > Pseudomonadota > Alphaproteobacteria > Rhodobacterales > Roseobacteraceae > Ruegeria > Ruegeria sp. CDSA079. Next base: position 16,905 of record NZ_JBXWQF010000010.1, on the reverse strand, counting down.
GGCATTTCCAGCGTTTGGAGGACTGAAGGCGCAACGGGCTGGCGCGCCTTGGCGCACAGACGGCGCACGCGACCCACGGTGTCATCGCCGGACAAGGTGGTCAGGTCGATCATCGTGATCGCCTTCAGCAGCCACGCGGCCTGATACTCTTTTTTCACTGACCGACGCCCGGGCAGGGTGGCTGCCCGACGTTCAATCGCGGAAGTGTTGGCCTGAACAGCGCGGACCCAATCCAGATCCAGTTCCATGCCGGGATTCCGGGGTTCAGTCACTTGCGGCAGATGCGCGGTGCGCACGGGGCTTTCTGAGCTCTGCGTATCCATAGTCACGTCCTTTGGGAGGTTTGCGACAAAATCGCATGGTAGGCCGTGGAATGGAAGGTGTTGAGAGGATTTGATAGGGAAATTTTTGACCAAATGGACAAATAAACATGACTTTCTTGCGAATAATTCGCATTAGCGTTGACTTAGTTGCGAGTGGTTCTCATATTTATCCTAATCAGGACGCGAAATTGAGGTCTAAGATGATTCGTCGGAGTTTTCTTTGCACATTGGTGCTGGCGGTTTCACTGCCACTGGCAGCTTGGGCCGAGGCACCGCTCAAAGTGGTTGCCACGACGGGCATGATCGCGGATGCGGCGCGTCAGATCGGTGGCGATCAGGTTGAAGTCAAAGGGCTGATGGGCCCCGGCGTGGACCCGCATGCCTATCGCCAGACCCGCAGTGACATCGCGGCCATGACCCGCGCGGATCTGATCCTGTGGCACGGTCTGTATCTGGAAGCGCAGATGGAACATTTCTTCCATGATCTGGGGCGCAAACGGGCCGTGGTCGCAGTTGCTGAAGGGGTCGATAAATCCAAACTGCGTGCGCATGATGATTACGCCGACAAGTTTGATCCACATGTCTGGATGACACCCAAGTTGTGGCGTGATGTTGTACTGGAAATCCAGACTGCATTGACTGAAGCACGCCCCGAAGCGGCCGAGGTTTTTGCCGCAAATGCAAAGGCCCATCTGGCTGATATCGATCGTCTGGCAACGTATGCCAACAACGCGTTGTCTTCCGTTCCGGAAAGCAGCAAGGTTCTGATCACCGCCCACGACGCCTTTGGTTATTTTGGCGAAAGCTTCGGGTTCGAGGTTTTGGGCATTCAGGGAATCTCGACCCAGTCCGAGGCTGGTCTGAACCGGATTGGTGAACTGGTCGATCTGCTGGTTGACCGTCAAGTCACGGCCGTCTTCGTTGAAAGCTCGGTCTCGGATCGTTCGATCCGCGCGCTGATCGAAGGTGCGGCTGCCAAGGGGCATGACGTGAAAGTCGGGGGCGAGCTGTTCTCGGATGCCATGGGTGAAGAGGGTACTTATGAAGGTACCTATGTCGGAATGCTGGACCATAACATCACTGTCATTGCTGGTGCTTTGGGTGGCGATGTGCCGGGTCGTGGCATGGACGGAAAACTGTCGGCGGGATTTTGATTGATGTTGGACCTGATCAGCAATGAAGGCGTGACAGTTGAGGCGCAAAGGTTGGAAGACAGCCCCCTTGCTGTGCGCGGACTGACAGTATCATACGGGCAAAAGCCTGCGGTCTTTTCGGTTGATATGACCGTCCAGCCCGGTGCGATGACGGCGATCATCGGACCGAACGGGGCCGGGAAGTCCACTTTGCTCAAGGCGGCGCTTGGTATCGTTTCGCCTCTGTCAGGTCAGGTAACCGTATTTGGTCAGCCATTGGACAAGCAGCGTGCGCGCATTGCTTATGTTCCTCAGCGCGCCAGCGTGGATTGGGATTTCCCGACACGCGTGATTGACGTGATCCTGATGGGCCTGTCGCGTGAGCTTGGGCTTCTGGGACGCGTTCGCGCCCGTCACAAGGCCTGCGCGATGGACTGTCTGAACCGTGTCGGAATGCGGGACTTCGCGGATCGTCAGATCGGGCAATTGTCCGGTGGCCAACAGCAGAGGGTATTTCTGGCCCGCGCTTTGGCGCAAGGGGCGGATCTGTACCTTCTGGATGAACCTTTCGCCGGGGTGGACGCCGCCACCGAGAAGGCCATTATTGCGGTGCTGAAATCCCTGAAAGACGCGGGCAAAACAGTTGTGGTGGTGCATCACGATCTGGCGACCGTGACCGATTACTTCGACCACGTTTTCCTGATCAATACCCGCAAAGTGGCCGAAGGGCCGGTGTCCGAGGCTTTCACTGCGGAAACGTTGCAATCCGCTTATGGAGGGCGGCTGGCAACCGCGCAGATTGATCAGATTTCGCGCGCACTGGGGTAACACATGATTTGGGACGCTCTGACCCTGCAGCTTGGCTATAACGCCACGCTGGTCGCCATTGGTGCGACTTTGCTGGGTGTATCGGCGGGTGTGACGGGGACGTTCCTGTTCCTGCGCAAGCGCGCTTTGGTCAGCGACGCAATCAGCCATGCAACACTGCCGGGCGTTTGTCTGGCCTTCATGGTTTTGGTCGCGCTGGGTGGGGATGGGCGCAACCTGTTGGGCTTGCTAGCAGGGTCAGCGATTTCGGCCTGGGTTGGGCTTCTTTGCATGAATTGGCTGACGCGCCGCACCCGACTGGCCGAAGACGCAGCGATCGGCGCGATCCTTTCCGTCTTCTTCGGTTTTGGTATCGTGCTTTTGACAATCATCCAGACCATGGGTGTAGGGCGTCAGGCGGGGTTGGAGGGCTTCCTGTTGGGCTCGACCGCCGGAATGCTTTGGGCGGATGCGATGATCATTGCCATCGGTGGCGCGGCGACGCTGCTGCTGGTTCTGATCCTGCGCCGTCCCATGACTCTTGTTGCCTTTGACCCGGAATATGCTGCGGCCCGTGGCTTGACAATCCATCGCATCGACCTTGCGATGATGGGGTTGGTCATGGCTGTCACTGTGGTCGGCCTGAAAATCGTAGGCTTGATCCTGATTGTGGCTCTGCTGATTATTCCGGCGGTCACGGCGCGGTTCTGGTCGGAGCGTTCGGAGCACGTTGTCCTGCTTGCCGGGTTTGCCGGAGGTCTGGCCGGATACATCGGCGCTGCTATTTCCGCTTCTGCCCCCAACTTGCCGACAGGCCCGATCATCGTTCTGGTCAGCTTTGCGTTTTTTGTCCTGTCCCTGTTCTGCGCCCCAAAGCGCGGGGTGCTGGCGGCGGTCTTGCGGCATTTACGCTTTCAACGCCGGGTGCATATCCGTCAGGGTCTGTTGGCACTGGCGCAGGGGCAGAAGATCTACGAACCGCTCACACTGCGCTTGCTGCGCCGTGCGGGTCTGGTCCGGCCAGACGGGGTCGCCACTGACACCGGCAAGGCGCGGGCCGCCAAGGCGCTGCGCGACGAAAAACGCTGGGAGATCGTGCGCGGGGATCAGGCGCATGAGGCGACGGCTGCGCTGTATGACGGGTTGCGGGATATCGAAACCGTCATGACCCATGATCAGATCGCTGAAATCGACCGTCAAATTGGTGGACCGCAGGGGGTACCGGCATGAGTGGTGAGGAGTTTGTACCGCTGTCGTTGACGCCGCTGCTGATTGGCACATTTGCGGCCATTGCCTGCGCCTTGCCCGGCAATTTTCTGGTGCTGCGCAAACAGGCGCTGATCGGGGACGCGATCAGCCATGTGGTGCTTCCGGGTATTGTTGTGGCGTTCCTGCTGACCGGGGCAATATCAACCTGGCCGATGATGCTGGGTGCTGCGGGCGCTGCAATTGTGGCTGTGGTTCTGATCGAGGCCATTCGCCGACTGGGTCAGATCGAACCCGGTGCAGCCATGGGCGTTGTCTTTACCGCAATGTTTGCGGCGGGTGTTTTGCTGCTTGAACAGACGGACACCTCGACTGTGCATCTGGACGTGGAACATGCGCTTTATGGCAACCTTGAAAGCCTGATCTGGCTGGATGCAACCGGCTGGGGATCATTGCTGGATGTCGAAGCCCTTGCAGGTCTGCCGCCTGAACTGTCCCGGATTGCTCTAACGCTGGTGGGTGTGTCTGTGTTCACCTGGCTGTTCTGGCGACCGCTGAAGATTTCCACCTTCGATGAAGGCTTTGCGCGCACGATCGGCATTCGAACGGGTGCCTTGGGCATGGCACTGGTCATTACCGCGGCCATCGCGGCGGTGGCCGCATTCGACGCAGTAGGCTCGATCATCGTGATCGCCATGTTCATTTGCCCTCCGGCTGCGGCCAGAATGTTGACCAACCGGCTCGAGGCGCAGATTGCCTGGAGTATTGTGTTCGCCACAGCCTCGGCAGTGTCGGGCTATGTGCTGGCAGGCTACGGCCCTTTATGGCTGGGCGGGTCGGATGCGGTCAGCGCGGCGGGCATGATAGCCACGATGTCAGGTTTGATACTTGCCGCAGCCGCTATGTTCGGACCCTGCCGTGCGCGTATCGGGGCGCACACATCTGCGTGACCCGGCATGTTCCTGCCACACCTGCCCGTGCGTCGTCGGCCAATCTCTGCCCAGATGCCCAAAAGGTTAATCTTAAGAAGATTATTGGGCAGGCACATGTTACACGCCCACTATTCATTAACTGACTCACACCACTCACTTGGTGCGTCCGGGTGGACCTGAAGGCAAAGCCGTTCACGGCCCCCCGGACACCTTTTTTCTGATCAGAAAACCTGCGCAAACCAGTGGCAGAATCGCGTGCGATTGTGCTAGGTTTAGCGGTATGGCGCAAACAAACCCCAATATCGGCGAAAATCGCCCGGTGATCCGACAGCTGGACGATGCTGCAATCAACAGGATTGCTGCCGGTGAGGTGGTGGAACGTCCGGCCTCTGCTGTGAAGGAACTGGTCGAGAACGCTATCGACGCAGGGGCCACGCGGATTGCCATCGATATTGCAGATGGGGGCAAGACCCTGATCCGTGTCACGGATGATGGTTGCGGTATCTCGCCCGATGATCTGCCGCTGGCGTTGTCCCGCCATGCCACGTCAAAGATCGACGGGTCAGACTTGCTGAACATCCACACCTTTGGTTTTCGGGGTGAGGCGCTGCCTTCTTTGGGCGCGGTCGGGCGCTTGACCATCACCAGCCGCGTGCCGGGCGTGGATGCGGCGCAGATCCACGTTGCGGGCGGCAGGATGGACGCCGTCAAACCCGCCGCCCTGCGCACAGGCACAGTGGTCGAGCTGCGCGATCTGTTCTTCGCCACACCGGCCCGGCTGAAGTTCATGCGCACCGACCGGGCCGAGGCACAGGGCATCAGCGACACAGTGAAACGGTTAGCGATGGCCGAACCTTCCGTGACCTTCACCCTGCGCGATGTGTCTGGAGGCGGTGAGGGCCGTGTCACTTTCCGTGCGGATCGCGAGAACGGAGATCTGTTCGACGCGCTCCACGCCCGTCTGGCCCGCGTGATCGGGCGTGAATTTGCCGAAAACGCTCTGCGGATCGACGCCACACGTGAGGGAATCCGGCTTTATGGCTATGCTGCCTTGCCGACTTACTCGCGTGGCGCAGCAGTCGCACAGTATCTGTTCGTCAATGGCCGCCCCGTGCGCGACAAGATGCTGACCGGCGCTTTGAGGACTGCATATTTCGACTTCCTCAGCCGCGATCGTCATCCGGCGGCGGCTTTGTTTATCGACTGTGAACCGACGCTGGTGGATGTGAACGTTCATCCCGCCAAATCCGAGGTTCGGTTCCGCGACCCCGGCGTTGCACGTGGCTTGATCGTGTCCAGCCTGCGCCATGCACTGGCCGAGGCTGGACATCGGGCGTCCTCGACCGTGGCCAACGCGACCCTGGGCGCGATGCGGCCGGAACCGGCGCAACCGACCCCGGCGCGGGTGTATCAGATGGACCGTCCTTCGCCCGCTGCGCGGCAGGCGGCCTATCGGGCGAAGTCTCCGGGCTTTGCTGAACTGGCCCATGATTACAGCGGCAGCATTGTCGAACCGAGCCCAATTACCCCGGTAGCGGAAGCACAAGACTCCCAACCGCAGGACTTGCCTTTAGGGGCCGCGCGGGGGCAGGTGCACGAGAATTACATTATTGCGCAAACCGCCGACGGTATGGTGATTGTGGACCAGCACGCCGCACATGAACGGTTGGTCTATGAGAAACTCAAAACTCAGATGGCCGAGAACGGCGTCGCGGCGCAGGCGCTTCTGATCCCTGAAATCGTGGAACTGTCGGAAAGTGACTGCGCACGTCTGATGGCCGTTGCGGATGATTTGACGCGCTTTGGCCTGACGGTTGAGCCTTTTGGTGGCGGAGCTGTCGCTGTGCGTGAAACCCCGGCCATTCTGGGTGAGGTCGATGCCCGCGCGATGATCCTCGATATCCTCGACGAACTGGCCGATCAGGGCGAAAGCCAGATGGTTCAGGCAAAGATCGAGGCGATCCTCAGCCGGGTGGCCTGCCACGGTTCCGTCCGGTCCGGCCGCCGGATGCGCGCCGAAGAAATGAACGCCCTGCTGCGCGAGATGGAGGCGACACCGCATTCCGGTCAATGCAACCACGGTCGCCCGACCTATGTGGAGTTGAAGCTCAGCGATATCGAAAGGTTGTTCGGACGCAGTTGATCCGTCGTTCAGAACCTATTAAGAAGATAGAAACAAAACGAGAACATAAAGACTGACATGATCCAGATAGCAGGCACCCAGATCCCACTGAACGACCCGGTTCTTCTGACCGCCGGCGGGGTTGTCCTGCTGATCCTGCTGCTTTTGTTCCTGTCTTTACGGGCAGCCAATCGCTCGGCCCGGATGGCGGAACCTCTGGCGCGGCAAATGGCGCATCTGGGCCAGCATGTGCAGCAATTGGGGCAGGGGCAAGAGCAAATGCGAGGTGGCTTGCAGCATGTCTCGGACACGCAGGCCAATGCGCAGGTGCAGGTGATCCAAACGGTCGAGGCGCGTCTGTCCTCGGTCCAGCAGCAGATGAATGACCGGCTGGCTGATAACGCCATGAAGTCTGCACGTGCGCTGGCCGAGATGCAGGAGAGGATGAAAGAATCCCTGCATGGGTCATCGAAACAGACCGCGACATCCTTGACCCAATTGCAGGAGCGTCTGGCCGCGATCGACAAAGCGCAGGACAATATCACCAAACTGTCCGGTGATGTTCTCAGCCTGCAGGATATCCTGTCAAACAAGCAGACGCGCGGTGCGTTTGGGGAAATTCAGCTGACTGACATTGTCTCAAAGGCGCTGCCCCGGGACAGTTTCAAGTTGCAGGCCACGCTGTCCAACGGGCGTCGTGCGGATTGCCTGATCCATCTGCCGAACCCTCCGGGCCCCATCGTGATCGACAGCAAATTCCCGTTGGAGGCGTATGAGGCATTGATCGGTGCGACCAATGACGCTGAGCTGAAAGCGGCCTTGCAGATGTTCCGCAGTACGGTCCGCAAACACATCACCGACATTGCCGAGAAGTATATCCTGGACGGTGAAACCGCCGATGGTGCGCTGATGTTCCTGCCGTCCGAGGCCGTTTATGCTGAACTTCACGCCAAGTTCCCTGAGCTGGTTCAGGAGAGTTTCGCCAAGCGCGTCTGGATCGTTTCACCCACCACCTGCATGGCGACGCTGAATACGATGCGCGCGATCCTGAAAGATGCGCGCATGCGCGAACAGGCCGGTGCGATCCGCAAAGAACTGGGGTTGCTGCACAAGGATGTGGATCGTCTGGGGGATCGTGTGAACAATCTGGACCGCCATTTTGGACAGGCGGCCAAGGATATCTCGGAAATCAAGATCAGTGCGGAAAAAGCCGGCCGACGGGCGCAACGTCTGGACAATTTTGATTTCGAGGAAATCGCATCTGATGCCGCGTCAGACGTTGTGCCGTTGGCGCGTCACGAAGGCTGAAATCACTGGATCGACAGGTCCAGATTGTACCCCACGGTTTTGCCTGTGTCCCTGTCATTGCCCATCAGGTAGACGCGGATCGTGTAATCTCCTTCGTCTGGCAAGTTGATCCGGGCAGTATTGCCGTTAATCGATCCATTATAGATCGCAACGCCGTCGCTTCCCGGTGGAAGGATGTTGAAGTAAATCACGCCGTTTCCATTGGTGTCACTGACCTGAAGGTCGGCAAACATCTCCTGTCCGGCTTTGGCGCCCAGCACATAGTCGAAATATTCATCGCCAGTGACAGTCCCGCTGACCATGGTGCCATAATTTCCGGACTCAAACTGTACCTCAGCCGTCATTTGGGCTGATGCGCCAGCTGCAACGCCCAGCAAAAGGGTCGACAAAAGTAGTTTTCCTGTCATGTCTGTGTCCTTTCAAGTCGGCCTGAGGTGGAAATCACCAGCAGGTCAGATGCGTAGGAAGGGCTGGAACAGGCGCGGCATGAGCTTGCTAAACTTCAGCGGCGCATCCGTGACCGCAAGACAAATGCAGTCTTCCGAGATATCAGCAACGGGTGAGTGTTCCAGATTCTCGTCAGCGATTTCAACATCACCGCGAGCGAAGTGATCAACCTCGTCCGAAAACGCGCCTTGCAGTACCATTGTCAGTTCCATGCCCTGATGACCGTGGTCCGGGACCGCCGCACCGGCTGGAATGAACAACAATCGCGCTGTGGCCTCTTTGGTGGTCGGCAGGATGGCCTGCTTCACGCCCATGCCAATCGATTTCCAGCGAATGTCTGCGACGGTTCCACCCACGTAGTCCTGCAAGGGAGTTGGCAAAACAGAGCAGCCGGCGCGCGCGGGTTTGGGGGTCGGTGCGCCCTGAGCTATCAAGGCCATGGTTGCCACCAAAGAAGCATCAGAAATGGCGACTAAACCTGCTTGATCGTCCAGAACTTGCCCACCAACGGCGTCAAAGCTCTCGGCCCGTGCGCGGCAATGGTTACACAGGGACAGATGGGTCGCGACCATTAGATCGAACGCCTCGGGCAAATTCCCCGCAGCATAAGCCATCAGCAGGTCATCTGTCAGGTGATGTTTAATCGACTTGCTCATCTCACTCATCTCAGTTCATTGCATGGCGCAAGCGGTCTAGCGCCAGCCTTATACGTGATTTGATCGTGCCCAGGGGCAACCCGGTCTGTGACGCAATTTCCCCGTGGCTCAGATCCCCGAAATACGCCTTCTCGATCAGCTCTCTCTGCGCTTCCGGCAACGCCAGCATGGCGGTGCGCAGCTGCGCGGTTTCCTGTTGCAGTGCGATGACGTCTTCCTGGTCAGGCTCGGCCTCGGGTCCCCATCCCAGTTCCTCGGGTTCGGGGCGGCGTTGCTTGCGCAGCACGTCGATGCGCTTGTTCCGAGCAATTGTGAACACCCACGTGGCCACGGTGGCCCGTGTTGGATCGAACAGATGGGCCTTGTGCCACAAGGTTGCCATCACCTCTTGCGCGCATTCTTCGGCCATGGTGGCATCAGACCCTGACTTCATCAGGAACCCCTTGATGCGTGGCGCGAAGTGCTGGAACAACTCGGCAAAGGCCGACTGGTCCTGCGCATCCCGGATGCGCTTGACGTGTTCCACCCACTCGGATCTGGTGTCGCAACTGTCTTTTGTTCCGTTCACCTGTCTACCCTTGATGCGTTTCTTCCCGCGCCAAGGCTGAGGGGCGGCTGTGTCAACCGCAGGTTCGTCCAAGGTCGCAGTATTGATCTCGGTAAACATAACCACATTACGGGCCGCACCCCAAGCCGGATCACTTTATCAGGACATTATGATCCAACCTGCGCCAAATTCCGTACTATAAATGTATGCATTGGACAGAAAACGATGCTGTTTTAGGCAGTTATGGGCAGGTCTGAAAACAAACAATGGCAAAAGAAATAGATCATATCGCTGGCCACACCTATCACGGGCGCAAGGGCGGGATCGAAAATGCGTTTCGGTATTCGATCGATTACATTTTGTTCGACCCTGAGGCACAGCTGAAAACGCCGCTACTATTTTCACGTGACCGCGCAAATGTCGCCAACTGGCGCACGAGCGATCATGGTGGCGCGCCCGGTAAAGGTGAAGGTGCCGCGTGGTTGCGTGCCCGCTTTGACAAGATGGCTGTGCCGCAACCGGCGCACATCATGTTGCTGACTCAGCCAAGGGTTCTGGGGCATGTCTTCAACCCGGTGAGCTTCTGGTTCTGTTTTGACGACAACGGCCAATTCTACGCCGTCGTAGCCGAGGTGACGAACACCTTTGGGACGCGACACAGCTATCTGTGCCACAAGCCTGGTTTTGCAGCCATCGAGCCATCAGACCGGGTGGTGGCCGATAAGCTGATGCATGTCTCTCCGTTCCAGAAGATCGAAGGCACCTATACGTTCCGGTTCGATTTTCGCGTGGACAGGGTCGGTGTCTGGATTGACTATACACGGCCCGACGGTGGGCTGATCGCCACACTGACCGGACCGCGCCAGCCACTGACAAATCGTTTGATCCTGTGGTCTTTGCTTCGGCGTCCATTTGGGGCTCGGCGGACCTTTACGCTGATCGTTTGGCAGGCGTTGAAACTGTGGGTGAAAAAGGCATCCTTCCGCCCGTTTCGATCCGAGCCTGTACCAGAACAACCGATATCCCGAGCGCGGGACTGATCGCTGGTTTGCTTAAGATCAAAGACTCAGGCCCCCTTCGATGGTTGTGATGGCATGACAACCGCGAACAACAGGAGCTGAGGACATGTTGGAAATTTCGGCAAGGAAAGTTGCCCAAGTGGCCATGATGGGCCGCGAACTGAACCGGGCCGAGGGTGAGCTGCGGGCGTTCATCGGCCGCATGGGCGAAGACGAGCAGGCCGAGCTGGTCGCCATCATGTGGATCGGCCGCGAAAGCTTTTTCGCTGAAGACCTGGCCGAGGCCATCGCAACCGCCAAGTCCGAAGCCTCGACCCCCTGCGCCGACTACCTGATCGGCACCCCGCATCTGTCGGACCACCTTGAGAACGGACTGGATGCGTTGGGCATCTCGGCTGAGGATGTTGAGAACGACCTGATGTAATTCACCTCGTCGACCAAGTGCCATGGGTGGCGGTTCGCCCGCCATCTGATTTTAATCATTGAATAAGATGCGTGTTGCGGATGCATTTAGCAGATACGCTTCGGCGGATCTGATCCACCGCGCGCTTCCTCCGAACCTATCTAAACAAACCTTAATGAAGCGCTTTGATAACGTTAAGGCAGCGTTCCCAAATTTGATGTCAGGAAGACAACGCACATCAAATTCAGGAGGACAAAGACATGGTACATACCCAGACAGCAGACACCCGGAACGGCCTTTTTGATGGCCTGTTTTCGAAATACGCCGATGGAAAGGTCGAACACTTCCGTCGCCGGATTGTTGCAAAAACTGTGCGCGATCTCGAAAGGCTGGACGACCAGCAACTTGCCGATATCGGTATCCAGCGGGACCAGATCAAACGGCGCGCGTACGAGAGTGTTTATTACAACAAGCCTTACCGGCAGTGATACCGAACTCAGCCGGATTTCAAGTTACCCAAATGAACCAGTCAGTGAGGTTATCAGTATGTTTGACGTTATCCCGCCCATCAATCAACCGTCCCCTGCGGCCAGCGCATTGCTGCTGTTCGACCGTGCCATGCGCATCCGAGCGATCAGCCCTGACATTGTCCGCGCGGCCCAGCATCTGAACGCTTTGAACGATCACCAATTGTCAGAGCTTGGCATCAATCGCTGCGATATCGAAGACACGATTGAGCGGTACATCTGAAGGCCCGAATAGGGAAAGCTAGACATGCCTAAAGAAGAACAATGAAAGCCATTCCAGCAAACCTGGGATGGCTTTCTTCTTTCCACTAGTTCAGATGATCGACGATCTGCAAATGTTGCGCCAGTTTATCGATCTCACCCATCCATTCCTGCACAAGCTTCGGGTCGCTGGGTGCTGCGTGAACCCCGGCTGGAATCGCGCGGTTCAGGACGGCCTCAATAGCCATTGAGACGGGGATAGACACCAGACGCGCCATCGCGGTGCCGCGCGCATCACCCCACGCGTCCATGACATAGGTTTTGTTCCAAACCTCGATGCCGTCCTTCTCGGCCTTCAGGCCAACGCACAGCACAACCCGGTCAGGCTCGCCTTCTTCATAGGCGTTTTCGTCCCAGAACTGATCTGACATCTCTTTCAGACGTGCATCGCCTTCAGGCCCCGACAGGGTTTCAATCTCGGTGAACACATCCGACCATGCATCGGCCCAGCCGTTCAGGCGCAGGGTGCCGCGGACGAATTCCTTGACCGGCCAATGATCCTCGAAATGGTATTGCGCCTTGAACGGGATCGAGTCGCGGTTCGGGTAGACTTCGAAGCTTTCCGGGGTCGGAAGCGGTGCAACATAGCTGCTGATCGCGTCCCACGGGCGGGCTACGTCCAGCGGAGCATAGTCACGGATTGATTTCGAAGGCGACCGCAGCGCCTTGAGCACACCCAGAGGCGACCAGCTGAATTTGTAGCGGAAGGGGTTTGGGGTTTTGGGGATACCACCGCAGTATGAGATAAAGCTTAGGTGGTTTTCCGGGTCAAATGCTTCTGAGGCACGATAGTCGTCGACCAACGCATGGGCCATCAGGTGGTCGATGCCCGGGTCCAGCCCGACTTCGTTGACCAGAACCACACCGGCTTCGCGCGCCTTGTCGTCCAGTGCACGCATCTCGGGAGCGATGTACGATGACGAGACGAAGTTGGCCTGTTTCGAGATCGCCAGTTCTGCCAGTGGAACATGCCAGTCGCCCGGCAGCATCGAGACGATCACGTCGCCTTTTCCAAGCACCGCGCCAAGTGAATCAATGTCGAAGGCTCGGATATCGTCGGTCAGATCTCCGACCTCGGCCTTGGCCTTTTCGATGGTTCGGTTCCAGACGGTGACCTTGTGCCCGCCCTCTATCAGGCGGCGCAGGCCGGGAATGGCCGACAGGCCGGTGCCACACCAGTGAATCGTCATCGTTCAGAGTCCTTCGATATGGGTATTGTAGGTTGATTCTGCCCGACCCCAGACACCGCTGTCCAGATCATTCAATGTCAACAAAGAAGGCAGCAGTTGTGCGGCATAGTCTTCCGAACTTTCGACCGGCAGCATCGACGGCAGATTGTCGATGGCCATCACGTCCATCACCGGATCATTCGCCACACGCAGGGCCGGCGCGTCCCATGTGGTTGCGCGGTCATAGACCGGAACTGGGTTGTAATCACTGTCCGGGTCGCAGGCCACGTCACCAATGGCGGTCAGGTTGCGCGGGGCGGTCAGGGCCTCTTGCGGGACAAAAATAGGCGTACCGGGGCGCGCGAAAATGCAATTCAGGAACAGATCGTGGTCCAGGATCTCCGGGAAAGGTCCACCGCTGGAAGTTTCAGCCATATCCCATTTGGTGACAGCGACGCCCATCGCTTCGCACAGATCGGCAGCACCAGTGCCAACGCGGCCCAAGGCCCCGATGACGATGGCGCGCGGTCGGGCGGTTCCGGTGGCGTCCAGTTCAGCCAACAGTTCGTCATTCAGCACGTCCTTGCCCGCGTAGACACCTACGGGCGGGCATACCTCGCCCCGCAGCTGCGCGGCCCATGCTTTCAGGGTAACTGCCGCACCGGCATACCCGGCCCAATAGCCAAAGGCGGCAACCCGGCGGCCGTTTTCATCCACCAGATATTCCAGATCATACAGCGTACCGCCCCCGGCTTTGAACCGTTCCAACAGCGCGCGACCAGAATGCTGGCCCTTGTAGGCATGGCCGAACATGATGTGGCGATGGGGCAGGGGCGTGCCGTCCTCGGGCAGTTCCTTGAGACCGAAGATGATCGCGTCCAGCGGGGCTTCGGGCCAGGAGTTTTCAGCCGCGATCTCGCAGCCTGCGTCTTTGTAGCCGTCAATCGGAATGGCACGGACATGGCTTTCCTCGACCGTCACGCGGATGCCAGCCGCAATCAGCGCTGCGGCGCCTTCGGGGGTCAACCCAACCCGTTCCTCGTTCGGGCGCTGTTCTGCCCGGACCCAGAGATGTGTCATCGTATTTCCTTTTGTCAGAGCATTCCGGCGGCACGGACCGCCTGAACCGAGGGCCGTGCCTCCATCGCTTCGCGGAAGGCGAGAATTTTGGGGAAGGCCGTGACATCGACGCCGTCACCTTCCAGCCAACTGCAAACCACATAAAGGTAGGCATCTGCCAGCGAGAACGCCTCACCCAGCACAAGCGGACCACGCAACCCGTTTGAACAGATATAGTCACAGGACGCAGTCATCGTCTGCGCCACCTTGTCTTTCATGTCCTTCCAGCTGGATTTCTTGTCGGCCCAGCGGTGGCCCCGCATCTTGTGGGCGTGGTTCACATGCATGGTCGAGGCCAGGTACAACATCACCTCGCGCATCCGCGCGGCCATGACCGGATCGGCGGGCACCAGCCCGGCTTCAGGTGCTTTGGCCGAGATATACTCCAGCAACGCTCCGGTTTCGGTCAGGATGCCGCCATCAACAACCAGCGCCGGAACGCGGCCCTTTGGGTTGATCTGCCTGTAGGCAGGTTTCGTCTGCTCGCCCCCGGCAAAATCAAGCATGATCGCTTCATACTCAAGTCCTGCCTCTTCCAGGGTAATCGCAACAGCGACCGAGATGGTGCGGGGGGCATAGTAAAGCTGCATCAGAGGTCTCCGATCAAATTACAGGTGTGTCTGCGCGAACTGCCGGTCGGGTGCTTCCAGATGCGGAACGGCGTTGAACAGAACCGGGCTTAGCTGAGCCCCAATCGGGTGCAGACGATGCATTGACGTGTTCATGATGGCAAGGGCCACCCGCGCCATGGACGGGATGTCCAGCCCCATTGCCTGCCGCACCACCATCGAGATCAGCGCGCCTGATGTCACCACGATGGCCGGTCCGCCTGCGGTCCCGATCTCGTGCAGCGCGTCGCGGACGCGGGTTTCGAATTCGTCAAAGGTTTCGGGCGTGTCCTCGATTTCCCCACTGGCCCACGCTGTAAATGTCTTTGGCAGATGCTCGACAAAGCCCTCGCGATCCGTTGGGATCGCAACACCGTGCTGTTCTTCGAACAGTTGCGCAAGCGTGAAATACTCAATCTCATTGAGCCGGGCATCTTGCACCGGATTGACCAACCCCATGCTGGCGGCTGTTTCAGCATGGCGAGTCAGAGTGCCGCAAAAGACGCGGGGATAGTGGCTGCGGGTGTCACGAAGATGCGCGCCCAGCCAGCGGGCTTGCTGATGCCCCAACTCGCTTAGCCTGTCATAACTTACTTCGTCGCGCGCTGCGGTGTTGGCCTGTCCGTGACGCACCAATGTAATATGTGACATGTTAGTCCCTCTTGCGCAGACGTCTTAGGGCAGGTTCCACCCCGGGACCAGAGGGGTTTCATGTGCCATTGAAAAAATCCTCGCTGTGACCCGGTTTGTGGCTATGGTCTGCCCAAGGAAAACTCGGAGGATGTCATGTCGGTCAATCACACGCGGTTATTGGCAGATTTGCATAAGTTACGCGAATTTGGGGCCTCGGGTGTCGGCAAGGGCGTGATCCGACCGGCATACTCAGAAGCGGATATTGCTGCGCGCAAATGGCTTGCAGAGCGCATGTCTGACGCCGGGCTGACACCACATTTCGATCGGGTCGGAAATCTGTTCGGGTTGGCCGAAGGCCCTTCGTTGCTGATGGGATCGCATTCCGACAGCCAACCCGAAGGCGGCTGGCTGGATGGCGCGCTGGGTGTCATTGCCGCGTTGGAGATCGCGCGCTCCAGTGAACGGCCCATCTCGGTCGTCAGCTTTCAGGACGAAGAAGGGCGGTTTGGTGTGACCACTGGCTCTGCCGTATGGTCCGGTGGCCTGCCGTTGGATCAGGCGGATGGGCTGACGGATGGCGCGGGTGTCAGCTTTGGTGCCGCCCGTGCCTCAATGTCCGGGATGTCCGGTGACTTTGTGGACCCTTCCCGGTTCAGCGGCTTTGTTGAGATGCATATCGAACAAGGCCCTTCCCTGGACGCGGCGGGTGAGCAGATCGGCGTTGTTACCGATATTGTCGGCATACGCGACATGTCGATTACTTTTGAGGGTCAGCAGAACCACGCAGGCACAACACCGATGCACCTGCGCCGCGATGCGTTTCAGGCACTGTCCCTTTTCAACACGCGTCTCAATGACCGTTTCCGCAATGTAGTGACGCCTCAGACCGTCTGGACTATCGGGCGTGTTGACGTGCATCCCAATGCTTCGTCCATCGTTCCGGGGCGGGTTCGGTTTTCGATGCAATGGCGCGATGGCGATGCGGACCGGCTGGTCCGGATGGAAGAGATCATTCGCGCGACAGCTTTGGATGTTGCCGATGAACAGGGGATGGCGCTGGATTACGGCCCGATGCTGGGGCTAGAGCCTGTTGCCATGGACCGGACACTGCGGGAAGCCTTGGAAAGCGGCGCGCAACAGGTCGCTCCGGGGAAATGGCGCCGGATGCCCTCGGGCGCGTTGCATGATGCAACAAACGTGTCGCGCCTGATGCCGGTTGCAATGTTGTTTGTGCCTTCGATCAACGGAATCAGCCACGATTTCGCCGAAGACACCGCAGAAAGCGATCTGCTTGCCGGACTGAACGTGCTCGACACCGCCCTTCAGGTGCTTGGGGGGCAATGGTAAAAGGAGAAGGCAAAATACTGTTTTTTCTGATCCTTGCGGCCAAGTAGGCTGGAGCAAAACAGCGGAAACATTTCCGGGATATTCGGGTTCGAACAAGGCGTGTTGCTTAAGGGAAAAAAGTTTCCTATAGGAACATTTATGTGCATACCTCCGTATGCAGTGCTGTCCAAAGCCGGTGTGTCGGGTGTAAACTGTCTGGAATCGTTGCAATCCGCGCAGCTTGGGGCAGACTGACGGGGATGCGTCAACCCACAGGTACGAAAAGGTATCCGCAATGACTTCACTTAAACGCACGCCTTTGCATTCGTTGCATGTTGAGTTGGGTGGTAAGCTGGTTG